>CP011020.1:0-360000 GCA_001023535.1 Pseudomonas chlororaphis
CGCACGCTGGCGCGCCATGGTCGGGTGATCACCCTGTCCAGCCACACGGCCGCGGCGATTCGCCGGACCTTGGGCGAGGACTTTCCGGTGCTGGTCCTGCCGACGCCGCTGTGGGAGCGTTTCGCGGCGGTGCGCGAGCGGTACCCGAGTACGCCGGTGAACCCGGGCGCCACCTTGCAGATCAAGGGCTGCATCATCGACAGCCAGGTCCTCGGGCTGTCGGCCGATGGCTTGATCGCGCCGATCAACGAAGGCCAAGCGCCGCTGCCCGAGCCGCCCGTGGAGGCGCCGGTGGTGGAGCCTGCGATTGAACCACCGCCCCTGACGTGGCGCCGCCGCGCGTTCATCTCCCGCCATTACCTGCGCGAAGTGTTCCGTGTCTTCACCACGAAGTCCGAACAAGGGCCGGTGTGGCGGCTCAAGCACAACCTGCTTTGCTGGTATCGCGAAGCGGCCCGTGACCTTGTGCCGGTGCCGGTCCGCATGTCGGCCAGCCGGATTCTCAGGGGGCCATCGGCGCCTGTGGTCATCGAGCCAGTGCCTGAGCCGTCGCCACCGGAACCGGTACACCCCCAGGCCCTGTTGCCGGACACCCGCCAGACCGTGGAGACCCACGTCAGCGGCGTGGTGTATGTCAGCGTGTTCAACCCTGATGACGGGCGCAAGAACTGGCACCACCTGATCACCGCCTTCTGCTGGGCCCTGCGTGACGCCGAGGACGCCACGCTGGTGCTGAAGATGACCCAGAACGACCTGTCGACCTACTACGTCGAGTTGCTGACGTTGCTGTCCCAGTTGTCGCCGTTCAAGTGCCGGGTGGTCGTGATGCACGGTTACCTGGAAGACGAGCAGTTCGCCCGCCTGTATGGCGCGGCCAGCTTCTACGTCAACGCGTCGCGCTGCGAAGGCTTGTGCCTGCCGCTGATGGAGTTCATGTCCTGTGGGCGTCCGGCCATTGCGCCGGACCACACGGCGATGCGCGACTACATCGACACCGAGGTGGCCTTTGTGGTCGAGTCCAGCCGCGAACCCACCATCTGGCCGGAAGATTCGCGCATCTTGTATCGCACCTTGCGCCATCGGCCCGACTGGGGCTCGTTGAAACTTGCCTACCAGCAGAGCCATGCCATGGCGCGGAGTCAGCCGCAGGCCTATCAGGCCATGGCCGCTGCCGCCAACGAACGGATGCGCCGCTATTGCGGCTTCGCCCCGGTGCGACAACGCCTGGCGGATTTCCTGGTGGTCGATGACGACGCCAGCCTGCCGCTCGCGGTGCAGGCGGGGAGTGCGTCATGCTGATCATCATTTATTCGGAAACCAACCAGAGCAACATCCTGGAGAACCTCGGCAAGCCCGAGTACAGCTATTACTTCGTGCTCAAGGAGTTCCGCCCGGTGCTGGAGCGGCTGGGGCGGGTGATCGAGGTGACCCGCCCGGACGAGGAAGTCGACTCGCTGTATGCCGATTGCCTGGCGCGCGGCGAAGACTGCGTGTTCCTGTCGTTTTCACCGCCCCACCGCACCGCGGCCCATTATGCCTGCCCGACGGTGCCGGTGTTTGCCTGGGAATTCAGCACCATCCCCACCGAGAGCTGGCAGGGTGAGCCACGGCACGATTGGCGCGTGGTGCTAGGGGCGACCGGCATGGCGATCACCCATTCCAGTTTCACCGTCAACGCGGTGCGCGAGGTGATGGGGGCCGATTACCCGATCGTCGCTATCGCGGCGCCGGTATGGGACCGCTTCGCCGCGCGCGGTGCGCTGCTGGCCCAGCGACCGACGGTCGAGCACATGCGCCTGCAACTGCGGGGCTTGCTGATCGACAGCCGGACCACCGACCTGCGCCCCTATGGCCCGCCGGCCCACCAGGCCGGTACCCCGTTGGTGCTGGACGGCCCGCCCCAGGACTGCGAGTTGTTGCTGGACGGGGTGATCTACACCTCGGTGTTCAATCCCTACGACGGGCGCAAGAACTGGAAGGACATGATCAGCGCGTTCTGCACCACGTTCCGCGAGGTGCCCGACGCGACCCTGGTGCTCAAACTGACCCACCACGATGTCACCGCGGCACTTGTCGACATGCTGCACCACGTCTACAAGAACCAGTCCTACCGCTGCCGCATCGTGCTGATTCACGGCTACCTGGCGGACGCGGACTACGAGCGGCTGGTGGAAGCCACCCGGTATGTGGTCAACAGTTCCTACGGGGAAGGGCAATGCTTGCCCTTGATGGAGTTCATGTCTTGCGGTCGTCCTGCGATCGCGCCGCTGAACACGGCGATGGCCGATTACATCGATCACGACAATGCCTTCGTGGTGAAGTCGACCGAAGAACTCACCGCCTGGCCCCACGATCCACGTGCGGCCTATCGGACCCTGCGCTATGTCACCGATTGGGACTCGTTGTGCTCGGCCTTTCGCGCCAGCTATGACGTGGCTCGCAATGACCCCGAGCGCTATCGCCGGATGTCGGCCCACGCCGTGCGCAGCCTGGAGACGTTCTGCAGCCAGGCCAACGCCGAACAGCGCCTGGCGGCTTTCTTCCAGCAGGTCGGGCAGCGTCGTCGGAGCGCGCCGCAGCCATGATCCAGCGCCTGCTTGCCTGGCTCAGGCCGCCGGTCGAACCTGCGCCGCCACCCGCTGCCGCCGTTTCGCCCCGTGATGTCGGCCTCTATGACGCGATGCTCGATGGCTGGTTTCGCCCTGAAACCGGCGAATTGCTCAAGGGTTTCGCGATTGGGGCGGGCGACACCTTGCTGGATGTGGGCTGCGGCGAAGGCGTGGCAACGCTGTTCGCGATGCGCCAGGGCGCGTCGGTGATCTTCACCGACAGCGAGCAGGACAAGGTGCGTGAGCTGGCGCGGCAGGTCGAAGCACAAGCGACTGCGCCCTTCCTGGGGCTGGTCAGCAACAGCTTGCCGTTGCCCCTGGCCGACGGGTGTGCGAACAAGGTCGTCTGCATGGAAGTGCTCGAACACATCGACCAGCCGGAGCCGTTCATGGCGGAGTTGGTGCGCATGGGCCGGCCGGGCGCGCAGTACCTGCTCAGCGTACCGGCCCCGGTGGGCGAGCATTTGCAGCGAGGTATCGCGCCGGCGAGCTATTTCCAGGCGCCCAACCATGTCCAGGTGTTCACTGCCGAGCGTTTTGTCGCCTTGGTGGAAGATGCGGGCCTGGTGATCGAGCACCGCCAGGCCAGCGGTTTTTTCTGGGTCATGGGCATGATTTTCTTCTGGGCCAGCGAACAGGCGGCCGGTCGTCACCTCGAGGGGGCCGTGCGCGACCGAATCCAGGCCCCGTACCCGCCGCTGATGGAGCGTTGGGCGGGCGTCTGGCAAGACTTGCTGACGCAACCCGATGGCCTGGCGATCAAGCAGGTGCTGGACCGCTTCATGCCCAAGAGCCAGGTCATCATCGCCCGCAAGCCTGATCTTTTGCCCGGGAGTGCCACATGAGCAGCAAGCGAATCATGGACATCGAGTTGCTGCGCGCCGTCGCGGTGATGGGCGTGCTGTTCCATCACCTGCAAGGCATGCCATTCCCCGGCGGCTGGCCACGCCTGGCAGCCCTGGCCGACAGTTTCCAGCTGTGGTGGGGGGTGGACCTGTTCTTTGCGATATCGGGATTTGTCATCGGGCGTAGCCTGATCCCCCAATTGCGCCGCTGCGACGGGCCCCGGCAATTCTGGACCACCACCCGCGATTTCTGGCTTCGCCGGGCCTTTCGCCTGTTGCCGTCAGCCTGGCTCTGGCTGCTGCTGATTCTCTTCGCGACTTTTTTCCTGAACCGTTCCGGTGCCTTCGGCAGCGTGCAGGCCAACCTGCAAGCGACCCTGGCCGGTTTTCTGCAGTTTGCCAACCTGCGCTTCGCCGACGCGTTCATGCGTTACGAATACGGGGCGAGTTTCGTGTACTGGACCCTCTCGCTGGAAGAGCAGTTCTATCTGGTCCTGCCGCTGCTGGTGTTTGTCTCGCGCCGTTACCTGGTCTGGGTGTTGCTGGCGGTGGTGGTGGTGCAGTTCTTCACCTGGCGTGCGCTGTGGCTGTCGGTGATCCGTACCGATGCCCTGGCCCTTGGCGTGCTGTTGTCGATCTGGAGCCTGCAACCGAGCTATTGGCGCTTGGAGCCTAAAGGGTTGCGCTGGCCCGGGCTGGGTGTGTTGCTGATCGTGGGCCTGGGCGGCGTGATGGCCTGGGTCGCGACCGAACACTTCAATTTGTCGTTCTACCGGCTGGGGGTCATTGCGCTGTGCAGTGCGGTGCTGGTCTGGGTGGCCTCCTATGATCGGGATTACCTACTACCGCGCAGCCGGCTGAAAACCGCGCTGACCTGGGTGGGCAGCCGCTCCTATGGGATCTACCTGATCCATATCCCGGTGTTCTTCCTGCTGCGCGAGCTGTGGTTTCGCTTGGCCCCGTTGGGCTCGCCGGACCCGGTCAGCCATCCGTGGCTGGCCCTGGCGTGCGCCTTGCTGCTGATCGGACTGCTGAGCGAACTCAACTACCGGCTGGTGGAAATGCCGATGCGCAAGCGCGGCGTCCGCCTGGTTGAACGCCTGTCCACCGCCCGAACCGTCCTTCCTGTTCCTGGAGCCCCGTCATGCTGAGCCTTTTGAAGAAACTCACCACGGGCACCCCTGCGCCCGCAGCGCCCGTGGCCGCCAAGGCCGACAAGGTCGACCCGTATATGCTCGGGCTGCACGATGCGATGCTCAGTGGCTGGTTCAACCAGCAGACGGGGGAGTTGTTCAGCGGCTTCCCGGTGACCGCACAAGACACATTGCTGGATGTCGGCTGTGGCGATGGCGGCAACGTGCATTTCTGCGCGATGCGTGGGGCGAAGATCATCATCGCTGACATCGATGCCGCCAAGGTCGAGGCTACCCGCCAGCGCCTGAGCGACACCCCCGCGCGCGGTATCGAGTGCCACGTGACCGACTGCAACCCCTTGCCCATCGCCGACGCCACGGCCACCCGGGTGGTTTCCACCGAGGTCATCGAGCATGTCGACGACCCGGCGCAGTTTCTCGCCGAACTGGTGCGGGTCGGCCAGCCCGGCGCGCTGTACCTGCTGAGCGTGCCGCACCCCAGCTCCGAAGAATTGCAGAAAGACATCGCCGCGCCGGAGTACTTCCAGAAGCCCAACCACATTCGCATCATCAGCGAAGAGCTGTTCAAGGCCATGGTCAGCGAGGCCGGGCTGGAGGTGTTGAGCCACAGCCAGTACGGTTTCTATTGGTCTTTGTGGATGCTGTTGTTCTGGGAGGCCAAGGTCGACTTCAGCAACGCCGACCACCCCTTGCTCAACCACTGGGCCGACACCTGGCAGGCTGTGCTCAATTCCCCTCGGGGCGCGCAGATCAAGCAAGCGCTGGATGCGGTAGTGGCCAAGAGTCAGGTGATCATTGCGCGCAAGCCTGGCGTGCTGCCATAGGCCTTGGCGAAACCGGTTTGCCGCGGGTCCGGGTGGCGTTAATCTGCCGACCTTTTGCTGGGGTGGTGAGGTTCCATGGGTGTTCTTTTCCGGCTGTCGCTGGCCTTCGCCACGCTGCTCATGGGCGGCTGTGAACGACCGCCAGCCCCGCCCCTCGACCAACAACTCTACATCTGGCAACGCCAATGGACCCCGGCCCACGCGCCGGCGCTGCGGCAAAGCCATACCGATTTCTCCAGCCTGCGGGTGCTGGCGCTGCAAGCGTTCCCCGGCGCCGGCTGGAACCGGGCACGGATCGATCCGCTCTTGCTCAAGGCGGACGGGCGTCCGCTGATCGCGGTGATTCGCCTGGACGGGCAGCTCAAATCCCTGGACCAGGACGAGGTGATCGCGCAGATCCAGCAGGTGCTCAACGACTGGCAAGCTCAAGGCCTGGCGCCCGTGGGGGTGGAGATCGACCACGACGCCGGCAATGCGCGCTTGCCGGCCTACGGGCAATTCCTTCGCCAGTTACGGCAGCGTTTGCCGGCCAGCCTGCGGCTGAGCATCACCGCGCTGCCGGCCTGGCTCGACAGCCCCGCGTTGCCGGAGGTATTAGCGACGGTGCAGAGCAGCGTGCTGCAGGTTCATGCGGTGAGCGATCCGCGACTAGGGTTGTTCGACCCGGACCAGGCCCGGCGTTGGGCTGAACGCTGGAGTGCGGTCACCACGCGCCCGTTCTACCTGGCCCTGCCGGCCTACGGTGTGGCGTTGCTGACCCAGGAAAGCGGCGCACCCGTGGTGGAAAGCGAGGTGCCTATCGATCTGGGCAGCGAGCGGCGCGAGCTGCTGGCTGATCCACAACAAGTGGCCGGGCTGGCGGCGAGCCTGCGCGCCGACCCACCGAAACACCTGGCCGGGTTGATCTGGTTCCGCCTGCCGCTGGCCGGCGATCGCCGGGCCTGGAGCCTGACCACGCTCGCGGCCGTCGCCCGGGGCGATGCCCTGACCCGTCGACTGGTCGTGCAGTTGGCGGAGCGGGACGGCTTGTACGATATCGCGCTGGTCAACCAGGGCAATCTCGACAGCCCCTGGCCCCAGCGCCTGACGTTGTCGGTGGGCGGGTGTGACGGCGTCGATGCCTTGGCCGGTTACACGTTGCAACAAACTCCCGGACTGCTTACCTTCACCCGCATTCGGGAAGGCCGCTTGGCCGCCGGTGCCCAGCGCGCGATCGGCTGGGCGCGCTGTACGAAAATTGATCAAGGAGGCTTCAATGTTGACCCGTAAGTGGCCCCGTCGCCTGCTGTGCCTGAGCCTCAGCCTGCCGCTGGGTCAAGCGCTGGCTTGCGGGCCGGAGTTCCCGATGCGCCTGCTGGATAACCGCGCCCAGTCACTGGCTGAATTGCCTGAAGGCAGCTTTCGCTTCGAGGTCAGTCGTCTCGGCCAGGCGATTGCCGGGCTCAAGCCGGCCACCGAGGCGACCCGCAACCCCGATTACAGCTACGACGACGTGTCGTCCTACGTTGAACAGCGCAATCAGGCCGAACGGATGGGCCTGACGCCCCCGCAACAAGCGGTGGTCGAGCGTCTGCGTGCTCTCAACGATGTCGAGCAGATTGCCACCGAGGCCGCGAACCTGCCGCCCGAGTTGCGGTTGTACGCTATTGGCGCGGCGGCCTTCAGCGCTGGCGAACATCAGCGCGCTGCCGAAGCCTTCCAGCAATTGCTGGCGTTGCCGGCCGACCAGCGCCCGTTGCGCAGCACCTGGGCGGCGTATTCCCTGGGACGCGCCTTGTTCGCCATGAGCACCGAGGCGGGCAGTGGCGAGCCGGCGGCGTTGCAGGACCAGGCCCGCGCGGCGTTCCGCCAGGCCCGGGAGATGAGCGTGGCCGGCTTCAGCGACCCGTTGGAATTGGGCATCGCCAGCCTGGGCGAAGAGGCCAGGGTGGCCTACACCTCGGGCGACTGGGACAGTGCCATCGGGCTGTATGCGAGCCAGTCCGCGCAAGGATCGCCGGTCGGCTACAGCTCCTTGTTGCAGTTGGCCGGCGATCTCTACGTGCAGCCGGATGAGCCATTGGCGGTTTTGCTCAAGAGCCGTTCGGTGCAGCGCCTGGCGGCCGCCTACTTGCTCAGCCGCATCGGTTGGTGGGACGGCGAGGAGCCCTCGGGCGAGAAACGGCTGGTCAAACTGTTGCAAGCCAACGCCCGGGACAATCTTGAGGATGCCGATCGCTTGGCGGCGGTGAGTTACCAGCACGGCGATTACGCCAGTGCCAAGGCCTTTGTAGATAAAGCCGCCGACACCGGATTGGCCTGGTGGGTGCGGGCCAAGCTGGCGTTGCGCGATGGCGATAAAGTCGCCGCGGCGGCGGCCTATGCCAAAGCGGCCCAGGCCTTCCCGAAAGACGAATCGTGGGGCAACCGCCGTACGCCGGATTGGGACTACGAGACGGTGCAGCCCAAGTGCCGGGTCGACGGTGAAAGCGCGATTCTCGCCTTGCAGCGCGGGGATTACCTGCAAGCTTTCGATCAGCTCTACCGGGGCCAGAGCAATTACTGGTACGACGCCGCCGCAGTCGCCGAGCGGGTACTGACGGTGGAGGAACTCAAGCAGTACGTCGACACGCAAGTGCCGGCGCCGCCGGCGTTGAGCCAACAGGATCGCGACAACTACGTGCCCTTGCCCGTCGCCGCGAGCCTGCGCAACCTGCTGGGACGACGTTTGTTGCGCGAAGGGCGTTACGACGAAGCCCCGGCCTATTTCGACAATGCCGATCTGCAGGACAAGGCACGGGCCTACGGGCAGGCGCGCCAGGACGCGGAGTCCAAATGGTGGCCCACCCGGCAGGCCGAGGCTTACTACCGTGCGTCCCGGATCGCGCGCCAATGGGGCATGGAACTGCTGGGGTATGAGATGGCGCCGGACTACGCCAGCCTCGGCGGCAGCTATGCCCTGGAGCCGGTGGAGTTGAAAGTCGGGCCCCTGGTGGCCGAGGGTGAGGTGCAACGCCAGCAGGCCAGCGCCGCGCAACCAGACGTGCGTTACCACTATCGTTTTGTCGCCACGGCGTTGGCGAGCCAGGCGGCGGATCACCTGCCCCATACCAGCCAGGCGTTTGCGGCCGTGTTGTGCAAGGCGGTCGGCTACAACTCGAGCCTCGAAGAGCAGAGCGCGTTGTACCAGCGGTACGTGAAGGAAGGACCGTACGTGGAGTGGGCCGCAAATTTCGGCTACCAATGCCCGGAGCCGGAATTCCACAACGCCAACAAGCGTTATGTTACCCAGGCGCTGGACCCGATCCGCTCGGCACTGCGACCGTATAAACATTGGCTGCTGGTGGGCGGCCTGGTGCTGGTGGCGGCAGCGGTGCTGGGGCTGGTCAACCGGCGTCGGCGCAAAGCCCGGCCAGCCTGAGTCACCACTCCCTTGTGGGAGCGAGCTTGCTCGCGAAGCGGACATCGCGGCTATGGACAGGTCGCGTTATCGTTCTTCGCGGGCAAGCTAGCTCCCACAAAAAAGCAAGGCTGCAGGGGAGGGGTTACATCTGCGTCGCCATCCCCTCGACATTCATGGCCGCCTGGCGCAATGCCTCGGAGCGCGTGGGGTGTGGATGGCAGGTGAGGGCGATGTCCTCGGCCGAGGCACTGAACTCCATCGCCACGCAGTATTCGCCGATCATTTCACTGACACTTGGGCCCACTAGGTGTACGCCGAGGATCTCATCGGTGCGCTCGTCGGCCAGGACCTTGGCGAACCCTTCGGTTTCGTGATTGATTTTCGCCCGGCTATTGGCCGTGAACGGAAACTTCCCGACCTTGTAGGCGCGGCCTTCGGCCTTGAGCTGCTCCTCGGTCTGGCCGACGCTGGCCAGTTCCGGGCGGGTGTAGATGACGCTGGGGATCAGCGCGTAGTTGACCTCGGCGGCCTTGCCGGCGATCTGTTCGATGCAGGCCATGGCTTCGTCTTCGGCCTTGTGGGCCAGCATCGGTCCGGACGTCACGTCACCGATCACCCAGACCCCGGGTGCTTCGGTACGGTGATGCCGGTTGGCAAGCATGCCGCGCGAGTCAGGTTCCAGCCCGACGTTGACCAGCCCTAACCCCTGGGTATACGGCCGACGACCGATAGCAACCAGCACGTAATCGGCGTCCAGGTTCTGGGCCTCGCCGCCGGCGGCGGGCTCAACTTGCACTTGCACGCCGCTGGCCGAGGGGATGGCGCCGGTGACTTTGCTGCTCAACATGAATGCAATGCCTTGCTTGGCCAGGGCCCGTTGCAAGGTCTTGCCGGCTTCTGCGTCCACGCCCGGGCAGATGCGATCGAGGTATTCGACCACGGTCACTTGGGCGCCCAACCGCCGCCAGACCGACCCCAGTTCGAGGCCGATGACGCCCGCGCCGATCACCACCAGGTGGCGCGGCACTTCATTCAGCGACAGCGCTCCGGTGGAGTCGAGGATACGTTGATTATCAATGGTCACGCCGGGCAGCGGCATCGGCTCGGAGCCCGTGGCGATGACGATGTCCTTGGCGCTGAGTTCGGTCTTGCTGCCGTCTTCGGCGGTGACGGTGACCTTGCCGGGTCCGTCGATGTGGCCCCAGCCCTTGATCCAGTCGACCTTGTTCTTGCGAAACAGGAACTCGATGCCTTTGGTCAGGCCCGCCACGCTTTCGTCTTTTTGTTTCATCATTTGCGCCAGATTGAGGGTAGGGCTGACCTCGATCCCCAGGTTGGCGAACGCCGACCCCGTGGCCGCCTCGTACAGTTCGGAGGCGTGAAGCAAGGCTTTGGAAGGCATGCAACCGACGTTCAGGCAGGTGCCGCCCAGGGTCGCGCGGCCTTCGACACAGGCGGCCCGCAAGCCCAACTGTCCAGCCCGGATCGCCGCGTTGTACCCGCCAGGGCCGCCGCCCAGAATGACTACGTCGTAATTGCTCATCGCGCTTCTCCCACTTGGCCTGATAAAAAATTATGCTCGTAATATGAGCGTTTCCACGGATTACGGTCAAGGCTTAAGTCAAGGGGCTGGCATGGCTTGCGGCATGAAGAATTCAAAACGGAAATTTCACAGTAATCGTTATAAGGTAACGAGATGTAACGAAGCGGCGGTGGCTTCTGTCCACAAGCCCGGGTTCTGATCGCCACAAGCGTTGGGGTGGTATGCAAGTCGATCTTGATGTCGAGGGAGGCCAGGTGGCCGAATGGCCGCGCTTTCAGCGTGCGATAGTGCATGGGCGTCGTATGAGGCGAATGGTCCTGATGCTGGGTGGGGCGGCAGGCCTGGCCGGGGTACTGGCGTTTTTTATCGGGCTGTTCTCGCCGCTGTCGCTGTGGCCAGCCCTGCTGGTGAGCCAGGGCGCAAGCGTGCTGGTGTTGCTGGCCGGTGTGCAATCGGCCGGGTGGATCGCGCAATGGCGCGGCAAGGCGTTAGCGCCGCCGCTGGATAACCCGACTTCGCCGCAACCGCCGGTGGATGAGCTGGGTGGGTGGTATGAACGATTGCTCGAACGGCTCGGCGTGCGCTGGGCCGGTCTGCTCGCGCACATCGGCGCACCGGCGTTGTGGCTGGCCGGCTGGGCAACGCTGGTGTTGTTGAGCCTGGCGCAAGTCTGGAACCTGACGTTGCCCGCTGCCCCCCTTGGGACGTCGGCCAGTGTTGGGGCGGCGCTGTCGTTGCTGCTGGCATTCGGGTTGCTGGTGTTCGAGCGCCAATTGGCCCAGCAACCTGCCGTGGAGTGGCCGGAAGCGCAGCCTCTGGCGCAATTGGCTCGGGTGCCGATCATCGTGCTGGTCCTCGGCGCCATGTGCCTGTTGTTCGCCGGCGAAACATCGGTCTGGCCTGTGCGCCTGGCGGTGTTGATGGGTGTGCTGCCAGGGCTTGTGGCGCTGGAGTTGCTGCTGCGTGCCGTGTTGTCGCTGTTCAGCCCCCGTCGGGATGCGGTGGAGCCGACCCTGTTGGGGCGTAGTGTCATTGCCGATCTGCTGTGCTGGCCGCCGCAACCCTTGCAGGCGTTGCAGCACGAACTGCACAACCGCTTCGGCATCGACCTGCGCCAGATTTGGGCGTTCAGCTACATGCGTCGTGCTTTCCTGCCGGTGTTGGCCTTGGTGGCCTTGGTGGGTTGGTTGCTGACGGGCGTGCATGAAGTGCCGCTGCAAGCACGCGGAATCTATGAGCGCTTCGGTAAGCCCGTGGAGGTCTTCGGCCCTGGCTTGCACGCAGGGCTGCCCTGGCCGTGGGGCAGGGTGCTGGCTGTCGAGAATGGGGTCGTGCACGAGTTGGCGAGCAGTGTCGCCGACACTGCGGCGGCCGCGGATGTCGAACCGGCCGAGGGGCCGGCGCCGGCGGTTGCCAACCGGTTATGGGACGCCAGCCATGTCAACGACAAGTCCCAAGTCATCGCCAGTCGGCGGGCGGATCAGGAGAGCTTCCAGATCGTCAACATGGACGTGCGCTTCGTCTACCGCATTGGCCTGAGCGACGCCGCCGCGTTGGCAGCCACCTACAACAGCGCCGACATTCCCACGCTGATCCGCAGCACCGCCAGCCGTGTTCTGGTGCATGAGTTTGCTTCGCGCACCCTGGATGGCTTGTTGGGCGCGGACCGCGTCAGCCTGGCCGACGAGATCGGTCGCGCGGTCCAGGCGGATTTGCAGGCGCTGGACAGCGGGGTGGAAATCCTGGCGACGGTGGTAGAAGCAATTCATCCACCGGCCGGAGCAGCCAACGCCTACCACGGTGTGCAAGCGGCGCAGATCGGTGCCCAGGCGCTGATTTCGCGCGAACGAGGGGCGGCGGCGGAGCAGACTAACCAGGCACAGCTGCAAGCCAGTGTTGCCCGCGACCAGGCCCAAGCCGGAGCCCGGGAAACCCACGCGGCTGCCCAGGCCGCCGATCTGCGCTTTAACGCAGACCGCCAAGCCTATGCCACCGCCGGGCACGCCTTTGTGCTGGAGCGCTACCTGAGCCAACTAAGCCAAGGCCTGGGCAACGCCAAGCTGCTGATTCTCGATCATCGCCTGGGCGGCGGCGGCAACGCGCCCACCCTCGACCTGCGTACTTTCACGCTGCCGGCAGACCCCGCGTCGCCGCGTAACCCTGTCCTGCCAGGAGCTGCCCATTGAGCCAGTCCTCTTCACACGGTCACCACGACCACGCCGGCCACGCTCACGCTCATGGCGGCCACCACCATGGGCATCATCACCACCATCACGGTGAGCCACAGGAAGCCGGGCCGTTTCCTTGGCGGCGCATGGCCTGGGCGGCGCTGCTGGTCGCGTTCGCGGTCGCCGCCGCGAGCCTGGTGCAAGTGCGTTCGGGAGAAGCCACCGTGATCACGCGTTTCGGCAACCCGGCGCGGGTCCTGCTGCAACCAGGGTTGGGGTGGCGGTGGCCGGCGCCGTTCGAAGCGGCTATTCCGGTGGACCTGCGTCTGCGCACCACGTCCAGCGGTTTACAGGATGTCGGTACGCGCGATGGCCTGCGGATCATTGTCCAGGCGTACGTGGCGTGGCAGGTCCAGGGTGACCCGGACAACGTGCAACGTTTCATGCGGGCAGTGCAGAACCAGCCGGACGAAGCCGCGCGGCAGATCCGCACGTTCGTCGGTTCGGCCCTGGAAACCACCGCCGCCAGTTTCGACCTGGCGAACCTGGTCAACACCGATGCCAGCCAAGTGCACATCGCCGATTTCGAAGCGCAGCTGCGCCAGCAAATTGATCAACAGTTGCTCACCACCTACGGCGTGCGCGTGTTGCAGGTCGGTGTCGAGCGCCTGACCTTGCCTTCGGTGACACTGACCGCGACGGTGGATCGCATGCGTGCCGAGCGTGAAACCATTGCCACCGAACGCACCGCCATCGGCAAGCGCGAAGCGGCGCAAATTCGTTCTGCCGCCGAGCGGGATGCGCGGGTCATGCAGGCCGATGCCACGGTGAAAGCGGCCGAGATCGAGGCGCAATCCCGAGTAGAAGCCGCCGAAATCTATGGCAAGGCCTACGCCGGCTCGCCGCAGCTCTACAACCTGCTGCGCTCATTGGATACCCTTGGCACCGTGGTCAGCCCCGCTACCAAATTGATTTTGCGCACCGATGCGGCGCCGTTCCGCGTACTGGTGGACGGCCCGCCAGCGATGGACGGCAAAAGTGGAACACAACCATGAGCATGGTTCCACGTGGAACAAATCCGTTATCCAGCCCGTGGGTCCAGGCCGGACGTTTGGCGTTTCTCGGGCTTTACGCGGTGACGGTATTGGCCGCGTTGGCCTGGGCTTGCTCCAATGTGCGGCAGATCGATCCACAGAACCGCGCCGTGGTGTTGCACTTTGGGGCCTTGGATCGAATCCAGAATGCCGGGCTGCTATTGGCGTGGCCCAGTCCCGTGGAACAAGTGATCCTGTTGCCCGCGGCGGATCGGGTACTGGAGCGACGGGTGGAAAACCTGCTGCGCTCGGATCCCGCTTTGCAGGCTGACAGGGTGGCCAGCTTCGCCACGCCGATCAGTGATGCGCTGGCGGGTTCTGGTTATTTATTGACCGGCGATGCCGGTGTGGTGCAACTGGATGTGCGGGTGTTCTACAAAGTCACCGACCCCTACGCCTTTGTGCTTCAAGGCGAACACGTGCTGCCGGCGCTCGATCGACTGGCGACCCGCAGTGCCGTGGCCCTGACGGCGGCGCGGGACCTGGACACGATTCTGGTGGCGCGGCCGGAATTGATGGGCAGTGACAGCCAGGCCGCCGAGCGTCGTGAACGGCTGCGCGGCGATCTGGTCCAGGGCATCAACCGGCGCCTGGCCGATCTGGCGGCGACAGGGCAGGGGCTGGGTATCGAGGTGGCACGGGTGGATGTGCAATCGAGCCTGCCGGGCCCTGCGGTGAGTGCCTTCAACGCGGTATTGACCGCCAGCCAGCAGGCTGACAAAGCCGTGGCCAACGCCCGCACCGACGCGGAAAAGCTCACCCAGACGGCCCGCCAGGACGCTGATCGCGCGCTCCAGGTCGCCCACGCCCAAGCCAGCGAACGGCTCGCCAAGGCGTCGGCCGACACGGCCACGGTACTGGGGCTGGCAAAAACTCAAGGCACTGATCCACAGATCCTGCTGCGCCTTTATCGCGAACGTGTGCCGGCGATCCTTCGCCAAGCCGGTTCCGTGACCACGGTCGATCCGAAAGACGATTCCCGTCTGATCATCCAGGGAGCTGAACAATGACTGCTCAAGCCAACGCGCTGCCGATGCTGTCTTCGGCGGAACAGCGCACCGCCGCGCGCCAACTGACCCTGGCGATGCTTGCGCTCGGGCTGCTCGCCTTGGGGTTGGTATGGCGCGGCTGGTTGCCAGAGCAAACAGGGGTCAGCCAATTGCTGCTGGGTGTCGCCTCGCTGCTGGTGGCGGTTCCAGTCATGCGTTCGGCCTGGTACAGCTTGCGTTATCCCAGCCTGCACGGGATCACCGATCAGTTGATCGCCTTGGCGATGCTCGGGGCCTGGGCTACAGGCGATCTGCTGACGGCTGCGTTGTTGCCCATCATCATGATTTTCGGGCACGTGCTGGAGGAGCGCAGCGTCATCGGCTCCCAGGAAGCGATCCATGCCCTCGGCCAGCTCACCCGCAGTCTGGGCCGCAAAGTGCAGGCCGACGGCTCGATCATCGAGGTCGACAACGGCACGTTGCGCCCCGGTGATGTAGTGGAGGTGCGTGCTGGTGACCGGGTGCCTGCGGACGGCCGTGTGCTGTCCGGCCAGGCGAGCCTCGACACTGCGCCGATCACCGGCGAATCGGTGCCCCTGGAGGCGGGGGTGGGCACCGAGGTTTTTGGTGGCGCAATCAATTTGGATGGTTTGCTGCGCCTGGAAGTGACCCGCACCGGTGATGAGTCAACGCTCGGCAAGGTCATCGCCCTGATGCAGAACGCCGAGCGTTCGAAACCGCCCATCACCCGTTTGCTGGAGCGCTACGCCGCTCGCTATCTGGTGTTGGTGTTGCTGCTGGCGGCGGTGACCTGGTTCGTGACCCATGACGCCCAGGCCATGCTCGCGGTGCTGGTAGCGGCTTGCCCTTGCGCGTTGGTGCTGTCGGCGCCGGCGACGGCCATCGCAGGAATCGCCGTGGCGGCGCGTCACGGGATCCTGATTCGCAGCTCGGCCTTTCTGGAAGAGTTGGCCGACCTCACTTCGCTGGTGGTCGACAAGACCGGCACCCTGACGTACGGCGCCCTGCGTTTGCAATCCATCGAAGGCTCCCAGGATGACCCTGCCGATGTATTGCTGCCGTTGGCGGCGAGCTTGGGGTCGGCCAGCAGCCACCCGGTCAGCCGCGCATTGGCCGGGTTGGTCGAGCCGGAACACTGCCTGCCTCTGACGCAGGTCCATGAGCGCCAGGGGCTCGGTGTGGTCGCGATGACCGGGCAGGGCGTGGCGGCGCTGGGTCGGCCGGAGCTGTTCTCCCAGCTGGGGATCGAGACCTGCGCGGTTCCTGTCCACGACGGTCCGATCGCCGGCCTGGCCCTGGACGGCAAGTTTCTCGCCTGGCTGTTGTTGGCCGACAGCGTCAAGCCGGAAGCCCGGATGGCCCTGGCGGAGTTGCGCGAGCTGGGCTTGGGCCGTCAGTTGCTGCTGACCGGTGACCGGCACAGCGTGGCCAACGCCTTGGCACAGGATGTCGGTATCCGCGAGGTGCAAGCCCAAGCGTTGCCGGAAGACAAACTCAACCGGGTCATGACCGAAATCGACCATGGCTTCCGCCCGATGGTGGTGGGCGATGGCATCAACGATTCCCTGGCGCTCAAGGCCGGTGTGGTCGGCGTAGCGATGGGGGCCGGTGGCGCGGACATTGCCCTCGCGTCGTCGGACATCGTGCTGATCGGCAGCGACCTGCGCCGCCTCGGCACGTGCGTGCGGCTCAGTCGCCAATGTCGACGTACTTTGCAGGTCAACGTGATCATCGGCCTGGGCTGGACCCTGGCCATCGTCGCCTTTGCCGCGTTCGGTTGGCTCGGCGCGGCGGGGGCGATGATCGCTGCGTTGTTGCACAATCTGAGCACGCTGCTGGTGCTGGGCAATGCCGGGCGTCTGCTGCGGTTCCAGGAGCCGTTGCTGAAAATCAGCGAAGGCTGACCCAGGCGAACTGTCTAGCGACATTGCAGTCTGCTATTGAGAGGGCGCGCCACGCTGGGAGTACCCGTTACAGGGAGTGAATATGGGACAGCAATAGAAAAAGGCTATAAATTCGATAGCCTGCTATTTTTCTACCATGGTCTACCCTCAGTTCAGATGTTCTGAAACCAGGGGGATATCTCATGCTCGCGCAGCTTCCACCGGCCCTCCAGAATCTTCACTTGCCGCTTCGGCTGCGGCTCTGGGATGGCCATGAATTCACACTGGGCGCCGACCCCAGTGTCACGATCGTGGTAAAGGACCCACAGATGGTCGGGCAATTAACCCATCCCAGCCTGGATGCGCTGGGTGCGGCGTTCGTCGAAGGCAAACTGGAACTTGAGGGCTCGATCCACGAAGTCGTGCGGGTCTGCGATGAGTGGAGCCAGGCACTGGTGGAGGAGGACGCCGACAGCCATCCCGTGCGTTCGGCCCACGACAAGGAAACCGACGCCAAGGCGATTTCCTATCACTACGACCTTTCCAACGCGTTCTATCAGCTCTGGCTCGACAGCGACATGGCGTATTCCTGCGCCTATTTCGAGACCGGCAGTGAAACCCTCGAACAGGCCCAGCAAGCCAAGTTTCGTCATTTGTGCCGCAAGCTTCGGTTGCAACCCGGCGACTACCTGCTGGACGTCGGTTGCGGCTGGGGTGGGTTGGCGCGTTACGCGGCGCGGGAGTTCGGGGCCAAGGTCTTCGGCATTACCCTCAGCCAGGCGCAACTGGACCTGGCGCGAGAGCGGGTCAAGGCGCAGGGCCTGTCAGACCAGGTAGAACTGCAATTGCTGGACTACCGGGACCTGCCCCAGGATGGCCGCTTCGACAAAGTGGTCAGCGTGGGTATGTTCGAGCATGTCGGCCACGCGAACCTCGAGCAGTACTGCAAGACATTGTTTGGGGCTGTGCGAGAGGGCGGGCTGGTGATGAACCATGGCATCACGGCCAAGCACACCGACGGGCGTCCGGTGGGACGCGGTGCGGGGGAATTCATCGAGAAGTATGTGTTCCCCAATGGCGAGTTGCCGCACCTGTCGATGATCGCTGCCCACATCAGCGAAGCCGGGCTTGAGATCGTCGACGTGGAGAGCCTGCGCCTGCATTACGCGCGCACCCTCGATCACTGGAGCGAGCGTCTGGAAGACAACCTGGCGGCGGCCGCAAAGGAAGTGCCGGAGCAGGCATTGCGAATCTGGCGCCTGTACCTGGCCGGCTGCGCCTACGCGTTCGCCAAGGGCTGGATCAACCTGCACCAGATCCTTGCGGTGAAAACGCATGCAGACGGTAGCCACGATCTGCCCTGGACTCGCGACGACCTCTACACCCCTTAAAGGATCGGGGAAATAAGCCGGGCGATCCGCATGCCGACTTTCTGGAGGCGGTGGGTCTCCCGGCTTTCCTGTTTGTCGACTTCCTGGGCCTGGGCGAAGTCGCGTTCGAGCATCTGCTCGACTTCGCTGGCGAACGGGATGTCCACGGTCAGTAGCATGACTTCGAAATTCAATCGGAACGAACGGTTGTCCAGGTTCGCGCTGCCGATGGCGCTGATTTCCCGGTCGATCAGTACCACCTTCTGATGCAAGAAGCCTGGGCTGTAGCGGAACACCCGTACCCCCGCGCGCACGGCTTCAAACGCATACAGGCTGGAGGCGGCATAGACCACCTTGTGATCTGGCCGCGAGGGCAGGAGGATGCGCACGTCGACGCCGCGCAGTACTGCCAGGCGTAACGCGGCGAATACCGCTTCGTCAGGGATGAAGTAGGGCGTGGTGATCCACACCCGTTCACTGGCCGCGTGGATCGCCTCGACGAAGAACAGCGAGCAGGTCTCATAGGCATCGGCCGGACCGCTGGCGAGCAGTTGGCAGAGCACACCGTCGTCCGGGTAGGCGTCCGGTAAAATCAGCGGCGGCAATGAGCGAGCAGCCCAGAACCAGTCCTCGGCAAACGATTCCTGCATGCTCGCCACCACCGGCCCGCGCACTTCGACATGGGTATCGCGCCACGGCGCCAGCGGCGGCAGTTCGCCCATGTATTCATCGCCCACGTTGTGCCCGCCGACGAACCCCACCACGCCGTCCACCGCGACAATTTTGCGGTGGTTTCGAAAGTTGACCTGGAACCGGTTGAGCCAACCACTGCGGGTGGCGAACGCTTTTACCTGGACACCGCCATCGCGCAATGCTTGAACATACTGGTGGGGCAGGGAGTGGCTGCCGATACGATCATAGAGCAGGTACACCGCCACGCCTTCGGCGGCTTTCTTCAAAAGCAACGCGTGCAGGCGTCGGCCGAGATGGTCGTCGTGAATGATGAAAAACTGGACCAGCACCGCCTCGCGCGCGCTTTCGATGGCCTGGAAGATCGCTTCGAATGTAGCCTGCCCGTTGACCAGCAACCGCAGCTGATTATTCGCCAGGCACGGCGTACGCCCCAGTTTGGGCATCGCCCGCAAAGAAGCGTAGGCCTGCGAAGCGCGGGCGGCGAGGGCTTCCTCGACCCATGGGCGCCAGTTGAGCTCGGAGACAGCCTTGCGCATTTCTTCGTTGGCCTGCCGCCGCGCCTTGATGTAGCCATCGAAGGTGCTGCGACCGAAGACCAGATAAGGAATCAACGTCAGGTAGGGAATGAACACCAGGGAAAGGGCCCAGGCGATCGAGCCTTGGGCAGTGCGTACGGTCAGCACCGCATGGACGGCGGCGATGGAGCCCAGGGTATGCAGCAACGCGATCAGGTAACCGAAGATATGCGGGCCGAAATAATCCATGGGGCAGCCTTGCTCCTGAAGTTTCAATGCTTAACAGACCATGTTCCAGGGCGATTGTCGCTATTTAATTCAGCCATGTGGGCCTGAACCGAAACCTGTGGGCGGCGTCTAACGGCCACTTGTCCTCTGGAGTTTTCGCAATGAATGTTCGTCTGCTGGGTGTGGCCATGGCGATGGGGTTGTCGGTATCTGTGGCGGCCCAGGCACAAATGCTTCAGCCGGGATTATGGGAATTGACCTCCAGCAATATGAAAGTCGATAACCAGAATCTGCCGGACCTGCAGTTGATCCTGGGCCAGGTGCAAAATCAGATGACCCCGGAGCAGCGGGCGATGCTGGAAAAGCAGGGCATTACCATGGGCGGCAAAGGCATTCGCGTCTGCCTGACCCCGGCACAGGTGCAAACCAATGATATTCCCCTGCAAGACCCGCAGTCGGGCTGCAAGCAGCAGATCACCGAGCGGACCGGCAATCAGTGGAAATTCCGCTTCAGTTGCCCGAAAGCGCAGGGCAATGGTATTGCGACGTTCCAGAGTGATCGGGAATTCACGACCAAGGTGAGCGGCACTTTCAACGCCACCGGTATCCAGCAGAATGGCAGCCTCGATACCCGTGCGGTGTGGTTAGGCCAGGACTGCGGGACGGTCAAGCCGCGGGCTTGAAAGCCGGGCCAAAGATGAATGGCCTTGTGGGAGCCGAGAGCTCCCACAAACCTGACGCAATGTGATCAGGGTTTGCTCAACGCCTCGTACAAGGTGTTGAGGTTGTACTCGAACAGACCGGTGAATGTGCTGGCCGGGCCACTGGCGGCGAGTGCATCGGAGTACAGCGTGCCGCCGATGTGGGCGCCGCTTTCGTCGGCGATTTGCTTGAGCAGGCGCGCATCCTTGATGTTTTCCATGAACACCGCTTTGACGTTCGCTTGACGGATCTGGGTAATCAGCGCCGCGACTTCGGCCGCCGAGGGTTCACGTTCGGTGGACAAGCCCTGAGGTGCCATGAACTCGATGCCGTAGGCCTGGCCCAGGTAACCAAAGGCGTCGTGGGACGTCACGATCTTGCGATTGCCCGGCGGTAATGCGCCGAGCTTGGCCTTGGCCTCGGCCAACAGGGCGTAGATCTTTTTCAAGTAAGCCTGACTGTTGCGTTGGTAATCCGTACGGTTGGCCGGGTCAGCGGCTTTCAGTGCCTTGGTGATGTTGCTCACGTACAGCTCGGCATTCGCCAGGTTATGCCAGGCGTGCGGGTCGGGAACGGTTTCACCGTCCTCATCCAGCGAGCGCGGGATCACGCCACGGCTGGCGCTGATCACCGGCGCCGTGGTTTCGGTGCTGGTGACCAGGCGATCCAGCCACGGCTCGAAGCCCAAGCCATTCTTGATGATCAGTTTCGCCCGCAGCAGCGCCTTGGCGTCGTCTGGCGTGGGTTCGTAGGTGTGCGCATCGGCGTCCGGCCCGACCATGTTGGTGATGTGCACGTGTTCGCCGCCGATCTGTTGGGTCATGTCGGCGAGGATGCTGAAGCTGGTCACCACCTGGAGTTTCTCGGCAGCGGATAAAGACATGGACAGCATCAGGCTGAACAGCACGAGTAGAGCGCGCATCGGGAAACACCTCATTGGGATGTGAGCAAGGGTGGGCGGCGGAAAAGGCCGTGCACCGGACCGAATACCACGGACAGCAGGTACAGCACGCCGGCCACCAATACGATGGATGGCCCGCTGGGCAGTGAAAAATGGAAGGACAACAACAGGCCCAGCCAAACCGATAGACAGCCCAGGAGCGCGGCCACAGCCATCAGCACCGGCAGGCGGCGGCTCCAGAATCGCGATGCGGCGGCCGGCAGCATCATCAGCCCGACCACCATCAATGCGCCAATGGCTTGGAAGCCGATCACCAGGTTCAACACCACCAGGGTCAGGAACACGCCATGGGCCAGCGGGCCAAGACGACTGACGGTTTGCAGGAACAGAGGATCCAGGGTATCGAGCAGCAGGGGGCGATAGATCGATGCCAGCGCCAGGAGGCTGAGCCCCGAGACCCAGAGCATGCCGGTAAGCGTCGGACCGTCCACCGCCAATGCCGAGCCGAATAGCAGGTGGAGCAGATCCAGACGCTTGCCGGCGATGCCGAGAATCAACACACCGGCCGCCAGTGAGATGGGATAAATCGCCGCAAGACTGGCGTCTTCCCGCAGGCCGGTGCGCCGGGTGATCCAAGCGGCGAGGCCGGCCATGCTCAAGCCCGCGCCGAGGCCGCCGATTGTCAAGGCAGGCAGGCTGAGGCCGGCGAACCAGAAGCCCAACGCCGCCCCCGGCAGGATGCCATGGGCCACGGCGTCGCCGATCAGGCTCATGCGACGCAGGATCAGGAACACGCCCAGCGGCGCGGTGCTGCACGCCAGCACCAGGCCGCCCAGCAAGGCCCGCCGCATGAAGAGGAACTCCTGGAACGGTTGCCAGAAATGAGTGGCCGCGAGCATCAAGCCACCCACGCGCAGGGTTGTTGAGCAATCAGCTCGACGCTTCGGCCCAGCGTGCAACCCGTGTTTTTAATCAGCAGCGTTTGGGGAATATGTTGGCGTACCGCAGCCAGATCATGACACACCACCACCACGGTTCGACCTTCGGCATGCCAGCCGTGGATGTGTTTCCACAGCAGGGCCTGACCTTGTTCATCAAGGGCAGCATGAGGTTCATCAAGCAACAGCAGCGGCGCTTCGGCCAGGCTCAGGCGGGCGAGCAAGGCGCGTTGCAACTCACCTCCGGACAGCGCCATCAACGGTCGGCGTTCGAGGCCGGTCAGTGCCCAATCATCCAGTGCGCTTTGCAGCAACTGCTTACGAATGAGTGGGGTGTGTTTGTTTCCCCATGCGCCGGCAGCCACCAGTTCCTGCACGTTGATGGGAAACTGACGATCAAGGTGTTGCTGCTGGGGCAGGAACGAAACGCCGCCACGACGTGGAACCTCCAGCACAACTTTTCCGGACAGCGGCTTTTGCAGCCCGGCCAGGACTTTCAACAGGCTGCTTTTGCCCGAACCATTGGCACCGATGATTGCGGTCAGGCTGCCAGCCGGTCGCTCCATGTTCAGCGGCGGAGTGAGGGGTTGTCCGGGAGCACCCCAGCACAGATCCTGGCAACGGATCATGGTGCCTCCCGAGGCCAACGGCTGTGGGCGACGGCATTGTGGGCGTGGAGGCTTTCGGCATGAACGACTTGCACCTGGCCGGCAACGATGCTGGGTAATGGACTCAACGCCGCGTTCAATCGCCGGGCGGCGTCTTCGCAGAACATCAGGTTCTGCCCGTTGGCGAGGGCGAACGCTTGCTCGTCGGCACGCTTGACCGCTGTTTGCACCGCCGTACCGAGGGCGGCCTCAGCGTTGTCGATCACGGCCAGCAGCGGCATGTCGTTGCAATCGGTGTTCAAGCATAGGGTCAGGGTGGCTGTGCTGCGTTGGCTGTGAGGGGTCGCGACGATGCCATTAGACGAGCCCAGCCAGGCGAGAACTTCCGCGTGCTCGAGTCGCTTGTTTGCGAAATCGTCGACGAATTGTTGTTGGATCAACTGCCGGGCGAGCGCGGCCGAGCAGGGACAGGTGGAGGAATACGGAATTTGAATGCGCAGTTCCACGTGGAACATTGCATTTTCCAAGTGCGCTTCGATGCTTACTGGGTAGCTTTTCCAACCGGCCAGCGGACTGACCAATGCCGGTCGCTTGAGCAACACATCGGTGTGAATGCTCAAAGAGGCTGCGCGCGACAGGCCCTCATGGCTGTCGAGGAATTGCTGGAGGATTTCGCGCATCAGTGATGGAGCCAATGGTGCGTCTTCGAGCTTTTCCAGCGCCACGTACAAGCGAGACATGTGAATGCCCCGAGCGGTGCCGTCATCCAGGCTGACACCTGCATCGGCGGTTGCGCCCAGGCGTTGTCCGTCGATCAAAACCGGGGTCGCGATGCCGCACATTCCCACCCAATCGAGGGGAAGGGTTTCGCGTGAAACCTGCGCAGCCACGTCTGGCAGTGTTAACGCATTCATGGTCGAAGTCCGTGATGTGTTCAAAGTTGATGTTATAGTATTACATAAAATTCGAACACTCTTTGTTCATGAACGGAGTTTCATGTGCCTGCGTTCCACGTGAAACATCAAGGCATTGAGTTCTGGCAACCGTTGAGGCGACCGCAGATAAATGCGCCAGCGCTGCCGCCTGAGCTGGCGAAACGGTTGATCGTTGTCCATCCCACACGCCGGCTGTAACCCACCCAACTTTCGCCGTTGGAGGCTACGCCTGTGAAGAAGGTGAGCTGACCATACCGATCATTGGTTTGCGCCCAGTAGCGCCGGCTGGCCATTTCAAATCCGCGCAAGTAGACCGTCTTTCCAGCTGTCATGACGCTGTAGGCATTGCCTTGCCCATCTACGCACGCCAGCAAATTTGCGCTGCGTGTACAGGTCGCCAGCAGCGGACTTTGTGCCGAGGCTGCGCCCAGAGTCCATAGCAGCAATGTGCTCGCTACGACGAATCGCAGAAGTTTAACCATGGCGCGTTCTCGGAAGACGGGGGTTGGCAAGAGGTTGTTGTTATACTATAACATAAATATACCTAAGACTCGCCTGGGTCGAGGACGGGCCGTTGCGCGCGTCCGTCGTGACCCAGGTGGGTTGCCCGATGAGGATAGACCCCATGCCCAATCGCCTTCCCGTCACTGTGCTCTCCGGATTTCTCGGCGCCGGAAAAAGTACCTTGCTCAACCATGTCCTGCGCAATCGAGATAATCTGCGAGTCGCTGTGATCGTCAACGATATGAGCGAGATCAACATCGATGGCAGCGAAGTCCAGCGCGATGTGACACTTAACCGCGCTGAGGAAAAACTCGTGGAAATGAGCAATGGCTGCATCTGCTGCACCCTTCGCGAGGATTTGTTGGAGGAGGTTGGCCGCCTCGCCAGGGAAGGGCGTTTCGATTATCTGCTGATCGAATCCACCGGTATCTCCGAACCGTTGCCGGTGGCTGAAACCTTCACCTTCCGTGATGACCAAGGTCGGAGCCTGGCCGATGTTGCCCGGCTCGACACCCTGGTAACGGTGGTGGATGGGGTGAATTTCCTGCTGGATTATCAAGCCGCCGAGAGCCTCGCATCCCGAGGAGAAACATTGGGGGAGGAGGACGAACGCTCCATCACCGACCTGCTGATTGAGCAGGTCGAGTTTGCCGATGTGATTCTGATCAGCAAGATCGACCTGATCAGTCGTGACGAGCGGGAAGAACTGATGGCGATCCTGCAACGCCTCAATGCCCAGGCGCAGGTCATTCCCATGACGATGGGGCAGGTGCCTTTGGGGCGAATCCTCGACACCGGCCTGTTCGACTTTGAGCGCGCCGCCCAGGCCCCCGGCTGGCTCCGCGAAATGCGTGGCGAACATGTGCCGGAAACCGAGGCGTACGGCATTGCCTCGACAGCCTACCGGGCGCGCCGGCCGTTTCATCCCCAGCGCTTTTTCGACTTCATCGACCGGCCATGGACCCAGGGTAAACTCCTGCGTTCGAAGGGCTTCTTCTGGTTGGCCAGCAAACCTGAGGAGGCGGGCAGTTGGTCCCAGGCGGGCGGTTTGATGCGGCATGGCTTTGCCGGACGCTGGTGGCGCTTCGTCCCCAAGGACCAGTGGCCACAGGACCCGGAGAGCACCGCGGCGATCATGAACCATTGGCTCGCCGCCACGGGCGACTGTCGCCAGGAACTGGTCTTCATCGGCCAGGGCCTCGATTTTGCCCGACTCACCGCCGAACTGGACGCCTGTCTGCTGACCGATGCGGAAATGGCCCTCGGTGTCGAGGCGTGGCGTCGGTTGCCGGACCCGTTCGGCACCTGGCATGACGAGGTTGCAGCGTGATGGCGGCGCCACTGCTGCACAGCGTCGTGACGCGCCAGGTGCAGGGTGATACCCCGCAGACACTGGCCCAGGTCTTGGCCGACGACACCAACCTGGCGGTGTGGCAGCGCCAGCTTCCCGCGCACATCAGCGATTTTGCGGCGATGGTGCTGTCGATGGACCAACCTCTCGCCGAATCACGGGTGCTTGAAATACCGGACGACGAGACCGCGCCGAACCTGGCCAACCTGGCCGCAGGCTTCGTGGATCTGCAAGGCCACGATGGGTTCATCGCTGACGTCGCCTGGCTGGTCAGTGCGTTTGCGTGCTTGCTGGGCGCGCGGCGTGTCGGCCTGCGCCTGCGGACATTGGACAAGGCCATGTGCCCGCGCTTTCACGTGGATCACGTGCCGGTGCGATTGTTGACCACGTATGCGGGCGTTGGCAGCCAGTGGCTTGAGGAAGGCGCAATGGATCGGCGACGGCTTGCCGAGCCCGCGGCGGAGCCTGGCGATCCACGCCTCATCCAGCAGTTTCGCAGCGGTGACGTGGGCTTGCTGAAGGGCGAGAAATGGCACGGCAACGAAGGCCGGGGCCTGATTCATCGCTCGCCGGCGCTTGCCCCGGGGCAGCGCCGGCTGATCCTCACGCTGGATTGGCTGGCTTAAGGGGCGAGCCAGGTGCCCTGGTTCTGCCCCTGGCAAAATGGCTTGAGGTACGCGGCATCGGTGGCCACGCCGTAATAGTGAATATCCTGGCGATAAGGCATATTGGCGACTTGGGCGTTGCTGCAAATGCCGAACGCGCCGCCAGGGCATTGATCAACGTACTGCACGTCGACTTTCTGGCCGGCAAGGTTGGGTTGGCAGAAACCGTCGGCGAACAGCTTCGCTGGGATGTTGCGGTTCTGCTGGCAGACTTTCACATCCAGCCGTTCCGCCTGGCTGTGGACCACGCAAGCCTGGGCCAGCACCTGGCTTGACGCCAGCGCCAGCAACAACCCGCCCATCATCCGCATCTTCACCTCCATCGAAAGCCGTCGATTATGTTGCAGCACATTCCCACCCATGTCATCGCCGGCCCCTTGGGCGCCGGCAAGACCAGCCTGATCCAGCACTTGCTGGCCCAGCGTCCGGCCAACGAGCGCTGGGCGGTGCTGATCAACGAGTTCGGCCAGATCGGCCTGGACGCCGCGCTGCTGACCCGAGCTGCCGATGGTATCGCACTGGGCGAGGTGGCCGGGGGTTGCCTGTGTTGCGTCAATGGCGTGCCGTTCCAGATCGGCCTGGGTCGACTGCTGCGCAAGGCGCGGCCCGACCGGCTATTCATCGAGCCCTCGGGCCTGGGCCATCCCATGCAGTTGATGCAGCAATTGAACGAGGCGCCATGGCTCGGCGTGCTGGCGGTGCAACCCTGCGTGCTGGTGCTCGATGCGCGGGCGCTGGCGGACGGCAGGCCAGTGCCCGACGCCCAGCTGGAAACTCTGGCGGATGCGGGATTACTGGTACTGAACAAGTCCGAGACCCTCACACAAGCTGATCGCGAACGTGTGGCCGGGCAATTGCCTGGGCGCGCGCTGCACTGGACCCAACACGCGGCGTTGCCCCTTGATCGATTGCCGGGGCTGGCCGCTCGAGGGCGCGAGGCCGTGGCTCATCTGAAACTGCCCCAGGGCGTGGGCGCGCTGTCGGCAGTCTGGAGCGACCCCTCCCTGCCGATTTGCCTGTTCCAACAGCAAGAGACTGCCTGGAGCATCGGATGGCGCTGGCACCCCAGCCAACGGTTCGATACGGCGGCGGTGATCCAATGGCTGCAAGGCTGCGCCTGGAAGCGGGCGAAGATGGTGATCCACGGCGCCGACGGTTGGTGGTCGGCCAACGCGGTGGAAGGGGCGACACCGGACTGGCACCCCAGCGAATGGCGACAGGATTCACGCGTCGAGCTGATCTTTGACAGGCCGCAAGACGTGGCTATGTTGCAGGCCGGTCTGGCGACATGCCGGTGCCTCTGAACCTGCACTGGTTCAGGGCTTCCACTTGTTGTGTTCCTGTCGCCACTGGCTCAGTTCAATGACTTCGGCCCTGGGCCGGGTCTGGACCGGTTCGATCGGTGCGGGTGGGGTTTCTTCGAATGGCATCGGGTAGGGCGCCAGTTCGATGTGGGCACTGTGGGCGCCGAACTGGGTAATGGTGCCCGAGTGGCGGGTTTCGCCCGTGACAGTGAATTCGAAGTTATAAATACGCGCCAAGCGTCGTCGGCCGTTGGCGTCCTTCACGAACCCGATCTTCTTCAGTGCCACGTTGCCGTCGAGCAATTCGATCTTGAGCTGGGCGCAATGCTGCATGACCCTTGCCAGCGCCCGTTCACGCAAACCATGGTTGTGCCACAGCCAGGCGCCGCCGGTGGCCAGCAGCATCAGCACGAAGATGTTTCCAAGGGTCAGCATGAACGAAGTGCTCCAACAAGTTGCCGTCAGCTTAACTGTGTCGCCGGTCTGTCGTACAGGCTGCGTTTAGTCGCATACTGCGCGGCTTGAATTTCAATCGTTTTACGGAAACCTCCCGCATGAAACGTACACCTCATCTGCTTGCCATCCAGTCTCATGTGGTATTCGGTCATGCCGGCAACAGCGCCGCCGTGTTTCCGATGCAGCGGGTCGGGGTCAATGTCTGGCCGCTCAACACCGTGCAGTTTTCCAATCACACCCAGTACGGCCAATGGGCCGGAGAGGTGCTGGCGCCGCAGCAGATCCCGGCCCTGGTGGAGGGCATCGCGGCCATCGGTGAGTTGGGTCAATGCGACGCGGTGCTGTCTGGCTACCTGGGCAGCGCCGCCCAGGGGCGGGCGATTCTGACCGGTGTCGCGCGGATCAAGGTGGCCAATCCGAAGGCGTTGTACCTGTGCGATCCGGTCATGGGGCATCCTGAAAAGGGCTGCATCGTGGCGCCCGAGGTGAGCACGTTTCTGCTGGAAGAAGCCGCTGCCGTGGCGGACCTCATGTGCCCGAACCAACTGGAGCTGGACAGTTTCTCGGGACGCAAGGCACAGTCATTACTCGATTGTCTGGCCATGGCCCGGGCGTTGCTGATCCGTGGGCCTAAGGCGGTGCTGGTCAAGCACCTGGCCTACCCTGGCAAGCCTGAAGACAGTTTTGAAATGCTGCTGGTGACCGCCGATGGCAGTTGGCACCTGCGCCGGCCGCTACTGGCTTTCCCGCGTCAGCCGGTGGGCGTGGGTGACCTGACGTCGGGGCTGTTCCTGGCGCGAATACTGTTGGGGGACAGCCTGGTGGCGGCCTTCGAATTCACCGCCGCCGCTGTTCATGAGGTGCTGCTGGAAACCCAGGCATGCGCCAGTTACGAGCTGGAGCTGGTTCGCGCCCAGGACCGCATCGCCCATCCGCGTGTGCGCTTCGAGGCGGTGCCGATCAGCCTCTGATCACCCCCCAGGCTGCTGCGTGCTTTGTGGGAGCGGACAAGCCCGCTCCCATCTTCTCTGCGGCGCCGTTACGGCCCGTCGGCCTTGATCTCCTGATAACGTTTTTCCAGTTCCTGGCGGATCTGGCGACGTTGCTTGGCCTGTTCGAAGCGGCGCTTCTCCTCGCTGTTCTGCGGTTGCAGTGGCGGGACGGCAGCGGGTTTGCGCTGATCGTCCACCGCGACCATGGTGAAGAAGCAGCTGTTGGTATGGCGCACCGAGCGTTCACGAATGTTCTCGGTCACGACCTTGATGCCGACTTCCATCGACGTGTTACCGGTGTAGTTCACCGACGCGAGGAAGGTCACCAGCTCGCCGACATGAATCGGCTCACGGAAAATCACCTGGTCAACCGACAACGTCACCACGTAGCGCCCGGCGTAGCGGCTGGCACAGGCGTAGGCGACTTCGTCGAGGTATTTGAGCAGGGTACCGCCATGGACATTGCCAGAGAAGTTGGCCATATCGGGGGTCATCAACACCGTCATCGACAGTTGGGCGTTTCCGGGTTCCATAACGTACTCACGGTTCAAGGCAGCGATGTAGGAAGGCACCTCTACGGGCGCTCATGGGGAGGCTGCAGGCGACACACTTTGCATACCACCGATATCGGGACGCTGGGCCTGTGTTTGCCGTCACGCGCCGATGGATCTGTTTCCTTATATTGCACCGTCTTTTTGTCGGAAGTCGCGGTGTTACCCTTCAAAAAGCCCATGTGAGGGCATTTCCTACAACTGAAACGGACTTATCCAGCCCTGCGTTGGGTCATCGGGAACAGGGAGCCGCGCCATGCATGCCATCAGTTTTATCCAGGATCTGGCGATCATCATGATGGTAGCGGGGGTGGTGACTGTACTCTTCCACCGTTTCAAGCAACCGGTAGTGCTGGGCTACATCGTCGCCGGTTTCATCATCGGCCCGCACACGCCGCCATTCGGCTTCATCCACGACGAAGACACGATCAAGACCCTGGCCGAGCTGGGGGTGATCTTCCTCATGTTTTGCCTGGGCCTGGAGTTCAGCCTGCGCAAGCTGTTCAAGGTTGGGGCTACCGCGTTCATCGCGGCATTCCTCGAAATTGTACTGATGATCTGGATCGGCTACGAAATAGGGCGCTGGTTTGACTGGAGCACCATGGACTCGCTGTTCCTGGGCGCGATCCTGGCCATTTCCTCGACGACCATCATCGTCAAGGCCCTCAACGACCTGAAGATGAAGAATGAACGTTTCGCCCAGCTGATCTTCGGCGTCCTGATCGTCGAGGACATCCTGGGCATCGGCATCATTGCCTTGCTCTCGAGTATTGCCGTCAGCGGCACGGTGAGCTCTGGCGAGGTGTTTTCCACGGTCGGCAAGTTGTCGTTGTTCATGATTGTCGCGCTGGTGATCGGCATCCTGCTGGTGCCGAGGCTGCTGGCCTATGTGGCAAAGTTCGACAGCAACGAGATGCTGTTGATTACCGTGCTGGGCCTGTGTTTCGGCTTCTGCCTGCTGGTGGTGAAGCTGGAATACAGCATGGTGCTCGGGGCCTTCCTGATTGGCGCGATCATGGCCGAGTCGCGGCAGTTGCTGAAAATCGAGCGGCTGGTAGAGCCGGTGCGCGATCTCTTCAGTGCGATTTTCTTTGTGGCCATTGGCTTGATGCTCGATCCGGCCATATTGCTGCAGTACGCCTGGCCGATTGCCGTGATCACCGCCGCAGTGGTGCTGGGCAAGATGCTGTCCTGCGGGCTCGGCGCCTTTATCGCCGGGAACGACGGGCGTACCTCGTTGCGAGTTGGGATGGGGCTTTCACAGATCGGCGAATTTTCTTTCATCATCGCTTCGTTGGGGATGACCCTGCAGGTCACCAGCGATTTCCTCTATCCGGTCGCGGTCGCCGTTTCGGTCCTGACCACGCTGATGACGCCTTACCTGATCCGAGCCGCCGACCCGCTGTCCGTAAGGTTGGCGACCGTCATGCCGAAACGTCTGACGCGGGTACTGGGGATGTACGGTGAGTGGTTGCGCAGCATCCAGCCCCAAGGCGAGGGGGCGATGGTGGCTTCGATGATCCGACGGATTCTGCTCCAGGTGGGCGTCAATCTGGCGCTGGTGATCGCGATCTTTGTCTCGGGTGGTTATTTTGCCGAAGGCATGTCGGCTTACCTGCAAGCCTGGATCAGTGACCCAAGCTGGCAAAAAGCGTTGATCTGGGGAGGGGCGTTGCTGTTGTCGCTGCCGTTCCTGATTGCCGCGTACCGCAAGCTCAAGGCGCTGTCGATGCTGTTGGCAGAGCTGGGCGTGAAGCCGGAGATGGCCGGCCGTCACACCCAGCGCGTGCGTCGGGTGATCGCCGAAGTGATCCCGATTCTTTCGTTGCTGATGATTTTCCTGCTATTGGCAGCCTTGTCGGCCAGCATTTTGCCGACCAACAAGCTACTGGTTCTGATCGCCGTGGTGGCCATCGCGGTGGCCGCGTTGCTCTGGCGCTGGTTCGTGCGCCTGCACACACGGATGCAGGTGGCCTTGCTCGAAACCCTGGACAATCACAAGGAGTCGTCCGGGCATTGATTGGCCGCGGCGAGCGTCGATCAGCTTTCCAGCCAGACGTCCCGGGCCCAGTGCCAGACCGATTCCCAGGTTTCCTCGGCGATCAGTTCTTCTTCGGCTTGCCACAGCACCACGGTGCCGTCTTCTTCGACGCAGTAGTAATCGTCGCCATCCTGGCAGATCGGAATCAGGCTGCGGTCGACGCCGGCGTCCCAGGCGTTGGCAGCCACTTCCGGCAGGTAGGTGTGTGACTGTGGGTCGGTAACGGTGACCGGCTCCAGGCTGCCGTAGACGACATCGCTGACGGTCAGCAAAAACTCCCTGAAGACGAACGGGATATCGATGAACAGCTGCTCTTCGATCTCTACCAGCAGGTCTTCGTCGGGCAACTCCAGCGGAACCGGCACGGGTTCGTTGGCTTCACGCAATTGTTCGATGATTTCTTCCACGTCCGGGGATCCTCTTTCTCGATGGCGCGGTTTTGTATGGAGCGGTTTATACAGTAGCTCGCTATAGATGCAACCGCGAAATAGAAAACCCCGGCCGGGGCCGGGGTTCTTTTATTTCAACATGCAAAACGCGCCAAGGTTCAACTGTTCTGGCGGATACCGGCTACCAGCCAAGGCTGGTCATCGCCCTGGGCACGTTCCATGTTCCAGCTTTCGCTGAACGCTTCGCCCTGGTCGAAGCGGGAGTTTTTCGACACGCCGCTGAAGGTCAGGGTGGCGATGGTCTTGTCGGCACGATCATCGACGCCGTCCAACTGCACGTGCAGATTGTCGATGTGAGTGGACTGGAAGCCGTCACCCAACTCGGCACGCTCGCGCTTGAGGAACTCCAGCAGCTGTGGGGTCACGAATTCGGCGATCTTGTCCATTTCGTTCGCGTCCCAATGCTCCTGCAGGGCCTGGAAGTGGCTGCGGGCAGCTTCGACGAAACGCTGTTCGTTGAACCAGGCGGGTGCGTTGATGACCGGACGGGCCGCCACGGGCGCTGCCGAACCACCGAAGATCGAACCGCCAGCGGGTTGCTGGTTGAACACTTCACGCTGCATCGGCGCGCCGGCCGGAGCGAACTGCTCCTGCTGCTTGCGACGGCGGGCGGCGATGAAGCGGAACACCAGGAAGGCGATGACCGCCATGATCAGGATGTCGAAGATCTGCATACCCTGGAAGCCGTCGCCCATGAACATGGAGGCGAGCAGGCCACCGGCGGCGATGCCGGCCAATGGGCCGAGCCAGCGCGAAGCGCCGCTGGCCTTGGTGGCAGCGCCAGCGGCACCGGCCGCACCGGCGGTGGCCGCCGTGGAACCGGCTGCCGAAGAAGGCGCCATCTGGCTGGTTTGGTGAGTCGGAGCGGCCCCCGAGCTTTTACCACCGCCAAAGCGCTTGGCGGCGTTGGCATCGATGGCCATCGTCAGGCCAATGCACAGCGCCATGGCGATGCTAAGAAAACGTTTCATATAAAGGCATTCCCATTTGTGAATAGCACACGCGCCATGTTGCACAGGTGAAGTGGTGCTGGCTAGCGGCAGAGTGTTTCGGGCTTTTGCGCGACAGGTGAGGTTCAGCTTCAATCGCGCAAGAGGGCTTGTTCGCTTTTGGCTGTAGGAAAGATGCATAAGTTCTGTCGGAGAACTGAAGGCAACCTTGCTGTAGGAACGAGCCTGCTCGCTCCTACAGGGAAAGACCCGCTTTGTGGCCGGTTCAGATCGCTTCGAGCTTGGCATACCCCAGCATCAGCCATTTGCTGCCTTCGCTGAAGTTCACCTGCACCCGGGCCTGGGCGCCGGCGCCTTCGAAGTTGAGGATCACTCCATCGCCGAACACCGAATGCCGTACGGCCTGGCCGAGGCTGAAGCCGGTTTCCGGGATATCGCTGCCACCGAACAGGCTGCTGGTGCCTTGCGACTGGCCGCCGAACGGCCGGCTGACGCTGTTGGACAGGCGCACTTCCTGGATCAGGCCCTTGGGCACTTCACGTACGAAGCGCGACACCTTGTTGTAGGTCTCGCTGCCATACAAGCGTCGGGTCTCGGCATAGGTCATGACCAAGTTCTGCATGGCCCGGGTGATGCCGACGTAGGCAAGACGCCGTTCCTCTTCCAGGCGTCCGGGTTCTTCCAGGCTCATCTTGTGGGGAAACAAGCCTTCCTCCATGCCCACCAGGAACACGTAGGGGAATTCCAGGCCCTTGGCGCTGTGCAGGGTCATCAACTGGATGCTGTCTTCGTGCTCGTCGGCCTGGGTGTCGCCGGCTTCCAGGGAGGCATGCCCGAGGAACGCCGCCAGGGGTGATAGCTCCGCGTCGTCCTCGGTGTTCTCGAAGTTGCGTGCCGCGCTGACCAGTTCCTCAAGGTTTTCCACCCGAGCCTGGCCTTTCTCGCCTTTTTCCGCTTCGTGGTAGGCGATCAGGCCGGACTGTTCGATGACGGTCTGGGTCATCAGGTGCAGCGGCATCTCCACGCACTTGGCGGCAAGGTCTTCGATCAGGTCCATGAACGCCTTCAGTGCGCCGGCCGCGCGCCCGGTGACGCCCTTGTTGGCCACCAACTGGCGCATGGCCTCCCACATGGACACATGGCTGTGGCGTGCGTGATCGCGAATCGCTTCGACGGTCTTTTCGCCAATGCCTCGCGTCGGCACGTTGATCACCCGCTCCAGGGCCGCGTCGTTGCCGCGGCCTTCGATCAGGCGCAGGTAGGCCATGGCGTTCTTGATTTCGGCGCGTTCGAAGAAGCGCTGGCCGCCATAGATGCGGTACGGGATCCGTTCGCGCAGCAAGGCCTCTTCCAGCACCCGCGACTGGGCGTTGGAGCGGTACAGGATGGCGATGTCGCTGCGCGCCAGCCCGGTTTTCAACGCGCTCTCGATGGTTTCCACCACATAGCGGGCTTCATCGTGTTCGTTGAAGGCGGCATAGAGGTTGATGGCCTCGCCTTCGCCGCCGTCGGTCCACAGTTCCTTGCCCAGGCGCCCGGTGTTATTGGCGATCAGGGCGTTGGCGGCCTTGAGGATACCGGCGGTGGAGCGGTAGTTCTGTTCCAGGCGGATGACTTCGGCGTCCGGGAAGTCCGCCGAGTACTGGTGGATGTTCTCGATCTTGGCACCGCGCCAGCCGTAGATGGACTGGTCGTCGTCGCCCACCACCATCAGGCTGTCTCCACCCTTGGCGAGCAGGCGCAACCACGCGTATTGCACGGCGTTGGTGTCCTGGAACTCGTCCACCAGCACATGGCGGAAACGCTTCTGGTAGTGCTCCAGCAGGCCGGGATGATCACGCCACAGGTCCAGCGCCCGCAGCAGCAGCTCGGAGAAGTCGATGACCCCGGCGCGCTGGCAGGCCGCCTCGTAGGCTTCGTAGATGCTGCGCATGGTCGCCAGGAACAGGTCGCCGCTGGCCTGGATGTGTTGCGGGCGCAGGCCTTCGTCCTTCTGGCCGTTGATGAACCACTGGGCCTGGCGGGCCGGCCAGCGCTGCTCGTCCAGGCCCAGTTCGCGGATCACGCGTTTGACCAGGCGTTGCTGGTCGTCACTGTCCAGGATCTGGAAGGTCTGGCTCAGGCCGGCTTCCTGCCAATGGGCCCGCAGCAAGCGGTGCGCCAGGCCGTGGAAGGTACCGACCCACATGCCGGCGGGGTTGATGCCCATCAACTGCTCGATGCGATGCCGCATCTCGGCCGCGGCCTTGTTGGTAAAGGTCACCGACAGGATCGAATGAGGCGAGGCGTTCTCGACCTGGATCAACCAGGCGATACGGTGCACCAGCACTCGGGTTTTACCGGAGCCAGCACCGGCCAGGACCAACTGACGACCCACGGAGGCGGCTACGGCCTGGCGTTGGGCATCGTTGAGGGAATTCAGCAGAAGGGAGAGATCATCGCGCATCGGGGCATTCTAGGGTGCGGCGCCACCCCGGGCAAACTCCGCTTCGCCTGAGCCGATGAAAGATCGTTTGAGGATGACCGGTTGGTCATGGGCTGCAGCCGTTGTCAGTGCTCGCTTGCAGAGGCCGCGGGGTGAGGAACAGGCGAGTATTTTCCGTATTTTTATGAGCTGGAGCAGTGTGGGATGGCCTCGGGCTTGTGTATGCTCGGTGCTCGTTTTCGGGTTCTCCGTGCCCTCTGAATAAGAACAAGAACAGTGCCTATGACCCTTAATTCCGATCTGGCGGGCCCTTGTGTGGAGCCGCGGGTCATTCGCAAGCAGTACGCCACGGAGATGGCGGTAGAGCGTACACGGTTGCTGTACCAGGGCTCGCTGCTGCCTACGCTGTTCATGTTGATCAATGGCCTGGTCTGCGCCGCGCTGCTGTGGGAGCCCCGGCGCTATTTCCTGGTCAGCGTCTGGCTGGTCTGGTTGCTGTCGCTGGTCGCGTTGCGGGTGATCCAGGTCGCCGCGTTCGACTCGGCGATACCCAGCCGCCAGGCACACCCGATCTGGTTGCGCATGTTCCTGCTGGGCTCGGCGATGACCGGCCTGACCCTGGCCGGTGCTGGCATCGCGTTGGTGCCGGCCGACAGCTTCCAGCAGCAGGCCTGGGTATTCGGCCTGATCGGCGCCGCCACGCTCTCGGCCAGTGTCGCCTATGCCGTGAGCCTTCCAGCCTTCCTGTCATTTACCCTGCCGTGCCTGTTGCCGGCCATCGGCTATCTCTTCTGGGGCGGTGATGAGCAGCAGCACGGCTGGGGTTGGCTTGGACTGGTGGTGCTGGTTTCGCTGAGTGTCGTGGCCTGGCAGGTCAATCGGCTGATCCAGAACGGCCTGCTGCGGCGGTTCCAGAACCAGGCGCTGATCGAACACTTGCAACAGGCGCAAGCCCGCGGCGGGCAGCTCAACGAGGCACTGGCCCGCGAGGTCGAGCAACGTCGCACGGCGGAAGACAAATTGCGGGCCGCCCAGGTTGGCCTGGAGGCACGGGTCGCGCAACGCAGCCACGAGCTGGAGCTGGCCAGCCAGGCCCTGAGCAAGAGCGAGGCGCGCCTGGCCCTCGCGCTCAAGGCCAGTGAGCTGGGGTTGTGGGACTGGAATCTGCAAACCGACGAAGTCCACCACACCCAGCTCAAGGAATTGTTCGGCCTGGAGCCCGAGTACGTCACGGCAATGCTCAGCCATCTCACCCCGCGCTTGCATCCCCAGGACCTGCCGGCCCTCAAGCGGGCCCTCGTCGAGCACCTCAAGGGCCGCAGCGAGGATTACCAGATCGAGTACCGCGTGCGTCACGGCGACGGTCACTGGGTCTGGATCGAAGACCGTGGCCGGGCCGTGGAGCGCAGCGCTGGCGGTCGGGTGTTGCGCATGGTCGGCACGCGGCGAAACATCAGCGCTACCAAGGAGCAGGAGCAACAGCGGCAACTGGCGGCCACGGTGTTCGAGGCCGCCAGCGAAGGCATCGTGATTTTCGATCCGGGCTTCGTGCTGCTGGCCGCGAACCAGGCCTTCACCCGGGTGACCGGCTTCAGCATCGACGACATACTCGGCCGCAATGTGGTGGATCTGCCATGCAGTCGCGACGCACGCCGGCACTACCCGGTCATCCGCCAGTCGCTCAAGCAACATGGCACCTGGCAGGGCGAACTGGTGGAAGCGCGGGCCAACGGCGAGCTGTATCCGCAGTGGCTGCACCTGAACGTGGTGCGTGATGCCCGGGGCAATGTCAGCCATATCGTCGGCTTCTTTGCCGATCTTTCAGCGCGGCGCGAATCCGAAGAGCGGATGCGCTACCTGACTCACTACGACGAATTGACCGGGCTGGCGAACCGTTCACTGTTTCGCGAACGCTTGCAGGAAGCGCATCAGCGGGTACGCCAGGGTGGACGGCGCAGCCTGGCGCTGCTGCACATCGATCTGGACCGCTTCAAATTGCTCAACGACAGCCTGGGTCACGACATCGCCGACCAGTTGCTGCAGAAAATGGCCCGTCGCCTGATCAATGCGCTGCCCGAGGCCGACACCATTGCCCGCTTGTCCGGCGATGAGTTCGGCGTACTGTTCGATGCCTATGGCAATCTCTCCAGCCTGGCGCGGGTCGCCACGCGGCTGTCGGCCAAGTTGCGCTTGCCGCTGACCATCGAAGGCCATGAGCTGGTGGTCAGCGCGTCCATTGGCATCAGCCTGCTGCCCGACAATGCGCGGGAAGTCTCCGCACTGGTCAGCCAGGCGAACATGGCCATGCAACATGCCAAGCACTTGGGCGGCAACAACTTCCAGTTCTACACCGACAGCCTCCAGGCCAGCACCCTGGAGCGCCTGCAGTTGGAGAACCAGCTGCGCAAGGCCCTTGAAGAGCAGCAACTGAAGGTCTTCTATCAACCCAAATTGTGCCTGGCCACCGGCCGCCTGAATGCCGCGGAGGCGTTGGTGCGCTGGGACCATCCAGCCATGGGGCGGGTCCCGCCGGGCGACTTCATCGGGCTGGCCGAGGAAACCGGGCTGATCGGGCCGATTGGCGAGTTCGTGTTGCGCCAGGCGTGCTGGCAGGCGTGTGAATGGCAGCGCCAGGGGCTCGCGCCGATCAGGGTATCGGTCAACCTGTCGGTGCATCAGTTGCGCCAGGGCAAGTTGGTCAGCCTGGTACGGCAGGTGCTGGAGGAAACCGGGCTGGAGCCTCGGTATCTGGAGCTGGAACTGACCGAGAGCCAATTGCTCGACAGCGTCGAACATATCATCGCTACGTTCCAGCAACTGCGCGACCTGGGCGTGACGCTGGCGATCGACGACTTTGGCACGGGCTATTCGTCCTTAAGCTATCTCAAGCGGATTCCCGTGGACTACGTGAAGATCGATCAGGCCTTCATTCGCGGGTTGGGGGAGGGCAGTGAGGATGCGGCGATCACCCGGGCAATCATCGCCATGGCACATGGCTTGTCGTTGAAGGTAGTGGCCGAAGGCGTGGAGCGGGAAGATCAGTTGGCGTTTCTCAGGAACGAGCAGTGCGATGAGGTGCAGGGCTACCTGATCAGCCAGCCGATCGAGGCGCAAGGGCTTGGGGACTTGTTGAGGGCTCAGCACTGATTGTACGGGAAACTTCCCACCAACCCTTTATTAAGTTGGTGGGAAGTCAGGAAGCGCTTTTTTTTAATCGGTAATCAGAACGTTATCGATATGGTGCAATAATTCGCCTTCGTAGAAAATACTGACGCCGGTTACATTGGAATTGCCACTGACTTTATATTCGACAGGTTTGTCGGTAATGACTTGCAAATGCATGCCGTCAGAAGTTTCAAGTTTCAACTCCAGGCGCAGGTCGAAGGATTTGTCTTGTACCTGGCTGCGCTCCAGCTTCGGTGTAACGCCGGCGTGGGGCACGGTAACGGTGCCGTTGGTACGGAAGAAAGCGTCGCCGGGCGTGCGGTTGATGTGTGCGGTCCAGTCTTTGGTTTTAATGTTCATGGTGTCACTCCTTTGAGAATGTATTGGCTTCCTGCGGACTCAATATAACCATCCGACCAAGAATGAGAAATCACCCAGGCTGTTTCATTTGTAAGTTGATTTATTCGGGCTTTAATCGACGCAGTAAACTTCCAGGCCAATACAGTAACTTGCAACTAGACAGTTGACCGTTAACCGCGTGAGCGACGGTCGGCAGCGCAGGGACGGGCGGAACCGCCGCCAGGCGATCGCGCGGCGCCACGCGCAGGTGGCTACATCAGGGATCTTCGGCTAAAACAAAGGCGCAGCGCGGTGATTCAGTTACGTTTAGGGCAGGCAAAAAGCCAATTCTTGTAGTATAACTACAAGCTTGCTACATCCCGGCACCTGCCAATAACAAGAGTCCAGCCCTTTGAACCTGTTGCAACACATCGCCCAGTCACGCCACCTGCTGCGCAAATCGGAGCTGAAGGTCGCCGATCACGTGCTGCTCGACCCTGCGGCCGTCATGCACAGCTCCATGGCAGACCTTGCCCACAGCGTAGGCATCAGCGAACCGACCATCGTGCGCTTCTGCCGGGCCATCGGCTGCTCGGGGTTCCAGGACCTGAAACTGAAGCTGGCGCAAAGCCTCGCGGCCGGTGCCAGCTTCGGCCAGTTTGCGATCCACGAAGACGATTCGGTCGCCGACTACAGCCTGAAAATCTTCGACACCACCCTCCACACCTTGATGGAGGTGCGCGAGAAGCTCGACCCTGTGGCCTTGCAGAAAGCCGTCACGGCGATGTCCCAGGCCCAGCGCGTGGAGTTTTATGGCTTCGGCGCGTCAGGCGCGGTGGCCGCCGATGCCCAGCACAAGTTTTTCCGGCTGCTGCTGACGGCGGCGGCCTATTCCGATCCGCACATGCAGGCGATGTCGGCCGTGACCTTGAAACCCACCGACGTTGCTATCTGCATCTCGCAGTCGGGACGCTCCAAGGACTTGCTGATCACCGCCAACCTGGTGCGCGAGAGCGGCGCTTCGCTGATCACCTTGTGCCCGAGCCAGACGCCCCTGGCGGAACTCTCCACGGTGAACCTGGCAATCGACGTGCACGAAGACACCGAAATCTACACCCCGTTGACCTCGCGCATCGCCCACCTGGTGGTGATCGACGTGTTGGCGATGGGCGTTGCCATGGCCCGCGGGCCGAGCCTGGTCAACCATCTCAAGAGCGTGAAGCGCAGTTTGCGCAGCCTGCGTTTGTCGCCCAAGTCGGTGAAGGCGCTGGATGACTGAGTTCTGAGGGCCGAAGCTTCTGTGGCCAGGCGCAGGCGTGCTCACCACAGGGCGGTGGTCGCTCCGAATTCATTGTTCTGTCATCCACGCGCCGCCAAACGGTCATCCCGTGCCTGCATCGTAAAGCTCCCGTATACGTCTTGGGAGTCTCGATATGACCCAGTCCTACGAAGAACGCAGCGCCGTCAAAACCCGTCGTCAGCAAGAAGACCAGCGCCGCATGGCGTTTCGTCGTGCGATCGAAGACCGCTACGAACAGCGCCAGCTCCTGGCTGAAATCAGCGAATTCCCTGACGCCGCAGAATTCAATTACTGGCAGGCAACGCCGGCGGCTTCCCGTCGAAACGCTCAACCAGGGCGCTGATCTGAGCGCGTTCGCCGCGCACGAACGCCAGGAAGGCGTGCGCCACGGGTGACAGGCGTTTAGCCCGGGCCTGCACCAGGCACCAGCTGCGGTACAGCGGCAGTTCCTCCACCGGCAGCTCGACGAGTGCGCCGGACGACAGTTCCCGGCTCACGGCGTGGCGCGTCAACAGCGCCACGCCCAGCCCGGCCACCACGCATTCGCGCTGAGCCTCGGCCGAAGCGACCTCCAGCGTCTGGGTGAAATGCACCCGCTTTTCCTTGAAGTATTCCTCGCAAGCCAGCCGCGTGCCTGAGCCCGGCTCGCGCAGCAGCAGCGTATAGGGCTCCAGGTCCTGCAGGCGCAGGGGGCCCATGTGGCACAGCGGATGGTCCGGGGGCGCGACGGCGACAATCGGGTTGTTGAGGAACGGCAGGAACTCCAGGCCCATGTCCTGGGGCACCATGGACATGATCACCACGTCGTCGCGGTTGTCCGAAAGCCGTCGGATGACCTGGCCGCGATTGACCACCGTGAGGCTCAGGTTGACCTCCGGGTGCTGGCGCTTGAACGCGGCGAACAGGTGCGGGACGAAGTATTTGGCGCTGGACTCCACCGCCAGCTTCAACTGGCCTTGCAGCGACCCCTGCATGTCCGACAGCTGCATGTCGAGGTTTTCCAGGCGCCCGAAGATGTCCCGGCTGGCGCGTTGCAAGGCTTCGGCGGCTTCGGTCATGTAGAGTTTTTTGCCGACGTACTCGAACAACGGCTGGCCGATCAGCTCTTCCAGGGATCGAATCTGTAGGCTAACGGCCGGTTGTGTGAGAGACATTTCGTCGGCAGCCCGGCTGTAGGACCTCAGGTCGCACACCTCATTGAAAATCTGCAACTGACGCAATGTCATACGCATCAATGACTTACGCATTTTCTAAATACTCGGGGGCAAGGCGGATAGTGCAACTATAAGTCTTTACTTATGCGTGACCCAATAAATATTCATTTTTGTTAATCAACGCCCGGGACTAGTGTGGAGCTGCGACCAATTGTTACATCTGGTCACGCGTCGGCCTGGGACCCAGGCCGTGGTATCACCGGCTCAAGGGAACCTCCAATTGATAACAAAGATCCTGATCGCCAACCGTGGTGAGATTGCCGTCCGAATCGTGCGCGCTTGCGCCGAGATGGGCATTCGCTCGGTCGCGGTCTACTCCGACGCAGACCGCCATGCGTTGCACGTCAAGCGTGCGGACGAGGCCCACAGCATCGGCGCCGATCCGCTGGCCGGTTACCTCAACCCGCGCAAGTTGGTGAACCTGGCGGTGGAAACCGGCTGCGATGCGCTGCACCCCGGCTACGGTTTTCTCTCGGAAAACGCCGAACTGGCAGACATCTGCGCCGAACGCGGAATCAAATTCATCGGCCCGGCGGCGGAAGTCATTCGCCGCATGGGCGACAAGACCGAAGCGCGCCGCAGCATGATCAAGGCCGGTGTGCCGGTCACGCCAGGCACCGAAGGCAACGTGTCGGGCATCGAGGAAGCGCTCAGCGAAGGAGACCGCATCGGTTACCCGGTGATGCTCAAGGCCACGTCCGGTGGCGGCGGGCGCGGTATCCGTCGTTGCAACAGCCGCGAAGAACTCGAACAGGCGTTCCCGCGGGTGATCTCCGAAGCCACCAAGGCGTTCGGATCGGCGGAAGTGTTCCTGGAAAAGTGCATCGTCAACCCCAAGCACATCGAGGCGCAGATCCTCGGTGACAGCTTCGGCAACGTGGTGCACCTGTTCGAGCGTGACTGCTCGATCCAGCGCCGCAACCAGAAGCTGATCGAAATCGCCCCGAGCCCGCAACTGACCCCCGAGCAGCGCGCCTACATCGGCGACCTGTCGGTACGCGCCGCCAAGGCCGTAGGCTACGAGAATGCCGGCACCGTGGAGTTCCTGCTCGCCGAGGGCGAGGTGTACTTCATGGAGATGAACACCCGGGTGCAGGTCGAACACACCATCACCGAAGAGATCACCGGCATCGACATCGTGCGCGAGCAGATCCGCATCGCGTCCGGGTTGCCGCTGTCGGTCAAGCAGGAAGACATCCAGCACCGCGGCTTTGCGTTGCAGTTTCGCATCAATGCCGAGGACCCGAAGAACAACTTCCTGCCCAGCTTCGGCAAGATCACTCGTTACTACGCCCCCGGCGGCCCCGGCGTGCGCACCGACACGGCGATCTACACCGGCTACACCATTCCGCCGTTCTACGATTCGATGTGCCTGAAACTGGTGGTCTGGGCATTGACCTGGGAAGAAGCGATGGACCGAGGCCTGCGGGCCCTGGATGACATGCGTCTGCAGGGGGTCAAGACCACCGCGGCGTACTACCAGGAGATCCTGCGCAATCCGGAATTCCGCAGCGGCCAGTTCAATACCAGCTTCGTCGAAAGCCATCCTGAACTGACCAACTACTCGATCAAGCGCAAACCCGAAGAGCTGGCCCTGGCCATCGCCGCCGCCATTGCCGCCCACGCAGGCCTGTAAGGAATCATGACAATGTCCAAGAAGATCCACGTTACCGACACAATCCTGCGCGACGCTCACCAATCGCTGCTTGCCACCCGCATGCGCACCGAAGACATGCTGCCGATCTGCGACAAGCTCGACAAAGTCGGCTATTGGTCGCTGGAAGTCTGGGGCGGTGCCACCTTCGACGCCTGCGTACGCTTCCTCAAGGAAGACCCGTGGGAGCGCCTGCGCCAATTGCGCGCGGCCTTGCCCAACACCCGCCTGCAAATGCTGCTGCGCGGCCAGAACCTGCTGGGTTACCGCCATTACAGCGATGACGTGGTCAAGGCGTTCGTTGCCAAGGCCGCCGTCAACGGCATCGATGTGTTCCGCATTTTCGACGCGATGAACGACGTGCGTAACCTGCGGGTGGCCATCGAGGCGGTGAAAGCCGCTGGCAAGCACGCCCAGGGCACCATCGCCTACACCACCAGCCCGGTGCACACCATCGAGGCCTTCGTAGCCCAGGCCAAGCAAATGGAAGCCATGGGTTGCGACTCGGTGGCGATCAAGGACATGGCCGGTCTGCTGACCCCGTTCGCCACCGGCGAGCTGGTCAAGGCGCTCAAGAGCGAGCAGTCGCTGCCGGTGTTCATCCACTCCCACGACACCGCCGGCCTGGCCGCGATGTGCCAGCTCAAGGCGGTGGAAAACGGCGCCGACCATATCGACACCGCGATCTCCAGCTTCGCCTGGGGCACCAGCCATCCGGGCACCGAATCGATGGTCGCGGCCCTTAAGGGCAGCGAATTCGACACCGGCCTGGACCTGGAGCTGTTGCAGGAGATCGGTCTGTACTTCTACGCCGTGCGCAAGAAGTACCACCAGTTCGAAAGCGAGTTCACCGCCGTGGACACTCGCGTGCAGGTCAACCAGGTGCCGGGCGGGATGATTTCCAACCTGGCCAACCAGTTGAAAGAGCAAGGCGCGCTGAACCGTATGAACGAAGTGCTGGCAGAGATCCCGCGGGTGCGTGAAGACCTTGGCTTCCCGCCGCTGGTGACCCCGACCTCGCAGATCGTCGGTACCCAGGCGTTCTTCAACGTGTTGGCCGGTGAGCGCTACAAGACCATCACCAACGAAGTGAAGCTGTACCTGCAGGGCGGCTACGGCAAGGCACCGGGGGCGGTGAACGAGAAGTTGCGCCGCCAGGCCATCGGCAGCGAAGACGTGATCGATGTGCGCCCGGCCGACCTGCTCAAGCCGGAAATGACCAAGCTGCGGGGCGAGATCGGCGCGCTGGCCAAGTCCGAAGAAGACGTGCTGACCTACGCCATGTTCCCGGACATCGGCCGCAAGTTCCTCGAAGAGCGCGAAGCCGGCAGCCTGACGCCCGAGGTCCTGCTGCCCATTCCTGAAGCGGGCAGCGTGGGCTCGGTCGGCGGCGAAGGCGTACCGACCGAGTTCGTCATCGACGTCCACGGCGAAACCTACCGTGTGGACATCACCGGTGTCGGCGTGAAGGCCGAAGGCAAGCGCCACTTCTACCTGTCCATCGACGGCATGCCGGAAGAAGTGGTGTTCGAACCGCTCAACGAGTTTGTCGGCGGTGGCGGCAGCAAGCGCAATCAAGCCACCGCGCCAGGCCACGTCAGCACCACCATGCCGGGCAACATCGTCGATGTGCTGGTCAAGGAAGGTGATGTGGTCAAGGCCGGTCAAGCCGTACTGATCACCGAAGCCATGAAAATGGAAACCGAAGTGCAGGCGGCCATCGCCGGCAAGGTCACCGCCATTCATGTGGCCAAGGGCGACCGGGTCAATCCGGGCGAGATCCTGATCGAGATCGAAGGCTGAGTTAACAGCCTCGATCCAGCGTTTTAACCTCGGGGGGGCATGGGCTCCCCTTTTTTTTGGTTCTTCACGGAATCCCGGGAAACACAGAAACAAGAACGCCGATTTGATTGATGATGTTCGTGCGAGCAAACACATCTAACAAACCGGCGTTCTTATGCGCGATATTAATACTTTCCTTCCTTTTTGGGAGGGCTTTTCTGTCGTCACGATCAAGCCTGATGGCGACGATCTACAAATCGATCTGATTCCCCATCCCACCCGATTCCCATCCTGCGGCGGGTGCCAGAAACCCTGTTCAACCACTCATGAGTATTGCGAGCGTACCGTTCGTGACCTGCCGATTCTCGGTCGTGCGGTACGCCTGAGCGTGTTGCTCAGGCGGGTGGGCTGTCGTGACTGCGGTAAACGCATGGAGGCCGTCAGTTGGCTGGACCGCTATGCCCGCATGACGCGCCGTTTGGCCGAGGCGGTCATTCAGGCCTGCGAACGCCTCCCCACACTGCACGTGGCTCAACTGTTCGGGCTGCATTGGGACACCGTTCGGTTGCTGGAGCGTCGAGCCTTGCAAGCGGCGTTGAGCGTTTTGCCAAAGGCGCAACCGCGACGCCTGGTGATGGACGAGTTCGCCCTGTTCAAAGGTCATCGTTACGCCAGCGTGGTCCTGGATGCGGACACACGACGCGTGCTGTGGATCGGTGAAGGCCGCAGCCGAGCGGCGGTCAGGCCTTTCTTCGAAGAACTGGGACCCGAGGGTTGTGCTCGCATCGAAGCGGTGGCGATGGACATGAACACCGCTTTTGACCTGGAGGTTCGCCAGCACTGTCCCAACGCGCGAGTGGTCTACGACCTTTTCCATGTGGTGGCCAAATATGGCCGAGAGGTGATTGATCGGGTCCGCGTCGACGAGGCTAACCGGTTGCGTCACGACAAGCCTGCCCGCAAGGTCATCAAGCAGGCGCGATGGCTGTTGCTGCGCAATCCGCAGAACTTGAAAACACCGGAGCAACAGGTCCGCCTGGAGGATCTGCTGGCGGCCAACCAAGCGTTGATGACGGTCTATTTGATGAAGGCTGAACTCAAAACACTCTGGACGCCGAGTACTGCCTGGGGTTGGCGAGCGGCCTGGAAGCAATGGCTGCGTCATGCGCATGAAAGCGAAATACCGGCTCTGATCCAGTTCGCCAAACGGCTAAAGGGTTACTGGCGGGGCATCGTGAGCCGGGTTCGCTGGCCGATGCACACCGGTCAGTTGGAAGGAATAAACAATCGAATAAAGGTCATCAAGCGGATGGCGTACGGTTACCGGGATAGCGAATTCTTTTTCATGAAGATCAAGAGCGTCTTTCCCGGCAATCCGTGATGAACCAAAAAAAAGCCCCGCAGCCCAATAGGGTGCGGGGCAAGGGAATTGGTTGGTTGCGGCCAACCAAAGGAGCACGGTGGAGCGATTCTGTGACTCAGATGCAATCCTGCGCGGCGCGTTCAAAACTCGACGGCAGCAGGTTCGAGGCCAACAAGTGGCGCTCGTAGATGAACACCTTGCCGCCGTTTCCAGCCTTGTAGGCTTCAAGCACGTTGTCGGCCGACACTTTGCTCGGCACCACGATCCGGTAGCTGCGCTGGGTCTGCGACACCAGTGGATTCAACGCGCTGTCCTGCAATTTGGGCACGACGCATTCGGCGTATTGGGCTGGCGTCTTGCTGGTTTGCAGGGTCAGGGTCGGGTCATTCGGGACGGAGGCGCACCCGGCGAGCAACGACGCGGCGAACGCCATGGACAGTAAAAATAAACGGCGCATCGGTGTAATCCTGAAAATAAAAGTGGACGGCGTGTTCGATGGCGCTGATTTTCCAATGATTGCCGTCAAAGCAGAACTTGCGTTTGATGATGGTCACTATTACTTCTAACAATAGTTGCGCAACGCACTGTGCCCTGCGCACCGAATAACACTGAAAAAAAACCGATGAGGGCCGTCCATGAGAACGTTTGACCTGATCCGCGATGCTGTACTGCCGGATTTCCGTGACCGGGTGAGCGACTACCTGGTCCAGTACGAAACGATCCTGCTGGACAAAGAGCCGGCCGACCCGGAGCTGGTGCGCGCCACCGCCCATCAGTTGCGCGGTTATCTGCGCGGCTTGAACACCACGCGGGTATTGGGCATGGCCGATTGGGAGGAGCTGGATCGGCGGGTGGTGAACACGTGGTTATAGCGCCCGCCGCCGGTGTTCAGGTTTCGCCAGGAACCGAAGACGGCGTCGCGGCAACACTGTCCTGCGCTTTCTTCACCAGACGCTGCACCCACCCGGCCTCCTCGGCATCGACCACGCCGTAGCGGTTCGGCGGGAAAAAAAGCCAATGATGGGCGGCGTCAGCCAGGCGCTTGAGCTCATCGGCAGACAGCCAATACGCCGTGTCCAGCAACGGCAGTGGCGCGCCACTGAATCGTCGCCCCAGGCACAGCTGGGTGCCGGGCGCAAAAGCGATCGCTACTTGCTGGCAAGGGTGCATCTGCCGGTCAGGCGCCGGTTTTGTGCCGACCCTTGCATAGCTGAAGTTGCCCGGGTACTGCTCCTTGAGAACCAGCCAGTGACCGGCCTCGGTCCGGGCCACGACCCATTGCACGACGCCGCTGTCGTGCACGCATTCGAGCTTGCCGTGGGTCCATTGCATCAGCGTGTTGCAGTCGGGATCATAGTCGTTGGACCACAGGCTGATGCCAGAAACCAGCGTGTGGTGCTCAAGCTCGACCACGCCTCGATCCGGCATGGTCTGCCAGTAGCGCCGCGTGGGATCGCGGCTGTCGCGCCAAAAGTTGTGCAATACCCAGGCAGCCATGAACAGTCCTGCTGCGAGCGCAAGCCAGCCATGCCAGTCACCGATGGCCCGGTCGATATCCAGTTCAGGCGCCAGCAGTGACTGATAGAGCCACAGCCCGAGCAACACCCCCAACCCCGCCACAAACGGCCCCAGGCACAACGGCGCCATCAACACCTCGATCCAGCTGAAGCGATGCCCAGAGGCATGCACACGCGACCACGCCTGCTCCTGGGCAAGCATCGGCGCCTGCTCCCGTGGGCCAAGCGCCGGATCGGGGGTCTGGAAGCGTTTGTACAGGGTGTAAGGGTTATCCGCCATGGACCAGCTCGCGCTCCGGGAAATCATTGCCAGCCAACTGACCGGCCGATCCTCATGGCGAAGGCGCTTGCTCTCGCCGGGTGTACAGCCGCGCACCCTATCACGTCGCGGGATCTGGCGGATGGCTTTCAGGGTGGCTTCACAACCCGGCGCGAGCAAGCGCCCTCGCCACGGCGAGACGCAGGATCAACAGTGAGGCGATCCAAGTCGCCGGACACCTGTCTCTCCCGTCACCTCATCCAATGCCTTGTCGACGGCCGCCAGCGCACCCTCCATGTAGCCGCCCTGCTCGCCACCGGCCTCGCTGCCGATCCAGCGCAGAGCCTCGCTCCACGGTGCGTCGGGGGCACATTGCAGCTCGTGTCGACCGTGCCAGCCCGGCGAAACCTGATCGTCCGGCGTGGCGGTGAATGGATCGGCTGCCCAGTCATGGAAGAAGTCCTCGAGCGGGTCGGCCGCCTCTTCGCCAAACAGGCGTACCAGTTGCTCTCGGCATAGCGCTTTCAATGCCGACGCGCCCACACCGTTACGCCGCGCTGCGTCCATGCCCAAAAAACCGAACAGCGCAGCGCCCTGGTCGGTGCCGGCATCGTGGATTTCAGCCAGCGGCCCCACCCCGCTGAATGCATCACCGGACAGCCCTTGCTCCCGCCAAAACGGTTTGGCGTAGCGCGCAACGTACTTGGCGTGGGAAGCCATCCAGGTCGGGACATTGGCCATCTGCTGCATTTCCTGCCCGGACAGGGCGGGCACCATGCGCAGGTTTTTTCCCAGGCGAGGCGGCAGCGCCAGCCAGAGATGGGTGTAATCGGCGGTATGGATACGCTTGTCGGAGAATGACAGGTGCACGCGTTCATCAACCCTTGCTACACCCGTCACCACAGCCGCCAGATGGACGCGTGTCTTGGGCAATGAAGCGGCAAGCGCCTGCACCAGGCGAGCCGTTCCGCCCTGGATGCGCATGGACACGTTGCCTGAGCGGTAGCCTTCGCGGCGGACTCGCTCGGTGGCCCAGCGCTCTATCAATGCATCGCCTTGCTCGTATTGCTGGAACACGGGCAATCCCAGCTCGGCCACCAGGGCGTGCATGCGCGGCTGGCAGTCCGGCCAGAACCAGGTCGGACCGAGGTCGAAGCCGCCAGTGGCGGTCGAGAGAATTCTTCCGCCCAGCCGATCGCGGGCTTCGAACAGCTCGAATTCCAGGCCAAGGCCATGCAGACGGTAGGCGGCGTAGACACCCGCCAGACCGGCGCCAACGATGGCAATCTTTTGTGTCGTCATGGGTGATCCTCGGAATGCGATGAAGGGCGCCATTGGCGCCCATCGCCGCTTCAGTGTTTCTCGAACGCCGACACCGCGTCGAACACCCGTGCGGTGTAGGTCAGTGCCGCGCCGGCGTTGAGCGAGATGGCAACGCCCAAGGCCTCGGCAATTTCTTCACGGGTTGCCCCATGCTTGAGTGCTGCTTGCACGTGAGAGGCGATGCAACCGTCGCAGCGGGTAGTGATCGCCACCGACAGCGCGATCAACTCATGGATCTTCGGGTCCAGGTGTCGGGCCGGTGCACTGCCCAGTGCGCTCATGCCCCGCATGGTTTCCGGGGCAAGCCTGGCAAACTCACCGACGTTGTTCATCAACCCGGCGAAATACTCGTTCCAGTTCATCATTCCTAACGACTCCTGTTTCAGTTGCGGCCGGCAGTCACGCCGCCATCGACCGGCAGCACGGTGCCGGTAATCCACGAAGCTTCCTGCGAGGCGAGGAACAGGATCGCCTCGGCCACATCGGCTGGCTGGCCATTACGGCCCAGCGGATGGAAAGCATTGAAGGTCGGCAGTACCGCCTTGACCTGATCAGCGTCCATGAAGGTGCCGTAGACCGGCGTCTCGACCACTGCGGGGGCCACGGTATTGATGCGGATGTTGGCGCTCGCCAGTTCCAGGGCCAGGTTGCGAGTCAGCGCGTGGACACCCGCGTTAGCGGCGGAATAGGCCGCCGACGGGGTAGCCCCGATGGCCTGGATGGCCCACAGCGAGCCGGTCTGGACAATCGCCCCGCCACCGCGCTTGAGCATGGCCCTGGCGGCCGCCTGGGCCATGAAAAATTTGCCCTTGAGGATGATGTCCAGGAAGGCGTCGTACTCGTGGGGTTCCACTTCAAGGAAGGGCTTGGGGCTGAAGATGCCGGCGTTGTTGATCAGAATATCCACCCCGCCGAACTCATTCACCGCGAGATCCACCAGCGCCTGGCCCGTGGCCGGCTGGGCGATATCGCCCGCGAGGGTGCGCACATTCTGGCCGGTCGCATCGATGTCCCGGGCAACCCGGGCGAGCTTGGCGGCGTCACGACCACCGATCACCACACGGGCACCGGCCTCGACCAGACGCTGGGCGACCTCCTTGCCAATGCCCGAACCACCACCGGTCACAATCGCGACCTTGTTAGAAAAACTTTTCATGCCTGGATTTCCTCATTGACTGGACGCAAGGGATAAAAATATCGAAGACCTTGGATCAATCCCCGTTTCTGCTATATTTCAGGGATCTATCTGAGGACTTGGTGTGCATTCTTCGCCGAAGCCCGCAACGTCACAACGCAGAAGATTTTGTTTTCCGGAATAGAAAAACTATCAATGACCAGCCCCGCTTACCTTAACGCGCTCCGTGCATTCGAGGCCGCAGCGCGACACCAGAGTTTCTCGGCCGCCGCGGCCGAGCTCAATGTCACTCCCGCAGCCGTTGGGCAACAGGTGCGTAATCTCGAGTCGTGGCTGGGCATCGCCCTGTTCATGCGTTCGAGCAGCGGCTCGGCGCGCCTGATGCTCACTGACGCCGCTCGCGCGGCCCTGCCGGATATCAGGGAAGGGTTCGATCGTTTGTCCATAGGCCTTGCGCGGTTGAAGGACGCCAGCGTGCATGCCGGGCTGACCGTCACCGTAAGCCCGGCCTTCGCCTCGAAATGGCTACTGCCGCGGATCGAGCGCTTTCAACACGCCTACCCGACGCTGGACGTGCTGCTGGATACGAACGCCCGGTCCGTGGATTTCCAGGTCGAGCAGATTGACGTGGGGGTTCGCTACGGCGCGGGGAAATGGCCGGGGCTCACCGCCGTGCACTTGATGGACGAAGTGATCTTCCCGGTCTGCTCGCCGGATTTCCCGTTGCTTGAGGGTGGCCGTCTTGCAGCCGATGCCTTGGCGCAGTGCACGCTGATCCACGACCTGTCCATGGCCAACGACCGTGACTATCCCACCTGGCGCATGTGGCTGGACGCTTCCGGTTTCAACCAGATCAAGTCCGACCACGGCCTGCGGATCAACAATTCGGCTTCGGTACTGCAAGCGGCCATCGACGGCCAGGGCCTGGCACTCGCTCGCAGCGTCATGGTGCGCGACGACCTGGCGGCGGGTCGGCTGATCCGGCCGTTTGCGGACAAGGGCCTCGACTGCCCGCTGACCCAGGCTTACTACGCGGTGTACCGTCCCGAATGCAGTGAACTGCCCAAGGTCCAGGCCTTCAGGGACTGGCTGCTCGCCGAGGCCGGGCGCGCGGCCTCAGAGGCCTAGATCAGGCGAAGCGTCCTTGAGCCAGACCCGGGCACCTTGCGCGCCCGCCCTGGCTTCGAGAGGCTCGCCCGGCGGCAAGCGCATCCAGCCCAGGGGCTGCAAAGTGAAGTCCTCGCCCTGCAGTTCGCCTTCCAGCACCAGGAGTTCCAAGCCCCGCGGGTTGGCGTGCACATGAAGGCTGTCTGCCGGATAGCGTTGCACGCAAACACGTTCGTACTCGCTCTCGAACAGCAGTTGATCGTCGCGTGCATCAAGCAGCACAACAAGTGGCTGCCGGTCCTGGCGATGAAACTGGCGCAAGCGCACGAAGATCATGCAGCCAGCGCTTGCTCCGGGAGCATGCCGGCTACCTGGAGGGTTGCGCACGTACGTGCCCGCCGGGTATCGACCATGCTCATCCTCGAAGACGCCCTCCAGCACCAGGAACTCTTCCCCGCCGCAATGGGTGTGCGCACTGAATGCACTGCCGGGTGCATACCGCACCAAGGAGGTGGCCCTTGCCTGTTCACCACCGACCCGATACAGCGGCCGCCGGTACACCCCTGCCAGTGGACTGCGGACCCACGGCTGCGTGGCACCCTGCACGATGGACCTGAGAGAGTGGTCTGCGTTGATCAACGGCTTCATCACAATTGCGCCCGCCCCCCGTCGACGACCATCTCGGCACCCAGCATGTAGCTGGACGCATCACTGGCCAGGAACAGCACTGCCGCGGCAATCTCCTCGGCCCGCCCCATGCGACCGATGGGCGCTTGCGCACCGACACGCTCGGCATAGGCGCGATACGCTTCGACGCTTTGATTGGGCTGATGATGAATGGGGGTCTCAATGGCGCCAGGGCTGACGGCGTTGACGCGGATGCGTCGTTCCAGCAACTCGGCCGAAAGCGTGCGCGCGAAGCTGCGCACGGCAGCCTTGGAGGCAGACAACAACGCCCGGCCTGGCGCACCGACCTGGTTCAGCCAGGACGTAGACAGGATGATCGCCCCCCCCGGACGCATGATCGGCTCAACGGCCTGCACCGAGAAAAAGACCCCTTTCACATTGATGTCCATGAGTTCGTCGTAGCGCTCCTCGGTGGTGCTCGACAACGGTGTGCCAAAGGCCACCCCGGCATTGGCGAAAAAGATGTCCAGGCCGCCGAACGCTTGCTCGACGGTCGCTGCCATCTGCCGCAGTTGTTCGCGTGATCGCACATCCGCCACCACCGTGATGACGCCGGGACCCAGCGCTCTGCGCGCCTGTTCCAATTTCTCCGCATCGCGGCCGGTGATCGCCACGCGCGCGCCCTGCTCCAGCAACTTCTGCGCCGTTGCCAGGCCGATGCCTGAATTGCCGCCCGTGATCAGGGCTGTTTTTCCGGTGAGCATAGGACACTCCTGCAGCGAGCCGGGTGGTCGGGAACGTGGAGTGCATCGGCTCGCAAGTTCGCAGGATGGAACAAAGCCGGGCCATGGGACGACTGATTAAATCTATGCATGCGCCGTAGAAAATCTTTGTTGCGAGCATTCCACTACAAGGAAAAACATGTGGCCATCAGCGACCAAAGAGCCGGCCATCAAAGCCATCTCGGCGGCAATGCGAAAGTTTTTCTATCAAACGGAGCCTTCTGCCGATGACAACGATCACCCCCATCGGCCGACGCGAACGTCGTTTTCCCGGCTGGGTCTTCCAAGCGATGGTGTGCCTGGTGGCCTTTGCGGCCAATTCCATTTTTTGCCGGCAAGCGCTGATGCAGGATCAAATCGACCCTGCGTCATTCACCGCGATCCGCCTGCTCAGCGGTGCTGTGTTCCTGCTGTGCCTGATTCGGTCGCGCCAGCCTCGGCCTGCCATGGGCGGCAGTTGGCGGGCCGGTCTGGCGCTGTTTCTCTATGCTTACTTATTCTCCATTGCCTACGTCCGACTCGGTGCGGGCGTAGGCGCCTTGATCCTGTTCGGAGCCGTGCAGGTGACGATGTTCGCCTGCGCCTGGAAACAGGGCGAGCCGGTTCAGAAAAAAGCGCTGATCGGCATGTCCTTGGCCTTCTGCGGCCTGCTGGTCCTTTTACTACCGGGCGCCGACACCCCACCCATGGGCAGCGCCCTGCTTATGGCGGTCTCGGGAATGGCCTGGGGAGCCTACTCACTGCTCGGCAAAGGCTGCGCCAACCCACTCGCAGACACCGCCGGCAACTTTGCCAGAACCCTGGCAATGCTGTGTGTGCTCGGCCCGATCATGCTCCTTGGCAGCCACCCGCGCCTGAGCGTGCCCGGCGTGCTTTATGCGCTGGCTTCCGGCATCCTGGCCTCTGGCTGCGGCTACGCGCTCTGGTATGGCACGGTCAAGAAAATCAGCGCACAACACGCCGCAACGCTGCAGCTCGGCGTGCCCATCCTCGCCTCGCTGGGCGGCGTATGGCTGCTGGATGAACCCATGTCGATCCGCTTGTTGACGGTCTCCATCGTTGTGTTGGGCGGCATTGCACTATCACTTAGGGCGCGAATCGCGTGAAGACCCAATCATGGTTCTGGACCCGGGCCTGGTGGCAGGCGAAGCAGGTTTGGTGCTGTGCCTCATCGGCGGGCTTGCCGTTGATAAAGCGACCGAATCCCCAGCCGCCGGTCGACGCGTATCTCTGCGAGTCCTTGACCATCACCTGGACGGTAGTGGCCGCACCGGGGATCGAGGCCGGCTCGAACTCCGGCGACTGGACGTGCTTCCAGGCCAGCTTCACCAGCACCGTGCCGTCGGGGAACGGCAGGGTTGAATCCTGATAGGCCTTCATCGCCAGACCATTGCCCACCACGGCTCGAAGTTCGTTCAGCGGCGTGGCTTCCTGGGCCGGGGCGATCAGGGCCCATTGGCGATAGCCCTCGGGAAGTTTCACCCCATAGATCGGCGAAACCTCGCCGCCCCCGTCATCGCCCAGGACCAGGCCAGCCGTGCCCCATGTCGCGGCGGCCACGGCGGCGGACATCGCCAGATGCTTGAGTTTCATCGTTGCTCTCCTGTGTGCCGAACGGTTACTTCGTCGCGGCACGTAACGGCCGGAACGCTTCGCGCAACTCTTCGCTGAACAATTGCGGCTGCTCCCAGGCAGCGAAGTGCCCCCCCTTGCCGACCTCGCTGAAGTAGGACAGCGATGGATAGGCACGCTGGGCCCAGGTCTTCGGCGCGCGGTAGATCTCCTGCGGGAACACGCTGATCGCCACCGGGACCTTGATGTTCGTGGTTTTCTGCGCGGCGGTGCTGAAGTTATTGTTGTTGTTCTCCCAATAGAAACGGGAGGACGAGGCACCGGAGTCGGTCAGCCAGTACAAGCTGATGTCGTCGAGCATTTCATCGCGGCTGAGTACGCGCTCAGGCTGGCCGCCGCTGTCGGTCCAGGCCGCGAATTTCTCGTACATCCAGGCCGCCGTACCGGTGGGCGAATCGGCCAGCAGGTAACCGATAGTCTGCGGTCGGGTTACCATCATTGCGCCGTAGGCGGCATTGCGGCCGAAGAACGTGCTCAGCGAGCGGTAGGCCGTGCGTTCCGGTTCGGTGAGCCCGGCCGGGGCCGGATCGCCGCTGTTGATCGGTTTCACCAGCTCCGGCGGCACGGTCGCTGGCATGTTCAAGTGGATCCCCAGCAGTCCGGGTGGCGCCAGGCGCCCCAGGGCATCGGAGATCACAGAACCGTGATCGCCGCCCTGGGACACGTAATGGCTGTAGCCCAACCGCTTCATCAACACGTCCCAGGCTTTCGCCACTCGGTCGGGGCCCCAGCCCAGTTCGGTCGGCTTGCCGGAAAAACCATGGCCGGGAATCGAAGGGATCACCACGTCGAAGGCATCCTCGGCGCGACCACCGTAGGCAGTCGGGTCGGTCAACGGGCCGATCGTCTTGAGGAATTCGAATTGCGAACCCGGCCAGCCGTGGGTGAGGATCAGCGGCATCGCGTTGGGGTGGCGCGAACGCACGTGGATGAACTGAATGTCGACACCATCGATGGTGGTGACGAACTCCGGCAAGGCGTTGAGTCGGGCCTCTGCCTTGCGCCAGTCGTAGCCGTCGCCCCAATACTTGACCAACGCCTGCACCTGGGCCAGCTGCACACCCTGGGAGGTGTCGCTGACGGTTTCCTTGTCCGGCCAGCGCGTGGCGGCGATGCGCTGGCGCAGCTCGGCCAACTTGGCGTCATCGACGTGAATGCGGTACGGGCGAATGGCTTGCGACCCGGCCTGCGCGGCGCTGGCGGTGGGGTCCTGTGCGGCCGAGGCCTCGGCGCTGGCGGCGAGCGCGGCAAGACCGAGCGCACTGGCCGCGCCGGCTGAAACCAGGTAACGCTGCCAGGTAAAAACGAGCGGGGCTGCAAGCATGGTGAATCTCCTTTTGATGCCCAGAGGGACGGCAACGGCCGTCCCGACGCAGGCCATTTAAGGCCCCATGGGTATCGCGGATGTGTCACCAACGGACGCTAAAGCAACAGTCCGTATCGCAGTGGGGGCTGGATACACAGGGATACAGAGGTGGCGAAGTGTTGGAGAAGGCGGCGCTACAGTCACACCACCGCTTGTGCCTGCTGATACTCCCGAGGCGTACAGCCGAACTCACGCCGGAACACGGTGTGCAGGTACTGCGCCGATTTGAAGCCGCAACGCTGGGCAATGTCGGCAATCGGCGCATCGGTGTTTTCCAGTCCATTGGCGGCCGCAGCCAGCTTGAAGCGCAGGATCTCGTCGTGAACGCTGCACCCGCGCACCTTGCGAAAATGCGATTCCAGGGATGAACGCGACACGCCGACATACGCCGCCACCTGGGCGGTCTTGATGCCCTGGCAGGCGTATTGGCGGATGAACAGCAGCGCCTGCATGACGTAGGGATTGCCCAGCGGCTGGTGCAGGCTGGAGACCTGCACATTGATCGCATCCGGCGGAACCAGGATCTGCGTGCCCGTGGACGGCATGCCGTGGAGCATCTGGTGCAGCAGGCGCGCCGCGGTCCGGCCCATGGTTTCGGTGCCCTGGATCACCGAACTCAGTGGCACCCGCGTCAGGCTGCGGGTCAGCGGATCGTTGTCGATGCCGATCAACGCCACCTGCTCCGGGACGGCGATTCCGGCGGTCAGGCAGGCTTGCAACAGTTGGCGGGCGCGGGCATCGCTGACGGCAATGATGCCGATGGGTTTGGGCAGGCTTTGCAGCCAGGCGATCTGCTGTTCGACGGCGCTGTCCCAGAGCGGCGCGCTGGTGCCCATGCCGCGGTAGATCTCGGCGGGCAGGCCGTCGCGCTGCACCAGGCGGCGAAAGGCTTTTTCCCGCTCCTGGGCCCAACGATTGGCCTGTGCCTCGGGCAGGCTGAAACAGGCGAAGCGCGTCAGGCCGGCCTCGATCAAGTGCTCATAGGCCAGCGTCATCAACGCGTCGTTGTCGGTGGCGACGTAAGGGATGCCCTTCGGGTAGGCCCGCGCATCCTGGTAGGAACCGCCCACTGCCACCACGGGCAGCTTGATCCCCGCCAGCGCCTCGCCGATCAGCGGGTCGTCGAAATCGGCAATGATGCCGTCGCCCTGCCAGCGCTCGATGCCCTTGAGGCGACAGAGGAAATCCTCTTCGAGGAACAGGTCCCACGAAGCGCGGGTGCTGCTCAGGTAATTGCCGATGCCGCTGATGATCCCACGGTCGTAGATCTTGCTGCCGTTGAACAACAGGGCGATGCGGTGAACGGGCGGGACAGTTTTCATTGTTTGAACCCTTGGCCGATGGACACAGACTAGGCTTGCTCGCGCTCAAGCTCAATACAAAATCGAACGGCCCGTTGGTGATTTTCATAATCAGCAGCCTCAGGTCCGGCGCTAGTATCGAGACACCGCCAAGAATAAAAAGGACACAGCCATGCCGTACTTCCCCGGTGTCGACAAGATTCGCTTCGAGGGTGCCGCCAGCGGCGCACCCCTCGCCTTCCGCCACTACGACGCCGACAAGCTCATCCTCGGCAAGCCCATGCGCGAACACCTGCGCATGGCGGTCTGCTACTGGCATTCGTTCGTCTGGCCGGGGTCCGATGTGTTCGGTGCCGGCACGTTCAAGCGCCCCTGGCAGCACGCCGGCGACCCCATGGAACTGGCCATCGGCAAGGCTGAAGCGGCCTTCGAGTTCTTCAGCAAACTGGGCATCGATTACTACTGCTTCCACGACACCGATGTCGCCCCCGAGGGCAGCTCGCTGCGCGAGTATCGCAACCATTTCGCGCAGATGGTCGATCACCTGGAACGCCATCAGGAACAGACCGGCATCCGATTGCTGTGGGGCACCGCCAACTGCTTCAGCAACCCGCGCTTTGCCGCCGGCGCGGCAAGCAACCCGGACCCGGAAGTCTTCGCCTGCGCCGCCGCCCAGGTGTTCAGTGCCATGAACGCGACCCTGCGGCTCAAAGGCGCCAACTACGTGTTGTGGGGTGGCCGCGAGGGCTACGAAACCCTGCTCAATACCGACCTCAAGCGCGAGCGCGAGCAACTGGGCCGGTTCATGCGCATGGTGGTCGAGCACAAGCACAAGATCGGCTTCAAGGGCGACCTGCTCATCGAACCCAAGCCCCAGGAGCCGACCAAGCACCAATACGATTACGACACCGCCACAGTGTTCGGCTTCCTCCAGCAGTTCGGCCTGGAGCGCGAGATCAAGGTCAACATCGAGGCCAACCACGCGACCCTGGCCGGGCACAGCTTCCACCACGAGATCGCCACCGCGACGTCGCTGGGGATCTTCGGCAGCATCGACGCCAACCGGGGCGATCCGCAAAACGGCTGGGACACCGACCAGTTCCCCAACAGCGTCGAGGAAATGACCCTGGCCACTTATGAAATCCTCAAGGCCGGAGGGTTCACCCACGGTGGATTCAACTTCGACTCCAAGGTTCGTCGCCAGAGCGTCGACGATGTCGATCTGTTCCACGGCCATGTCGCCGCCATGGATGTCCTGGCCCTGGCCCTGGAGCGCGCGGCCGCCATGGTCCAGGACGATCAGTTGCAACGGTTCAAGGACCAACGCTACGCCGGCTGGCAGCAGCCGTTCGGCCAGGCAGTGCTGGCGGGCGACTACAGCCTCGCGGCGCTGGCTGAACATGCCTTCGACAACGCGTTGAACCCCCAAGCGGTCAGTGGCCGACAGGAGATGCTCGAGAACGTGGTCAACCGGTTCATCTACCCCTGACCCAGGACTGCACCGGGAGCCTGCGAGCCTGTGACATTCGCGCGACAAATCTGTGCCCACACCGCCGTGCAACGCTCTACAGTCTTACCGGCATCCCGCTCATCGTCAGGACGTGTCTTTCAAACAACAATAAAAGGACGCACTACCATGAAAACATTCAAACGCACGTTGCTCGCCGGCGCCCTCGCCCTGCTCTCGCTCCCGGTCATGGCCGACGCCGCGCACCCGAAAATCGGCTTCTCCATCGATGACCTGCGCCTGGAACGCTGGTCGCGGGACCGCGACTACTTCGTCGCGGCAGCGGAAAAACTCGAGGCCAAGGTCTTCGTCCAGTCGGCCGACGCCAACGAGCAGAAGCAGATCTCGCAGATCGAGAACCTCATCTCCCGGGGCGTCGACGTGATTGTCATCGTGCCATTCAACGCTACCGTGCTGACCAACGCCGTCGCCGAAGCCAAGAAGGCCGGAATCAAGGTGGTGTCCTACGACCGGCTGATCCTCAACGCCGACATCGACGCCTACATTTCCTTCGATAACGAAAAGGTCGGCGAAATGCAGGCCAGCGGCGTGTTGCAAGCGGCGCCCAAGGGTAATTACTTCCTGCTCGGCGGCGCCCCGACGGACAACAACGCCAAGGTGCTGCGCGAAGGCCAGATGAAAGTGCTGCAACCGGCCATCGACAAGGGCGACATCAAGATCGTCGGCCAGCAATGGGTGAAGGAATGGAACCCCACCGAAGCCCTGAGCATCGTCGAGAACGCCCTGACCCGCAACAGCAACAAGATCGACGCCATCGTCGCCTCCAACGACGCCACCGCAGGCGGTGCGATCCAGGCCCTCGCGGCCCAGAAAATGGCCGGCAAGGTGCCGATCTCGGGCCAGGACGCCGACCTGGCGGCGGTCAAGCGGGTGATCGACGGCACCCAGACCATGACCGTCTACAAGCCACTCAAGCTGATCGCCACCGAAGCCGCCAAGCTCTCGGTGCAACTGGCACGCAACGAGAAACCCACCTACAGCTCGCAGTACGACAACGGCAGCAAGAAGGTCGACACCATCCTGCTCACCCCGACCCCGCTGACCAAGGACAACATCGACCTGCTGGAAAAGGACGGCTTCTACACCAAGGCGCAGATCGCCGGGCAATGACCTGAAGCCAAGCCCGAGGTTATCAGTCACTGTGGGAGCGAGCTTGCTCGCGATGGCGGTGGTTCAGCTGGCATCCCTTTCGGATCTGCTGCCGCTATCGCGAGCAAGCTCGCTCCCACAGGAAACTGGCTGACATCAGGGCAGTGCCTAGCCACTGATTATGTGTGAGTCCTTGCCATGTCCGATTACCTGCTGCAAATGAACGGCATCGTCAAGACCTTTGACGGTGTCAAGGCCCTGAACGGCATCGATATCAAGGTCCGGCCCGGTGAGTGCGTCGGCCTGTGCGGCGAGAACGGCGCGGGCAAATCCACGCTGATGAAAGTCCTGTCGGCGGTCTACCCCCATGGCACCTGGGAGGGCGAAATCCTCTGGGACGGCCAGCCGCTCAAGGCGCAATCGATCAGCGACACCGAAGCCGCCGGGATCGTCATCATCCACCAGGAGCTGACCCTGGTCCCCGACCTGTCGGTGGCCGAAAACATCTTCATGGGCCACGAGCTGACCCTGCCCGGCGGGCGCATGAATTACCCGGCCATGATCCATCGCGCCGAAGCCCTGATGCGTGAGCTCAAGGTGCCGGACATGAACGTCTCGCTGCCGGTGTCCCAGTACGGCGGCGGCTACCAGCAACTGGTGGAAATCGCCAAGGCCCTGAACAAGCAGGCGCGCCTGCTGATCCTCGACGAGCCCTCCTCGGCCCTGACCCGCTCGGAAATCGAGGTATTGCTGGACATCATCCGCGACCTCAAGGCCAAGGGCGTCGCCTGCGTGTACATCTCCCACAAGCTCGACGAAGTGGCCGCCGTGTGCGACACGATTTCGGTGATCCGCGACGGCAAGCACATCGCCACGACCGCCATGGCCGACATGGACATCCCGAAGATCATCACCCAGATGGTCGGGCGAGAAATGAGCAACCTCTACCCCACCGAACCCCATGAGGTGGGCGAGGTGATCTTCGAGGCGCGCCACATCACCTGCTACGACATCGACAACCCCAGGCGCAAACGGGTCGACGACATCTCGTTCGTGCTCAAGCGTGGGGAAATCCTCGGCATCGCCGGGCTGGTCGGCGCCGGCCGCACGGAGCTGGTGTCGGCGCTGTTCGGCGCCTACCCCGGCCGCCACGAAGGCGAAGTCTGGCTCGACGGCCAGCCGATCGATACGCGCACCCCGCTCAAGGCGATCCGCGCCGGCCTGTGCATGGTCCCCGAAGACCGCAAGCGCCAGGGCATCATCCCGGACCTGGGCGTGGGCCAGAACATCACCCTGGCCGTGCTGGACACTTATTCACGCCTGACCCGCATCGATGCCGAGGCCGAGCTGGGCAGCATCGACAAGGAAATCGCGCGCATGCACCTCAAGACCGCGAGCCCGTTCCTGCCAATCACCAGCCTGTCGGGCGGCAACCAGCAAAAAGCCGTGCTGGCGAAAATGCTCCTGGCCCAGCCCCGGGTGTTGATCCTCGATGAACCGACCCGCGGGGTGGACGTCGGCGCCAAGTATGAGATCTACAAGCTGATGGGCGCGCTGGCGGCCGACGGCGTGTCGATCATCATGGTCTCCTCGGAACTGGCCGAGGTGCTGGGGGTGTCCGACCGGGTGCTGGTGATCGGCGAAGGCCAGTTGCGCGGCAACTTCATCAACCACGAACTGACCCAGGAACAGGTGCTCGCCGCCGCGCTCAGCCACCCCGATGGCCATCACAATAATGATCGGAAGTCCGCGTAGATGAATCAGGTCAAACAACTGTTCTCCCGCTACAAAATGCTCGCGCTGGTGATCGCCGTGGCGATGATCTGGCTGTTCTTCAGCTGGCAGACCGAGGGCGGCTTCCTGACCCCGCGCAACCTTTCCAACCTGCTGCGGCAAATGTCCATCACCGGGATCCTGGCCTGCGGCATGGTGCTGGTGATCATCAGCGGCGAGATCGACCTGTCGGTGGGGTCCTTGCTGGGGCTGCTGGGTGGGCTCGCGGCGATCCTCGATGTGGTCTATCACATCCCGCTGCTGGCGAACCTGAGCCTGGTCGCCCTGTGTGGCCTGGTGATCGGCCTGGGCAACGGCTACATGACCGCTTACCTGCGCATCCCCTCGTTCATCGTCGGCCTGGGCGGCATGCTTGCCTTTCGCGGGATCCTGCTGGGGGTCACCGGCGGGACCACCATCGCCCCGGTGTCGCCGGAGCTGGTCTACGTCGGCCAGGGCTATCTGCCGCACGCCGTGGGCACCGGGCTGGGCGTGGTGCTGTTCGCCCTGACCCTGTTCCTGACCTGGAAACAGCGGCGCAATCGAGCTTTGCATGGCCTGGCGGCGCACTCGTTGGTACGCGACGTGCTGCGGGTGGTGCTGATCGGCGCGGTGCTGGCCGGCTTCGTCTACACCCTCAACAGTTACGACGGCATCCCGGTGCCGGTGCTGCTTTTGCTGGTGCTGCTCGGCGTGTTCAGCTACGTCACCAGCCAGACCGTGTTTGGCCGGCGGGTGTATTCGGTGGGCAGCAACATGGAAGCCACGCGCCTGTCGGGTATCAACGTGCAAGCAGTGAAACTGTGGATCTTCGGCATCATGGGGGTGATGTGCGCCCTGGCCGGCGTGGTCAACACCGCGCGCCTGGCAGCGGGTTCGCCCTCGGCCGGCAACATGGGCGAGCTCGATGCCATCGCCGCCTGCTTCATCGGTGGCACTTCGATGCGCGGCGGCTCCGGCACGGTCTACGGCGCCCTCCTCGGCGCGCTGGTCATCACCAGCCTGGACAACGGCATGTCGATGCTCGACGTCGACAGTTACTGGCAGATGATCGTCAAGGGCAGCATCCTGGTGCTGGCGGTGTGGGTCGACGTGAGCACCCGCACCGGACGACGCTGAGCCGGGACTGGCGATGGCCCCGACGCCGTCGCCACCGCGTGGCACGGCACAGGCCAAGGGCATTTTTTGGTCTATAGTTTCCAGCGAACCCGTTGATACACCTTTTCGCATGGACGCAATCGGGAGCTTCGGCCATCCGTCTCTTCCCCGGCGGATGTCCGCTAACCTGGAATGCCGGTACAACGCACGGAGCACATCATGTCGATCCAACGGACGAGTGGACTGAGGCAGGCTCGCGGTGTCGCCACCGATGCATCGCCCCGTCCCCCAGCCCGGCTCTTTCGACATGGCCTCGACCGCATAAGGGAAGCCTACGTCCTGCTGCCGCTGCTGGCGCTGCTCCTGCTGATCGCCCTCTGGTCCGCCACCCTCTATCTCATCCAGGTCGAACAAACCCGCGCCCAGCGCAACGCCGCGACATTGAGCCTGGAAATCAGCGCCACCTATGAGGCCCAGATGCTGCGCGCGGTGCGTGAAATCGACCAGACCCTCAAGCTCGTCAAGTACGCCTACGAGGCGCAAGGCGAGCACAACCCACTCACCGGGCTCAGGGAGCGAGCGCTGTTGCCGCCGGCCCTGTTGTTCGACGTGAGCGTGGTCGACGCCGACGCCCAACTGGTCGCCAGCACCCGCGCCAACGACACCAGCCATGGCAATGACCGGCAAGAACTGCGCACGCTACGGCACAACGACACGCTGCTGGTCAGCCGTCCCTGGAAAGACCCGCGCACCGGAGAATGGCGATTGCGCTTCAGCCGGCGCCTCGATGGGCCGCAGGGCACGCTCTCGGGGATGGCCCGCGTCGAGGTGGATGCGGCCTACTTCGTCAGCAGCTATGACCCCTCGAAACTTGGCGTCCAAGGGGTACTCGGGCTGCTGGGCACCGACGGGGTGTTCCGGGTCCGGCGCACCGGCGATACCCTGCTGGCGGGCGATACGGTCGACTACGCAGCGCTGGTGCCAGACACCGAGGACACCCAGGCGCTGCTGCTGGTCAACCATTGGGACGGCGTGCGCCGCTACACCAGTGCCCGCCAGCTCTACGACGTTCCTCTGGCGGTGATCGTCGGGCTGTCCGAAGAGGAACAACTGCTTGCCGTGACCCGCCAGGCCCAGGTCTATTTGCATCGAGCCACCGCAGCCAGCCTGCTGCTGATCTGCCTGGCGGGCCTGCTCAGCCGGATGAGCTGGCAATTGGCGCAAAGCCGTCTGCAGGCTGCCGAAGCCAAGGTCGCCTACGCCGAACGCGTCGAATACCTGGCCTACCACGACGGCCTCACCGCGCTGCCGAACCGCAGCCTGTTCAGCAAACTGCTGGTGCAGAACATTCGCGAGGCCAGCCGTTATCGACGCCAGATGGCCGTACTGTTCCTCGACCTCGACCGCTTCAAACTGATCAACGACACCCTCGGCCACGATGCCGGCGACCAGTTGCTGCAAGAAGTCGCCCACCGTCTCAAGACCTGTCTGCGCGAAAGCGACATCGTCGCCCGCCTGGGCGGCGACGAATTCGTGATCCTGCTGCCGCAGCTGTCGGATGAACAGTACGTAGGGGCCACCGCCCAGAAAATCCTCGGGGCGATTGCCAGGCCCTTCAACCTGCAAGGGCAAGAGTTTCGCGTGACCGCCAGCATTGGCATCAGCCTGTACGACCGCGACGGCCAGGACGAACAGACCCTGAAGAAAAACGCAGACATCGCCATGTACCAGGCCAAGCAGCAGGGCAAGAACACCTTCCAGTTCTACTCCGAGCGCTTGAACGCCGAATCACTGGAGCGGCAAACCCTCGAACTGGGCTTGCGCCATGCCTTGGAACGGGATGAGTTCAGGCTTCACTACCAGGCCAAGCGTGACATCCGCAGCGGGCAGATCACCGGCATGGAAGCGCTGTTGCGCTGGGAACACCCCGACCTTGGCCTGGTGGCGCCTATGCAGTTCATTCCGGTGGCCGAAGAGACGGGCCTGATCGTGTCCATCGGTCAATGGGTGCTGCGGACGGCTTGCCTGCAAAACGTCGCCTGGCAACAACAGGGACTGGCGCGGTTGTGCGTGGCCGTGAACCTGACGGCCCGACAGTTCTTCGACGACGCGCTGCTGAGCGACCTTGTCACTGTCCTGACCGAGACCGGCATGGACGCCAACCTGCTGGAACTGGAGATCGCCGAGAGCCTGCTGATGCAGGACGTCAAGGCTGCCCTCCAGGTCCTGACCGGGCTCAAGCAACTGAACGTGCGCATCGCCATCGACGATTTCGGCGTCGGCTACTCATCGCTCTCGGCCCTGCAGCAGTTCCCGCTCGACGCCATCAAGATCGACCGCTCGTTCATCCGGGACGTGGCCCGGGTATCGGAGGACCGGGCCTTGACCGAGGCCATCATCACCATGGGTCGCAGCCTCAGCCTGACGGTGGTGGCCCAGGGCGTGGAAACCAAGGAGCAAGCCGACTTCCTGCGGGACAACGCCTGCGATGAGTTCCAGGGGTTCTACTTCAACAAGCCGATGCCCGCCGACCAGTTCCAGGCCTTGCTGCAAGCGCAAGCGCCTCACCCCTAGCCCTCACGGCGGATCCGCCGGCAGCACCCGGACGCTGTCGTCCACGTCTCGCGCATCGATGTAGCCGACACTGTCGAGATGGCCGGCCAGATACCTCTTCACCTCCGCGCTGCTGCCAAGGGTTTCCGGCGGTTGGCCCCGACCGGTAAAAATGATCTTCGACCAGTGCGCCTTGAGCTGGGCGGCGGACTTGCCGGTGAAGCGGGTGTAAAACTCGTCGCGAATCGCCGAGCCCTCGGGCAAATCAATGGGAACGGCCTGCCCGCCATCGGGAAAACGATTGGTCTTGCCCAGGAAGATATTCGCCACCTGGCTGCCCGCCAGCGTCTTCACCGGGCTGGCACTGGCAACGACCACCACCACCTCGGCCATCGCCAGCGTGCTGCCAGCGGACAATACGACGCCTGCCACCGCACACCCGGTGTGCTTGAGAAAGCGCATGATCGGGCCCATCAGAACACGAAATCCACGGCGACGCTGAGCAGGCTGAACGAGCCACCGGGCTCGAAGTCCGGCTGGAAATTGGTCAACGGTCCAGTGGCGGTGCTGCCAAGGCGTGTGTGGTCGTACTGCAGCTTGGCGTCCATGTTCTTGGTGAAGTCCCAGCGCACGCCCAGGGACAGGGTCTGCTGGCGGCTGCCTGAGCCGAGGATGCCGTTGAGCGCGCCGTTGAGCTCACCCGCCGGCCCCACGAGCTCAGGCGGCAGGTTCGAGGTGTCCAGCCCCTCGGCGGACGTTTCGCTCAGGGTCTTGGAACGTGCATAGGTGATATAGGGTGTGAACGCATTGATCCTGTAGCCGCTGCTGACGTACCAGGCGCTCATCTCGCCAAACGCCGCGTGGCTTTTGAAATGCCCCCATTCGCCCATGACGAACCAGTCGCCTGGATCGTAGATGGCGCCCACGCCGACGAAGTTGAAATGCTTGCCTTTGGTGTCATAGCGGTCGGCAATGTCGTTGCCCTGCGCGCCGAACTGCCGGAAATCATCGAACAGCGGGTTGAAGGGCTCGTAGGTCAAATGCGTCTGCTGGAAGGTGATGCGCGTGGTCAAGGCGCCGTATTCGGTCAGGTTGGAAACGCCCCACGATTCCCGGGCGCGGGTTTCACCCGTGCCGTGGGGCATCTTCACCGTGCTCTGGCCCACGTTGCCCTGCACCGTGTTGGCAACATCGCCCACGTGCAGCCGGTAGCTGAGATCCATGCCGTCGGTGCTGGTCACAGGGATCATGCTGTAGACCTCGCCCGGCGGCCGTACCCAGGGGAGCGTGTAGCCGACCTTGCGAGTGTCGGAAAACAGGAAGGCCGGCTGCACCGTGCGACCGATGCGCAGGCTGAAATCCGGCGTGACCTGGTACTTGAAGTTCGCCCACTCCAGGGAGGGCCGGTAACTGTTGTCGTAACGTTGTTCCGAAATGACCTGCACCACCGCAGAAAGCTGCGGGTTGAAACGGGCGGTCAGCTGGGCACCGATCAGGCTGTCGACATCGGAGCTCCATTCGCGGGTGTGCCCGGCACCATTGGGCTTGTAGATGCTGGAGGTGTAGTCGGCGTTTTTCTCGTTGGAGTGAACCATCCCCACCGTGCCGAAGCTGCTCACTGAAAACGTCGGGCCCTGGGCGTCGGCGGCGTGCGCGGTGCAGGCGTACAGGGCCATCACGGCCAACGCCAGGGGGTTGAGTCGTGGCGTCATGGGTCAGTGCAGCCCTATGGCAAGGGAGATTTCAGCCAGGCTCGCTGGCGCCCTGGAACGTGTAACGACATTGATTGCGCAATTGCCCGGGGAGACTGCCACCATGCGTTCTAATCCTTGTAACGTTGGCTCAGTAGGCATTCGGTGATGCCACGAACGACATTGTAGTCGACAAACCGCCACCCGCCCGGCTCATGCCCGGCCGGTCGGGCCCGAAGGCCGAGTGGGCAGTTCCAGGGTGAAGGTGGCGCCCTGCCCCGGCCCGGCACTCTGGACCTTCAATGCCCCGCCCATCTCCATGGCGGCCAGCACACAACTGTGCAGGCCGAAACCGTGGCCATCCTTGCGGGTGGTGAAGCCGTGGGCAAAGATGCGCGTCAGGTTGCCCTCGGCGATCCCCTCGCCATTGTCGATCACCCGGATTATCAAGGTCTGTTCCGTGTTCAGCTCGCCCTGCAAGGTGATCACCGGGGGCCGATCCGCCATGTCGACCATCGCGTTGCCTGCATTCTTGATCAGGTTGACCAGGATCATCAGCACCCGGTGCTTGTCCAACTCAACCGCCGGCAAGCCTGTGAACGCCTTCTGCACCGTGACGTGGCGGGTCGTGAGCACGCCGGCGTTCATGCGTAACGCATCCTCGATCAGTTGCTGGACCTGCACGGTCTCGCGCAGGCTGGAAGCGCCTGAATACGATTGTTGGGCCGCCACGACTTCCTTGATGTGATCGATGCTCTTGGTCAACTGCTCAAGCTCTTCGGCCATGCTCTTCTGCTCGACCGCCAAGGCCTCCACCACCTGGTTCAGGTAGCCGGGCAGCAACCTGCCTTTCTCGTCCTGCGAGATGAAATGGCCGAGGTCCTCGGTGTGCTGGTTCATCAACTGCATCGCCTTGCCCAGGCCCAAGGCTTTACTGGTGCGCAGTTTTTGCGTCAGCACCTCGGCGCAAACGTTGACGCTGTTGAGAACGTTGCCCACGTTGTGCAGCACGTTGGTGGCGATCTCGGCCATGCCGGCCTGGCGGGCGACGGCCACCAACTGGGTCTGGGCTTCAGCGGTGCGCAAGCGACTCTGTGCCAGTTGCCAGCTCATGCGGCTCAGCAACACCACCAGGAACATCAACACCAGACTGCCGGCCGCGGCCCGCCACACATAGGTTTGGGCTTGCTGGGTGACGGCCGCCAGTTGCTCCTGCTCGGACAACCCGACGATCACCGCCAGCGGCAGGTCATAGAGCTGCCGAGCGCTGGTGTAGCGGCGTACGCCGTCCCAATCGTTGGTCAGCAGCAGCGCCTGGGTGTCCTCGGTGTCCGGCACCAGCGCCGCGTAATCCACCGTGTCACCGGCCTGCACCGTCTCCCCGGTGCGCCGCACCCGGAACACGCCGTCGGTGCCCAGCAACCCGAAGACGCCCTGCTCGCCGAGCTTCGAGGCATCGTAGCTGCTGACAAAATAGTTCGCGTCAACCTCGACCCTGGCGACCCCCGCGAACCCGCCATCGGCCGAACTGAGGCGCCGGCTGAAGCGCAACCGCCATTCGCCGTTGAGCGGGTTTCTCCAGGGGCGGCTGATCAATAGCGTGTCGTCGCGCCGCAACGTGCGCAGGTCGTCCGCGTCGTCGACCACTTCCGTTTCGTTGGCCCGGGTGCTGGCCACCAACCTGGCATCGGCGTCGATCACGCTTACGTCAAACAACAGCGACGGCGGCAACAATGCCCGCTCCTTCAGCCTGGGCAGCGGGTTGCGCTGGCCTTCGGCCTCGTAGGTGTACTTGACGAGCTTGAGGGTCTGGTCGATTTCATGGACCGCCCGCAGCATCTGGGCTTCATAGGTCGCGCTGACTTCCAGGCTGACTGCCGCCGCGTTATGCCGCGCCCGGGTCAGTTCGCTGGTGATGAGGTACAGCGTCGTCAGCCAGATGGCCAACAACAGGAAAACCGCCAGCAGCGGAAACAGGACATAGGCCTCCTTGGCATGACCGAGCCCACGCCGCAAGACGCGGCCCATGGCCTGGGAGACCGTCTCCGCGGACCTGGCGATACCGGAGGCCAACCTCAGTCCATCTGGCCGTTGAAACGACATGATGCGCTCCCTGCGTTGAACCGGCGTGTTCCTTGCGGCGTTCGGGCAAAACGATTGACTGGAGAAACTATAGATCACAAAACCGGTGCGGGCGTCGGGTGCTCAACAGCGAATGAGCGAACGAAACGCTTCCGAAAATCTCGCCGAAACCCACCCTGCCCGCTCCCACAGAGGATTGGGTGTGTACGCCGCCTTCGCATACACCACCAAGACCTGTGGGAGCGGGCTTGCCCGCGAAGACGTCGGTACATTCAACATCCTCTTGGCTGACACTCCGCTTTCGCGGGCAAGCCCGCTCCCACAGAGGATTGGGGGTGTACGCAGCCTTTGCATACACCAGCAAGACCTGTGGGAGCGGGCTTGCCCGCGAAGACGGCGGCACATTCAGCATCTTCATGACAGACACTCCGCTTTCGCGGGCAAGCCCGCTCCCACCCAGGATTTGGGTGTACGCAGCCTTTGCATACACCAGCAAGACCTGTGAGAGCGGGCTTGCCCGCGAAGACGTCGGTACATTCAACATCCTCTTGGCTGACACTCCGCTTTCGCGGGCAAGCCCGCTCCCACACAGGATTTGGGGGTGCGCGCAGCCTTTGCATGCACCAGCAAGACCTGTGGGAGCCGGCAGACAAGCTTGCCCGCGATGTTCAAGCACGCACAAAATGCTCGTCTCTTTCTGGCTGCACCTTGATCAGGACGAAAGACCCCATGCACATCAAACCGTTTTCCATCGACATCCCCGAAGACGCGCTGGCGGACCTGCGGCATCGCCTGTTGAATGCGCGGCTCCCAGAGCCGCTGGCCGGGCAAGGCTGGACTGAGGGCATGGACATCAACGTGCTACGCGACCTGCTCGCCTATTGGTCGACAACCTTCGACTGGCGCGCCAAGGAAGCGGCGCTCAATCGCCTGCCGCAGTTTGTCGCCGATGTCGACGGCCAGCGCGTTCACTTCATTCATCAACGCGGTGTGGGCCCGGCCCCCATGCCGTTGATCCTGACCCACGGCTGGCCCGGTTCCTTTACCGAGATGCAGCACATCATCCCGCTGTTGACCGACCCGGCCAGTCATGGCGGTGACCCGGCGGACGCCTTCGATGTGGTCGTGCCGTCCCTGCCCGGCTACACCTTTTCTGCGCCATTCCAGCAACCCGGCAACGGCCCTTACGAAGTGGCCCGTTTGTGGGGCGAGTTGATGAGCGGGTTGGGTTATGAGCGCTTCGGTGCCCAGGGCGGAGACATCGGCGCGGGGGTTTCGACCTGGCTCGGCGTGCGGTTTCCCGAGCGGGTGAAGGGTATCCATCTCAATTACATCCCGGCTTCCTACCGCCCACCCCTTGGCGAAACCGAGCCACCGCTGACCGAAGTCGAAACCGCCTTCCTGCAACACGCCGCTGCTTTTGCCGATGCCGAAGGCGCCTACGGGCATATCCAACGCACCAAACCCCAAAGCCTTGCGGTAGGCCTGAATGACTCGCCGGCCGGTTTGCTGGCCTGGATGGGCGAGAAGATCCTGTCCTGGTGCGACACCCGCCCGGCCATTGATCACGATTGGCTGCTGACCAACGTCACGCTGTACTGGCTGACGAACTGCATCGGCTCGTCGTTCCGGCAGTACGTGGAAGGCAGCAAGCGACCGCTCGCGTTCGGCCATGAGGAGCGGGTGAGACCTGCGGTCGGCGTGGCGGTGTTTCCCAAGGAACTGCCCATGCCGCCCCGCAGTTGGGTGGAACGTTGCTGCGATGTGAAACGCTGGAGCGTGATGCCGAAGGGCGGGCATTTTGCGGCGTTGGAACAGCCGCAGTTATTGGCCGAGGACATCAGGGCGTTTTTTCGGGATTTGCGGTAGCACCACGCCGGAACACTGGACCTGAATGTCCGCTGAGCCAATGGCATGGAGAGATTCACATGGAAGTCCGTAAGCCGCTGCAGCCCTATGGCTGCACCACAAAAGTCGAAGTCTGGGTCACTGGAATCATGTCTCCCGGCATCGTCATGACCAACTGATAGTTGCCAGCGACCAATGCCCCTGCGGCATAGGTGAAACACGACAAACTGGACGTGGAGCTCTTGTCGAGGACAACGCCTGGTATGGGCTTGGGCTTGATACCGTCCTGTAGCTGATACACCGAATAGACGGGCTGGCTGACAGGCTTGGCGTGGGTCAGACAAAACGAAGTGCCCTTCGCGGTCGGCGCAAACTCGCCCTTGGCATTCAAAGGCGAGACGAAGGTCATGCCGCTTCGTCTTTCCTGCTCAGCGAGTTGCGCAGCGTCCAGGGCGGTCCTGGCACGCTCATAGTCGGCATTCTTCAGCACTGCACTGGTTTCCTGCTTATTGATGTACTGGACGGCTTTCTCTGCCTCGATCAATGCACGCCGTCGTCCCCAGAGGGCATCATCACCGCCCTTGCGGATCGCCAGGGATAACCAGGTCTTGTCGGTAAATGGATCGTTTTTGCCGCTGTTGCGCAGACTGTGATGAAGGTAGTCGATCTCGTCAGGCTTGATGTCGTCCAAGGAAGCCCTGTCCGGTGTGTCGGTCCAGCCACGGCGCATGGCGGTCGGCACCAGCATCAACGAGTCCCCCAACCACGCCAATGGATTTTCCTTGTTACCTCGCCCAGTCAAATAGAAGTAGCAGTTGGTGGGGGCGCAACGCTCCTGGTTGATCAGCACATAGTTGCCAGGCTGGAGCGTCAACACCGAACCGTTACCCTCGCCTGCTCCATCATCAGGCCCGGCCAACATGTCCATGTCGATCTGCATGACCACGTCGTCTTTGTTGAGGGCCAGCAGACTCTTGGCCACTTCCTTGGCAAACACCTGTTCGGCAGCCGTTATAGGATTCGCCAGTGACAGGGTCTTGCTGGCCGAACCAATGAAATCAAGAAATGCAGCGGTGTCCTCATTCTCGCCCTGGTCATACTCCAACACGGTCAACTTCATCGATAAATGATCGGACTCAAGCTTTTTAGGTCCGTAGAGCAACTTACTCAACAGCGGTGGCTTGGAGTTGTCCGCCACCCCAAGATAAGGGCCGAGAACCTTGGTCACGGTTGCGCTTTTGTCTTCGCCGCCGACTTCGGTGAACTCGACGACGATCACCACTTCATTCACCCCACCTACATCCTTGAGGTACTTGAAATAGGCATCCGTCAAATAGACCGCGAAGACATCGCCGCCATTGCCATTGCTGTCGGGTTTACGAATGGCCTCTGCTTTATCACCGCTCAAAACATCGCCATCAATACTTAGGCGCTCGGTCTTCAATACGCCAATAGCGTCCTCGAAGTTCTTTTTCGCCAACTGCGTTTGCGCGTTGGCTCTGTCGAGGTCGGCCTGCGGTGCTTTTTTACTCACCAGGTCAGCCTGGGCCCGCTCGGCTTGTTGCCATTTGGTCCGAAGATCGGTAGCCGCCTCGAATTTTTCGAGGTCCGCCTCAGGACGAGCGGGTTGTACCTTGAACAGTTGCGCGGTCCCTGTGGGAACGGCGCAGCCGGCGATGAAGAACGAGAATATACAGGCCAACGCGAGTCGAGCCCGAGAGGCAGAACACAAGGCGGTTGCAACGTGAACCGGTGCGTTTTCGGCGAGCATCCCTTTCTCCTGATCGCTGCTGGCATATTGCCTTGCCACGGAGAGTAGGACAGCCATTCTATAAGCGCAACGTAGATAACTTGACGCCAATAATCGCGCCATGGCCGGAGCGACTTTCGATGGAAACCAGGCTATCGATGACATTGGCTGTCCGCTTTCGCCCACTCATGGTGCCGGGAAAATACTCGTGATCACCTAAGCGATTGCCCACCCCGTTGCCTAATCAAAGCCCTACCAGCGCTGCGTTTCGCTGTGCTTGGTCGGCGTCAAGAATTGGAAATTTGACACTACAAAGCCATCACCTATCGTTCCTCCCCGAGACCACACCCAGGGACCGGGTGGCCCGGACGCCCTTTGAGGGTGAGGTCGTCAATGCTGTTCGATCAAGGAGCGATAAACATGTCTGGAGCAACCCAAACCATTGACGTGCTCGTCAACGTTGATGCCGATTACCTGCTCGCCCACCCCGGCGACGTAGGCGGCGCAATTGCCATGCTGGTAACCCGCAGTGCCGTCGACAGCCATGCCAACATCACCAGCGGCGAAGGCGAAGGCGGTAACGAGTTGTGGTTCGATGTAAATCCCGGTGACATCATTCGCTGGCGAGCCACCACGCTGTCGCGCAATTTCGACCGCATCGCGTTGATCAAGGACGTCGAGATCGGCAACCCGCACCAGGGCGGTGATTACAAGGGCACGATTTCGAAACCGACACCCTTCAATATCCCCGGCATCCCCGTGCCTTATCTGGACAACGGTGCCCCTGGTGGTATCTCCAAGACCGATGTGACCTATACCTTCTGGCAGTCCACTGCATTGAGCCCGGGAAAGCTCTGGTACCAAATCTACTTCGTGCTGCTGGACCGCAACCTGAACCAGATTGGCCCGACCAACACGTGGGACCCCTACGTCACCGTCAATAACCAATAACCGAAAGGCAAAAGCCCCGTGGGTGCACAGTCAGCTGTGCTCTCACGGGGCTTTGCGGACTGACGGGGCTGGCTTCCTAGGCCGCTTTTTCAAACTCCATCAATGCCGCCAATACCAACGGATGCAGGACCGCCTCGGGATGTTTCGTTTGCCAGGCCGTCAAGTCGCGACACATGGCTGGCGTCCAGAAGCTCTTGATGTGTTGGTACACGCCACGCACCGCCACCGCAGGGTCCGGTTCACTGGCGAAGTACTGACCAATCTGGTTGGCCATCTTGATCAAGTTGTCAGAACTCATCGGCGCACCTCGGCTTTCTCGGCATGACGGCGTTCCCTCAGCAGGCGGCCTTGTTCATCACTGAACGCCTGGTAGCGTTTCTGCCATTCCGAAGGCTGGCTGACCCGCACGATCTCCACCGCCGTCACTTTGTATTCCGGGCAGTTGGTGGCCCAGTCGGAGTTGTCGGTGGTGATCACGTTAGCGCCCGATTCCGGGAAATGGAACGTGGTGTAAACCACGCCCGGCGCCACGCGCTCGGTCACCTTCGCCCGCAGCACGGTCTGCCCGGCACGGCTGCCGATGCCGACCCAATCGCCATCGACGATGCCACGGTTCTCAGCGTCGGTCGGGTGGATTTCGAGGCGGTCCTCCTCGTGCCAGGCGACGTTCTCGGTGCGCCGGGTCTGGGCACCGACGTTGTACTGGCTGAGGATACGGCCGGTGGTCAGCAGCAATGGATAGCGATTGTTGACCTTTTCCTCGGTGGGCACATACCCGGTGAGCATGAACCGACCCTTGCCGCGCACGAATTGCTCGATGTGCATGGTCGGCGTCCCGTCCGGCGCGGCATCGTTGCACGGCCATTGCAGGCTGCCGTGACGATCCAGCTCGGCGTAGCTGACGCGGGTGAAGGTCGGTGTCAGGCGGGCGATTTCATCCATGATCTGCGAAGGATGGCTGTAGTCCATCTTGTAGCCCAAGGCATTGGCCAGGGCGATCGTGGCCTCCCAGTCAGCCTTGCCGGCCAGCGGGTCCATGACCTTGCGCACCCGGGAGATGCGTCGCTCGGCGTTGGTGAAGGTACCGTCCTTCTCGAGGAACGAACTGCCCGGCAGGAACACGTGGGCGAACTTGGCCGTTTCGTTGAGGAAGATATCCTGGACGATCACGCATTCCAGGGCACTCAGCGCCGCGGTCACGTGCTGGGTGTTGGGGTCGCTCTGGGCAATGTCCTCGCCCTGGCAGTAAAGCGCCTTGAAGGTGCCATCCAACGCGGCCTCGAACATGTTCGGGATGCGCAGGCCCGGATCGGGTTGCAGGGTCACGTTCCAGGCCTGCTCGAACTCGGCGCGGACCGTTTCGTTGGAAATGTGCCGATAGCCCGGCAACTCGTGGGGGAACGAGCCCATGTCGCAGGAACCCTGGACGTTGTTCTGCCCACGCAGCGGGTTCACCCCGACGCCCTCGCGGCCGATGTTGCCGGTGGCCATGGCCAGGTTGGCGATGCCCATCACCGAGGTGCTGCCCTGGCTGTGCTCGGTCACGCCGAGGCCATAGTAGATGGCAGCGTTGCCACCGGTGGCGTAGAGCCGTGCGGCGGCGCGGATCTGTTCGGCCGGGACGCCGCAGACCGCTTCCAAGACCTCGGGCGCGTTCTCTGGCAGGCTGACGAAATCGCTCCAGCGGGCAAAATCGGCCGCCTCGCAGCGCTGTGCGACAAACGGCTGGTCAACCAGACCTTCAGTGACGATCACATGGGCCAGCGCGTTGAGCATGGCCACGTTGGTCCCTGGACGCAGTTGCAGGTGCAGCTCGGCACGGGCGTGGGGCGAATCCACCAGGTCGATGCGACGTGGGTCGATGACGATCAGCCGAGCGCCCTGGCGCAGACGACGCTTGAGCTGGGAACCGAAGACCGGGTGCGCATCGGTGGGGTTGGCGCCCATCACCAGGATCACGTCAGCCTTCATCACCGAGTCGAAATTCTGCGTGCCGGCCGATTCGCCCAAGGTTTGCTTGAGGCCATAACCGGTGGGCGAATGGCAAACACGGGCGCAGGTGTCGACGTTGTTGTTGCCGAATGCGGTACGCACCAGCTTCTGCACCAGGTAGGTTTCTTCGTTGGTGCAACGGCTGGAGGTGATGCCACCGATGGAGTCACGCCCGTACTTGAGCTGGATACGGCGCAATTCGCTGGCGGCATACGTCACCGCCTCGTCCCAGCTGACTTCCTGCCACGGGTCGTTGATGTGCTTGCGGATCATCGGCTTGGTGATGCGGTCCGGGTGAGTCGCGTAGCCCCAGGCGAAACGGCCCTTGACGCAGGAGTGGCCGTGGTTGGCCTGGCCATTCTTGTCCGGGACCATGCGCACCAGTTGCTCGCCTTTCATCTCGGCACGGAAGGAACAGCCCACGCCACAATAGGCGCAGGTGGTGATGACGCTGCGCTCCGGCTGGCCGATCTCCACCACACTCTTGTCGATCAGGGTGGCTGTCGGGCAGGCCTGCACGCACGCACCGCACGACACGCATTCGGAATCGAGGAAATTCTCACCGCCGGCCGCTTCGACCCGGGAGTCGAAACCACGCCCGCTGATCGTCAGCGCGAAAGTGCCCTGGATCTCTTCGCACGCCCGCACGCAGCGGCTGCACACGATGCATTTGCTCGGGTCGTAGTCGAAATAGGGGTTGGAAACATCCTTGGCATCGCTCAGATGGTTGGCGCCCTCGTAGCCATAGCGCACTTCGCGCAGGCCCACCTGCCCCGCCACCGTCTGCAACTCGCAATTGCCATTGGCCGGACATGTCAGGCAGTCCAGCGGGTGGTCGGAGATGTACAGTTCCATGACGTTGCGGCGCAACGTGGCGAGCTTGGACGTCTGGGTGCTGACCACCATGCCCTCGGTCACCGGCGTGGTACAGGACGCCGGATAACCGCGCATGCCCTCGATCTCCACCAGGCACATGCGGCAGGAGCCAAAGGCTTCCAGGGTGTCGGTGGCGCAGAGTTTGGGAATGGTGGTGCCGAGCAAGGCCGCCGCGCGCATCACCGACGTACCGGAAGGTACGCTGATTTCACGTCCGTCGATGGTCAGGCTGACCTGCACCTCGCTTTCGCGCGCCGGGGTACCCAGGTCGATATCGCTGCTGGGATCGAAGATGTTGATCATTGGTCGGCCTCCGTGGTCGCCAGACCGAAGTCGGCGGGGAAGTACTTGAGGGCGCTGGCCACGGGGTAGGACGTCATCCCGCCAAGGGCGCAGAGCGAGCCGTATTGCAGGGTGTCGCAGAGGTCTTGCAGCAACAGCACCTGTTCCTGGCGAACAGCGGTATCGGTACTGGCGATCAAGCGATCGACCACCTCCACCCCACGGGTGGAGCCGATCCGGCAAGGCGTGCATTTACCGCAGGACTCTTCGGCACAGAATTGCAGGGCGAACCGGGCCATCTGGGCCATGTCGAGGCTGTCGTCAGCCACCACCACGCCGCCGTGGCCAAGCATCGCGCCCATGGCGGCGAAGGCTTCGTAGTCCAGCGGGGTATCGAATTGCGAAGGTGGCACCCAAGCCCCCAGTGGTCCGCCCACCTGGGCGGCTTTCAACGGTCGACCGCTGGCAGTCCCGCCACCGTAGCCTTCCACCAATTCCCGCAGGGTCAGGCCGAACGCGCGCTCGACCAAACCACCCTGGCGGACGTTGCCGGCCAGTTGGAACGGCATCGTGCCCAGGGAACGGCCCATGCCAAAATCGCGATAGAACTGCGCACCCTTCTCCAGGATCACCGGTATCGAGGCCAGGGTCACCACGTTGTGGACCAGCGTCGGCAGGCCGAAGAGGCCTTGCAGCGCGGGCAACGGCGGTTTCGCTCGCACTTCGCCGCGCTTGCCTTCGAGCGACTGCAGCAGCGACGTTTCTTCACCGCAGATGTAGGCCCCTGCCCCCACCCGGACTTCCAATTCGAAGGTGCGACCGCTGCCGGCCACGTCCTTGCCCAGGTAGCCGGCGGCGCGAGCGATGCCCAGGGCGTCGTTCAGCGTACTGACCGCGTCCGGGTATTCCGAACGCACATAGATGTAGCCCAGGGTGGCGCCGACAGAGATGCCGGCAATGATCATGCCTTCGATCAACAGGAACGGATCGCCCTCCATCAACATGCGGTCGGCAAACGTTCCGGAGTCGCCTTCGTCGGCGTTGCACACCACGTATTTCTGCGGCCCCACGGCCTCGCGCACGGTGCGCCACTTGATGCCCGCCGGGAACGCCGCCCCGCCCCGACCACGCAAGCCGGAATCGAGGACACTGGCGACCACGTCCCCGCTATCCATCTGGACGGCGCGGGCCAGCCCGAGGAAGCCGCCCTGGGCACGGTAATCGTCCAGGGACAAGGGCTGGGTGATGCCGGCACGGGCGAACAGCAGGCGCTGCTGGCTCTTGAGATAAGGTATGTCTTCCACCGGCCCCAGGGCCAGCGGGTGGCTGCTCGGGTCGCCGGCCAGCGCATCCAGCAGGCTCGGCACGTCCTGCGGCGTGACCGGGCCGAAGCCCAGCCGGACGCCATCGCGTTCCAGCTCCACCAGCGGCTCCAGCCAATAGAGGCCACGGGAACTGGTACGTCGCAACGCCAGCGGCTGTTGTCGGCGCTCGGCCTCCGCCGCCAGCGCTGTGGCCACCTTGTCCGCGCCCACGGCACGGGCTACCGAGTCACGAGCAATGCAGAGCGTCAGCATGCGCCATCCTCCAGGCAACCATTGACCAGTTGGCGCAGGCGTTCCGGGGTCAGGCGTGCATGCAGCTCACCGTCCAGTTCCAGGGCCGGCGAACAGACGCAGGCGCCCAGGCAATAGACCGGCCGCAGGCTGATGCGGCCATCGGCACTGGTGCCGTGGTCGTCCAGGGACAGGTGTTCGCGCAATTGCGCGGCCAGGCCCTCGGCGCCCATGCTCTTGCAGGACTCCGCGCGGCACAGGCGCAAGGTATGGCGGGCCGGTGGCGTGGTACGAAAATCGTGGTAGAAGCTGATCACCCCACGCACTTCAGCCTGGCTGAGGTTGAGGGCATGGGCGATTTCGGGGACGGCGACGTCGGGCACATACCCGCAGCCTTCCTGGATGGCGTGCAGGATGGGCAGCAAGGCACCGGGGGTGTCCTTTTCAAGCGCCAACACACTCTGAATCAAAGGCAGGTGAAGCGTCTCATCAGGCATAAACGTACCTCGGCATCTCGAACGACACTGCCGCCGGGCGGCAGCTGTCCGGAGTCTTGGCTGCGGCGTCCGGCCCACGTCACGGTAGCGTGGCAAATCCGGTCGCCATTCTCGCTCACCGGCCAAGTGTCTTTGGCGCACTCGGTCCGGGGCATCATCACAGCTTGCCATTCCCGCCGCTGGGCGGTAGCACACAGGCGACTAAACGTGTTCTGAAAGCGACTTGGGCTGGGAAGTCGTCCTGTGCCTACAGGAAAGTCAGATAACCCTTTCAGTGTAGGCGAATACCAGCGAAGGGTTGGACTGACGGGCTGACGGTCGTCCGCCGGGATGGCAGGGAAAACAGGCGCGCCGCAGCACCCCAACATCAGGTTACAAATGAGCGACAAGCGTCGTAGCGATATTCAACCACCACAACACCATGCCATCCCCGTCTGGATCGAGGTGACAACACAGGTTTGGCTGCAACAATATCGCCAGCAATCGCCAGACAGGACGCCCGCCATGCCCAGCATTCATTTCAACCGAATCGTCAACCTCAGCCACCCGATCCATCCCGACATCGCGCTGTGGCCCAATGACCCACCGGTGGTGTTCAAGACCGAGGCTTCGCTGGAAAAGGACGGTTACCACCTGCGCAGTTTCAGCATGGGCGAGCACAGCGCCACCCACATGAATGCGCCGAACAGTTTCGACGCCGGCGCCATGGGCATCGACGGCTACACCGCCGAATCCCTGGTACGGCCCGCCGTGGTGGTGGACCTGGCGAGCCGTGTGGGGGATGAATCCGACTACATCATCGGCATTCAGGACATCGAGCGCTGGGAGCAGGCACATGGCCGGATCCCGGAGGGTTGCGTGGTGCTGTTCCACACCGGTTGGCAGTCGCGCTGGGCGGATCCGCAACGCTTCATCCAGGTTGATGCGCACGGCCCGCACTTCCCGGGCGTCGGCGCCGCCACCAGCCGATTCCTGCTGGAGCAACGCGCCATCGCCGGCATCGGCATCGACACCCATGGGGTGGACCCAGGCCAGGAAACCACGTTCGCCAGCAATCGAGGGGTGTTGCAACGCGGTGGCATCATCCTCGAATGCCTGGCCCAGCTCGACCAGCTACCGGCCACCGGCTGCACGCTGGTGATTGGCGTGCTGCGCCTGGAGGCGGGATCTGGCTCGCCGGCCAGTGTGTTGGCGTTTGTTCCTTGAGGGAGACGCCGTGGGTACCCCTCGCCATCAAGCCTGGGCCAGGGCAAAACCTCGTCGCAGATCCTCGACCAATGCCTCGACATCCTCCAGCCCCACGTGCAACCGTACCACCGGATTCATCGCGCGATCCCTTGCGCTCTCTCGCTTGCGGGTATCGGCCAGCATTACCAGGCTTTCAAAGCCGCCCCAGGAAGCGCCCAAGCCAAACACCTGGAGCGCATCGATAAACCGCTCGAGGTACGCGGGGTCGGTTTCGCGAAGCTCAAAGGACAGCAAACCATTGCTGCCGTTGAAATCGCGCCGCCACAACGCGTGTCCGGGGTGGTCGACCAAGGCCGGATGAAAAACCTGTTTCACCTGCGGCTGCGCCTGCAACCAATGGGCAATCTCCAGCGCCTGCCGCTCGTGCACCTCCAGGCGTTGCGCGAGGGTGCGCGCGCCGCGCAGGACCAGATAGGCATCGTCCGGGCTGACCGCGGTGCCAAAGGTATCGCTCATGGCGGCCAACGCCGGCCAGGCTTCCTGGCGGGTGCAGACGCTGCCCATGACCACGTCGCTGTGGCCACCCAAGTATTTGGTCAGGGCCATGATCGAAATGTCGGCGCCCAGGGCCAGTGGCCGATAGAGCATGCCCGAGCCCCAAGTGTTATCGACCGCCAGCAGGATGCCCCTGGGCTTGCACAAGGCGGCAATGGCCGGCAAATCGCAGAGTTCATACAGCAATGAACCGGGCACTTCGGTGTAGACCATCTTGGTGTTGGGTTGCAGCCGCCCAGGCAAATCGCTGCCGTCGGGGGCAAAGTAACTGACTTGCACACCGAAGGCCTGGAGAAACTCCCGAGCCACGCGTCGCACCGGCGAATACACCGCATCGGTGATCAACACATGATCACCAGGACGCAGGTAGCTCAGGAATGTCTGCGCCACGGCAGCCAGGCCCGTGCCGAACAAGCGGGTGCGATAACCGCCTTCCAGTTCGGTGACGAGGTCTTCCAGGGCGAACGCCGTGGGGTTGCCCCGCGCGCCATAGCTCAATACCCGCTCGCTGTCGCGCCGTGAACGGACCTCACGCATCTGTGCCAGGTTGTCGAACAGCACCGTGCTCAAGCGGCTGACCGGTGCATTGACCGGCCTTCCACCGCCGCCCTTTCCAGGCCGTGCCGCATGAGCCAGACGCGTGCGAACCTGCCCGTCCGACGGGCGTCGGGGCTGCGTTTGCAAGGGTTTGAGGCTGGCAATCTCACGCTCACTCATCTGCGCCAGCAAGCCGATTTCCCAGGCCAGGTATTGCCGCGCCGCCGCTTTGTTTCCGCAGTGGCGGTCGTGAGTGAAGAACAGAAAATCGATGCACTGCTCGTCCGGCAGGGTGTCGGCGCCCTCTTGCAGGGCCAAGCCTGCCGTACGCCAGGCATCGGGACCGCCATCCAGCAACCGGGGTTGCGCGTCCAACAGTTCCTGCGCCGCCAAAGCGGCCACGCGAGGGTCATCCGCCACCAGCACCAATGGCCGCCTTTCACCTTCCATTGCGTCCGTCAGCGTTGAGCGGGTCGCCCAGCGTGCCCCGGCAATGTGTCCTTTTCGGTAAGCCATGCTCGGGCGCAAATCAATCAACGCGACCGCATCGTCCTTCAACGCATCGGCCAGGGCTTGCACGCTGATCGGGGGCACGCTTGCAGGCAGGGGGACGGCAGGCGCGGGCAAGGCCAGCCCACTGCTCACGCCGTGTGCCAGTACCCACGCCTCATGCCCCAACTGCCGCAGCCAACTGGCGATGATCGGCGCCCGCACGCCATCGCTGTCGAACAGCACCAACCGCGCCTGACGCACCCCCACATACAGGTCGGTGGCTTGAATCAACTGCCCACCGGGCGTGTGCTGGGCCCCTGGCAGCGTGCCGGCGGCAAATTCCTCCGCGGTGCGCACGTCGCACAGGAAAAGACTGCGTCCGGTATCCCGTGCCCATTGCTCCACCAGAGCCGTATCGACGGTTTGCACGCCGCCGCATTCGGCCAGTCGCGCCGCCGCCAGGCGCTGCACCGAGAGCGTCTGGGTCGAGACCTCATCGCCATAGCGACGATCGCTGCCATGCTCCAGCGGAAAGTCTTCCAGGAACCAGCCCTGGGTGCCGTTTTCCAAGGCATAGACCGGGTTTTTCAGGCCCAGGTCGATCAACGTCTGGGCGCCGATGATGCTACGGGTTCGACCGGCGCAATTGACCACGATCGGTGTCTGCTCGTCGGGCACCAGGTCGTGCACGCGATAACCCAGCTCACCGTTCGGGCAACAGATCGAGCCGGGAATGGTCATTTTGCGGTACTCCTCGAACGGCCGGCCGTCGAGTATCACCAGAGGATCGCCCTGGGCCTGCCATTGGGCCAGTTGGCGCGCAGTGATGCGTGGCGTGTGACGAACCACCTCCACCCGCTCGCCGAACGCCTTGGACGGCACGTGCACACCGGCGAACAGCTGGTGCCCCGCAGCCTGCCAGCCAATGGCACCGCCCTCCAGCGTATGGACATGGACATAGCCCAGCGCTTCCAGGCGCTGAGCGGCGCGGGCAGCCAGTCCTGCACCCTCCTGGTCGTAAACCACCAGGCGAACCATAAGGTTTGGCGCCAGGCGCCGGACCTCCAGCTCCAGGCGGCTGTAGGGCAGGTTCACCGCAAAAAACAGATGAGCTTCGCCATACTGGCCGTGCTCGCGTACATCAAACAGGGCAATTTCCTGCCCATCGAACAACCACTGCTGCAGTTGCCCGGGCGTTAGGCTCTGGCTCATGAAGGTCCTACTGGAAAATGAAAGGGGCGCTCGTGCCGGCCATCAGCTCAGCTGGCGTAAGCCTTGATCGACGGCGCCATCTGCGAGGCGTTGTAGTTGAGGATGCGCCCGTCGGCCTCCACGCCGTAGCGGCCGTTGAGCGACTCCAGGGGCAGGCCATACAGGTGGAAATGCAAGGTCGGATGTTCGCCTTCCACACGGATGCCATGCACGTCCTCACCCAGGAACGCGATGGACGTGCCGGGCTGCACCACCACCTCTTTTTCCAGGTGCAACGTCGTGTACCCCGGCTCACGGCCTTCGTCGTCGCGTTGATAGACGTAATTGATTTCCTGACCCTCGACCGCACTGATGACGGCCCAGGTTTCATGGTTGTGAGGCAGCGTGCTTTTGCCCGGCAACAACGAGTTCAGATAGAGCGTCGGTGTATCGCCATCATCGTTGAGGCGATACCGAAAGGCGCTGCTGCCCTGCCCCGCCACCGGCGGCGGGAAGGCATCGAAGTTGAACAGGTCGCGACGCTCGGCCAGCTCTTCCAGCAAGGCCACGATGTCCTGCAGCGCGGCGCGGTCGACGCCTCGTTCATGGATGACACGCACTTTCTGCAAAAAGGCTTCGATGACATCCGGACGGTCAAACGTACTCATGAGGCAGGCTCCATTTTTTTCGCAGGAGGGTTAAACGGACAGGCTGTAGCGACTCAGGTTGGCCAGCAGATAAGGATCAGGGGCAACGGAAGGTCGTCTCCCCGGTTCGCCCAGGGCGTGGCGCAGAAACTCGCGGGTACGCTCGCTGGTCGGGTACTGGAAAATTTGCCCAGCGCTGCCGTGCTCGACCATCACACCGTTCTCGGTGAAATAGACGACATCGCTGATCTCTTCGGCAAAGCGCATTTCATGGGTGACCAGCACGCAAGTCATGCCTTCCTCGGTCAACTCACGAATCACCGTCAGCACCTCGCCGACCGTTTCCGGGTCCAGGGCCGAGGTCACTTCATCAAACAGGATCAACTCCGGGCGCATCGCCAAGGCACGGGCAATCGCCACCCGCTGCTGTTGACCACCCGAGAGCTGGCCGGGATAAGCGTCGGCCTTGTGGTCCATGCGCACCTTGGCCAACAGTGCGCGTGCGTCTGCTTGCGCGTCGCTGCGGCTGTGCCCCAACACCTTGCGCGGCGCAATCACCAGGTTCTCCAGCACCGACAGATGCGGGAACAGGTTGTATTGCTGGAAAACGAACCCCACACGCTTGCGCAGCTCGATGCGCTCGGCTTCCCGGCTCAGGCGGTGCACATCGGTGCCGACCACGCGAATATCGCCCCTCTGGGGCTGCAACAGACCGGTGATGCACCGCAGGATCGTAGACTTGCCCGAACCGGAGGGGCCAATTATCGACACCGCTTGGCCGCGGTAAACATCGAGGTCGACACCCCTGAGCACCGGGTTGCTGCCAAACGACAGGTGCACGTCGCGCAAACTGACCAAGGGTTCGGCGACGGTTTCAGTAGAAGGCATAACGTCGCTCCAGGGATCGGGTGAGACGGGAAATCGGGTAGCAATAGGCAAAGAACAACACCAGCAGGCTCAAATAGATCACCACGGTGAAACGGGTGTTGTTCACGGTGTTGCTGGCGATTTGCGCGGTGTCGATGACGTCATGCACGCCCACCAGGGACGCCAGCGCGGTGCCCATGGTGATCACCGCGTAGAGGTTCATCCACGGCGGCAACATGCGCTTGGAGCACTGCGGCAGAATGATCGAGCGCAGTATCTGCCCGCGGGTGAAGGCCAGGGAACGCGCGGCTTCCCATTGGGTGCCCGGGATCGAGGCGATGGCTCCGCGCAAGATCTCCGCGACGTTGGCACTGGCCGGCAACGCCAGGCCAAGGGTTACCTTGACCCAATCCGGAAATGGCACGTAGGCGTTGCCGATACGCAGTTCGAACGGGAATACATAGGTGGTGAAGTAAATCAGTACCAGCCACGGCGCATTGCGAAAGGCCTGCACCCAGACCCGCGCCGGCCAACGCAGCACGCGAAGAGGCGACAACACCATGGCGCCTACCAGCAGGCCCACCACTGAGCCCAGGCCGATGGCCAGCAAGCTGATCAGGATGTTCTGACAGAACCCCGCAATCAGGGCCGGTGACCATTGAAGCAAAGCCTCCAACAGCGGGCCTCGCGGCATGAGATACAGCAGCAAGCACAGCGCGCCCACCACCAGCAGCCATTTGCCCGGATGGCGAAGCGGCGAGGCCAGCGGCGAACCGGCGGACGATTCAATGGCCATAGCCCGGCATCCTCAGGCGCACTTCGAGGTAGCGCCCCACAAAATTGACGGTGAAGCTCAGCAGGCCGAAAAATGCCAGGATCAGGATCATCAACTCCAGCACGTTGTCGCTCTGGGTCCAGATCATGATGGCTGCGTAAGTGATGTCGCCCACCGCAATGGCGGACGCCACCGCCGTCATCTTCACCAGATCGATCAGGTTGTTGACCAGCGACGGCAAGGCGAAGCGCAGGGCCAGCGGCAACTGAACATTCCACATCAACTGGCGACGACTGAACGCCAGCGAACTGGCGGCTTCCAAGGTTACCGGCGGCACCGCCTCGATGCCCGCGCGTAACGCTTCGGCGTGGAACGCCCCCTTGTGCAGGGAGATCACCATCACCACCCAGGCAAACGGCGTCAGCGGATTGGCCGCGCCGACCGCCTGGGTCAGCAGCATGTTCAGCACCAGGAACGCGCAATACAGTTGCACCAGGGTGGGCGTATTGCGGGTGACCTCGACAAAGGCCCGCGCGGTAACCGCCAGCCACGGCTTGTCAGAGCTCAGCATCGTGGCCAGGCCAAGGCCGGCCAGCAGGCTGCCGACGATGGTCAACAGACACAGCTGCACCGTGGTCAGCGCGCCCTGCGCCAGGGTTCCACGTTGATAGGCATCCAACAAAAAGCCGTAGTTCAGGCCGAACCCGGCACTCCAGTGGACGAACATCTCCAGCCAATGGGTCATGGCTCGCCCCTCAAGCGCCGTTGGCCTGGAACTGTTTCTGCAACTCAACCAGTGCCGGTGATGCCGGCGTGATGCGGTTGCGGGTCTGGGCGTCGATCAACCAGCCGCTGCGGTGCAATTGCTGGATGATCGGGTCGAGCCTGGCCTGGGTATCCTGTTCCCCCTTGCGTGTCCAGATCACCGAGGGTGCCGGGTTGAGCTCCGGACTCAGGGCACGGTAGCCCTGCCATTCGGGGGTGTCGGCAATCAGCGGATTGATCAGCGTGGCATCGTGTACGGCCGCCACGCAGTTGTTGCCCCGCAGCGCCAGCAGCGACTCCGACGAGCTCTTGAATGCCTTGATCTCGACCCCCAGCTCCGTGAGGGGCTTGATGTAGCTGCTGCCCTGGGAGGTGCAGACAGGCTGATTCTTAAGGTCGTCCCAGCGACTGATGGTGCTGTCCTTGAGCACCGCTGCGGTGCCGCCTACGCGGTAGAACGGTGTCGGCACGAAGCCAAGGATCTCACCGCGCTCAGCGGTCCATTCCATGTTGGCAATCAGCAGGTCGACTTTGCCTTGTTGCAGGAACTGCACGCGGTTGGCCGGCAACACTGGCACCAGTTGCACCTGCGCTCCCAATTGCCGGCCCAACTCCTCTGCCAGGTCGACGTTGAAGCCGCGAGGCTTCTGGGTAGCGGGATCGATTCCACCGAAAGGACCACCGGACAACAGCACGCCGACCACCAGAACGTGGCGTTGCTCGATCTTGTCCAGAGTGGCATCGGCTTGCGCAGGATTGACGCCGGACATCGAGATCAAGGCGCCCAGCATGAAAGGCAACAAACGTTTTACAGGTGAGCGCTCGTGCAGCATGGATTTCCCCTCAAGAACGATCGGCGTTCCCCGACCTGATGAGTGGGCATCCTAGGGACCGCCTGCTAACGAAGGAAATGCAAATATCTAATATCGTTATAACTGGCAAGGTCTTATTCTCGGGCAAAAATCTTATAACCGCGTACTGCCTGGCCTCCACGGAAGTACCGTTTCAAAGCCTCCCCCTGAAGCATAAACTTCTGTAATGTTTAGCGTTGTCCCCTTGATATGAACCGCCCCCATGTCGACCCTCGATCTCGAATTACTGCGCACCTTCATCGCCGTGGTCGATCACCACGGCTTCGCCCAGGCGGGTGCGCAACTGGCACGCACTCAATCATCGGTGACCCAGCACATGCAACGCCTGGAACATCAGGTGGGCGTGAGCCTGTTCGAGAAGCGCGGGCGGCACAAACAGCTCACCGAGGCGGGCCAGCAGTTGCTGCGCCACGCGCGGCAGATGTTGTCGCTCAACGATGACGTACTCAGTTCCCTGCGCGAGAGCAGCCTGAGCGGAGTGCTGCGCATTGGCTCCCCACACGACATCGCCGATACCATCCTGCCGCCGATCCTCGCCCATATCGCCCGCTCGGCGCCGCGCCTGCGCCTGGAAATCGATGTCGGCCGCAGCCCTTTCCTGATGGACGACCTGCACCGGGGCAAGGTCGACATGATTATTTCCACGCGCCAGGACCCGAAACTCGAAGGGTTTGCCTTGCGCACTTCACCGGTATGGTGGATCTGCTCTGCGCAGTACAGCCACAATCCCGGCGAACCCTTGCCGCTGATATTGGTGGATGACCCCAGCATCTATCGTCGCTACGCCCTCCAAGCGTTGGAACACGCCAATATCCCTTGGCGCCAGGCCTATCTGGCTTCGAATCTGATCGGCATCAAGGCTGCCACACGCGCAGGATTGGGCGTCACGCCCCGTAGCATGGAAATGCTCGGCCCGGACATGCGGGTTCTGGGTGAGAGCGATGGCCTGCCTCGGTTGCCCGATGTGACCTATTACTTGTGGATTCGACCCAACACCGTCAACCCGTTGGTACGCCGGGCTTATGAGCTGATCAGAAACAGCCAGGGGCATTGAAGGGGTGCATCAGAGGATGTGCCACCGAGCGCTCTCCCTCCGGCGAGCGTTGCCGGCACACCCCACGCATTTCAAAACTTGAACAACGCCCGTGGCGCCTGCACCAACAGGGCATGGCGCAGCGGAGCGGGACACGCCAAGGCTTGCAACTGCCCGATCACCGTATCGAAGCCAACGCTCTGTTCGTGCTGCGTGTGCGGCCAGTCACTGCCCCACACCAGTCGTTGGGGACCGAAACGCTGCTCAAGGACAGCCAATGCCGCCTGGGCGAACTCGAGGTTCTGGCGATCCGTTCCAGCCAATCGATAAATACCGGACACCTTCATCCACACCTGCCCGCTCGCACCCAGCGCCATCAGCTCGGCGAAGCCCGGTTGACCAAGGCCCTGGCGCGCATCCGGACGGCCGAAATGATCGACCACCAGCCGGATGCCGAGGGGCAACAATTGGCGAATCAATTCCGGCAGGTCTTCGACATGGCGGTGCAACTCGACATGCCAGTCCAGCTCGGCGATGTGAGCGAAAAAGGCCTTCCAGGCAGCCTCGCGAAAATCCGGCAAGGCCTGGCCCATCAGGTTCAGGCGCACGCCGACCACGCCTGCCCGGGCCATGTCTTGCAACTCGGCGCGACTCACGCCCCGCTCCAGCACCACCACCCCGCGCAATTGCTCCGGCGCCTGGCGCAACGCGGCCAGCAGGTAGCGGTTGTCGGTGCCGAGAAAGCTCGGCTGCACCAGGACGCCATGGCTCAGGCCATGAGCGTGCAGGTGGTCGAGGTACTGCGCCAGCGTCGCATCATAGTCGGGTGTGTAGCGCCGCGCGGCAACCAGCGCCAGCTCGCGGCTGAACACATGCGCGTGGGAGTCGATGCCGGTGATCGGCGAACGCGTATCAGGCATGGGCGCTCTCGCTGGGGGTAACGGGATGTTCTGGTTGCTTCGACGCTTCCAGGCTACGGCCACGGGTCTCCGGCAGGCACAGCGCCGCGATCACCGCTACGCCATAGGCGATGCCGGCGTCGATGCCAATGGCCGATCCCAGCGACATCGAATCACTCATGTGCCCGACCAGGAACGGGAACACCGCCGACAGCACGCGGCCGAAGTTGTAGCAGAAGCCGACGCCGGCGCCCCGCACATCCGCCGGGTACAACTCGTTGAACAGCGCCCCGAGGCTCGCCGGGATGCCGGCCGCGAAGAAGCCCAGGGGGAAACCCAGGAACAGCATCTGGGTGTTGGTCAGCGGCAAGAATACGTAGCACTGCACGGTGACCACGCAGCACAGCGCGAACAACACGATGTTCTTGCGGCGGCCGATGCGATCGATCAACAGGCCGCTGACCACGCAACCGCACCAGAAGGCGAAGATGATCACCGCCAGGTAGCCGCCGGAGTTGAGTACCGACAGGTTGCGCTCGGTCTTGAGGAAGGTCGGCAACCAGGTCATCACCGCGTGATAGCCGCCGTGGGCACCCAAGCCCAGCAGGCCGCCAAACAATGTCACGCGGATCAGTTCAGGCCGGAAGATGCCGCCCAGGGACTTGAAGAAGTTCTGCGGAATGGCCTTTTCCTTTTGCAGGCGCTGGAAGCTGTCGGGTTCCTCGACGTTGCGCCGCACCCAGATGATCAGGAACGACGGCAGCAGGCCAACGATGAACATCACTCGCCAGGCCATGTCCTGGGGCACGAACGAGTAGATCAGCGTGAAGACCCCGACGGCTAGGCCCCAACCCACTGCCCAGGCACTCTGTACCGTGCCCATGACCTTGCCGCGATACTTGGGGTTGATGGTCTCGGCCATCAGCACCGCACCGGCGGCCCATTCGCCACCAATGCCGAAACCTTGCAGCGCCTTGACCACCAGCAGTTGATGGAAGCCGGTCACAAACGCCGACAGGAAGGTGAAGAAAGAAAACCACAGGATCATCCATTGCAGCGTTCGCACCCGGCCGTAGCGGTCCGACAGCGTGCCGCCGACCCAGCCGCCGAGCGCCGAGGTGACCAGGGTCACGCCGCTGATCAGCCCCGCATCCCCCTTGGACAAGGCAAACGCGGCGATCAGCGCCGGTATCGCCAGGCCAAACATTTGCACTTCCAGCGCGTCGAGCGACCAGCCGCCGAAGCAGGCCCAGAACGTTTTGCGCTCCCGCGCAGTGACTTGGCGATACCAACTGAACATGTTTTTTATCCTTATAGTCGAATCAAAGGCAGCCGAGAGCGAACCGCGCCGCTGCAGGGCCAGTGATGGCAAAAAAACGGAACCGGCGCCGAGGTTCGCCGCCGGGGCTGTATCAACCCGTCATGGGTCAGCGAATATCCACGCTGTAGCGGAAATGCTCGGCATGCCCGCGCGAGCGCCGCCATTCCAGCGGCGTGCCGGCGTAGTCACGCGCCAGCCGCTCGATCACCACCACCGGGCTGTTGACCGGCACTTGCAGCAATCGCGCGTGCACGTCGTTCACCGACTCGGCGGTGAGGGTTTCCTGGGCGTAGGCAACCACCTGGCCGCAGGTTTCTTCGTAGATGGGGTACAGCAACGGGCCCTTCTGACTCAGGTCGATTTCGAGCAGCGATTGGAACCGGTCGCGCGGCAACCAGATTTCTTCGGCGAGCACCGGCTCGATATCGAGCAGACGCAGGCGGACGATGCGAATCACCGGGGCATCGGCGGGCAGCCCCAGCGCCTGGGCCACCGCCGATGGCGCGGCCACCGGCTCGATGGACAGGATGCGGCTCTCGGGAACCCGACGTTCGCCCGAGGCGCTCTGGAAACGGAAGAAACGAAACAAGGAAGATTGAAACTGTGGCCGGCGAATGAAGGTGCCTCGCCCCTGCTGGCGCTCCAGGATGCCCTCGCTGACCAGGGCATCGATGGCTTTGCGCACGGTGCCGGTGGACAGTTGATACTCCGCCGAGAGCGCGGCCTCCGTGGGGATCGCCTCCCCCGGGCGCCAGCGGTTGTTGGCAATCTGCTCGGCCAACTGGTCGCGCAGGCGTTGATAGAGCGGCAGGCGCACATCACTGGAAAGAGGGTTCATTGACCTTATTCACCTTGTTATCTAGTCATATATATGAATATTGCGGCGAGTATTTCCCTTGCCCGTCCGGCTGTCAAGCCAGGCTCGCCAGTGAGACGGACGAATGGCGAGCCAATCCGTGCATAACGACAAGCCCGCTCAATAGACCCGCCGAACGCCACGTAGTACAGTGCGTGAAAACCGATAAATATCCATCTTGAGGAGACTGAAGTGACCCGATTCCAACGTGACGCGACCGGCCTCGCCCGGTCAGTTGGGGTGAGCACCCCATGATCGAAATCACCGAAGTCTCCATTGCCCAACTGCGCGCCGCGCTTGAATCCGGCCAGACGACGGCGGTCGAGTTGGTGCAGGCCTACCTGGCCAGGATCGATGCCTATGATGGTCCGCACACGTCCACGGCCCTCAACGCCGTGGTGGTGCGCAACCCCGAGGCCCTCAAGGAAGCGCAGGCGTCCGATGCGCGCCGGGCCAGCGGCCAGACCCTGGGCCCGCTCGATGGCATCCCTTATACGGCCAAGGACAGTTACCTGGTCAAGGGGCTCACGGCAGCGTCCGGCAGCCCGGCCTTCAAGGACCTGGTTGCCTATCGCGATGCGTTCACCATCGAACGGCTGCGCGCCGCCGGTGCCATCTGCCTGGGCAAGACCAACATGCCCCCCATGGCGAATGGCGGCATGCAGCGTGGCGTGTATGGTCGGGCAGAAAGCCCCTACAACGGCGACTACCTCACCGCGCCTTTTGCCTCGGGCTCCTCCAACGGCGCCGGCACGGCCACTGCGGCCAGCTTCGCGGCCTTCGGCCTGGCGGAGGAAACCTGGTCCAGCGGCCGCGGCCCGGCGTCGAACAACGGCCTGTGCGCCTACACGCCCTCGCGTGGGGTGATCTCGGTTCGCGGCAACTGGCCGCTGACGCCGACCATGGACGTGGTCGTGCCCTTCGCCCGCACGATGGCCGACTTGCTGGAAGTGCTGGACGTGGTGGTGGCAAGCGATCCGGATACCCGTGGCGACCTGTGGCGCCTGCAACCCTGGGTGCCGATTCCGAGTGTCGAGGCGGTTCGCCCCGCCTCTTACCCAAGCCTGGCCAGCCAACCGGGCGCACTCGCCGGCAAGCGTTTCGGCGTACCGCGCATGTACATCAATGCCGATCCCGAAGCGGGTACGGCGGATGCACCGGGTATTGGCGGCCCGACGGGCCAGCGCATCCACACCCGCGCCTCGGTGATCGAGCTCTGGGAAGCGGCGCGCAAGGCCATCCAGGCCCATGGCGGCGAAGTGATCGAGGTGGATTTCCCATTGGTGTCCAACTGCGAGGGCGATCGCCCCGGCGCACCGACCGTGTTCACCCGGGGCCTGGTGTCCAAGGCGTTCCTGCACCATGAGCTGTGGGACTTGTCGGCCTGGGCCTTCGATGATTTCCTGCGGGCCAACGGGGATCCGACACTCAACCGTCTGGCCGACGTCGACGGGCCGAAGATCTTCCCTCACGACCCGGGCACCTTGCCCAACCGCGAGGATGATCTTGCCGCCGGGATGGACGAGTACGTGAAAATGGCCGAGCGCGGCATCACCCCCTGGGACCAGATCCCGACCCTGCCCGACGGCCTGCGCGGCCTCGAAGAAACGCGCCGGATCGACCTCGAAGACTGGATGGACCGGCTGGGCCTGGACGCGGTGATCTTCCCCACCGTTGCCGACGTTGGGCCGGCGGATGCGGATATCAATCCGGTATCTGCCGACATTGCCTGGAGCAACGGCGTCTGGGTTGCCAACGGCAACCTTGCCATCCGCCACCTGGGTGTGCCCACCGTCACCGTGCCGATGGGCGTCATGGCGGACATCGGCATGCCGGTCGGGCTGACGTTTGCCGGTCGAGCCTATGACGATTCGAAGCTGCTGCAACTGGCTTCGGCGTTTGAATCGATCGAGTCCAAACGCCTGATTCCGCCGCGCACACCGCCGTTGTCGACAAACGCCTGAGGCTGTGGGAGCTTGCTCGCGATCGCATTTGCACAGCCGACATCTCGGCAAGCTGATGGGTCGCTTTCGCGAGCAAGCTCGCTCCCACAAGGATCTGCGGTTGTTCATTGCATTTGCGCACGCACCAAATCCTGTGGGAGCGAGCTTGCTAGCGAAGGCGTCGGCACGGCCAACCTCGATTCAATCCTCAACCGTCTCCTAATTAACAACGTTTAACTCGCCCCTCCCCGCCTCGCCACGAAGAATGACTCCCGCCGTTCGGCCCGGCCTTCCCACCGGAATCAGCCAAGCCGAGGCAAGTCATTTTTCACCGGGGCATTACCCATGTTGCTTGCATCAAAAAATATCACCGGGCTCAAGCCGGTCTGGCTCCTGGCCTGGTTGGCCGGCGGGGCTGCGCCGGTGATGGCGGCGGGGTCGGGGCAAGAGTCAGCTGGCGTTCTCGACGGCGCCAAGCTGGACGTGCTCAGCCGCAACTTCTACCTCAATAACGACTATCGCTCCGCCAGCCCCTCTGGCAAAAGCTACAAGGCGGAATGGGCCCAGGGATTCATCACGTCTTTCGAGTCTGGATTTACCGCCGGCACGGTCGGCGTGGGCCTCGATGCCCACGGCTTCCTGGGTCTGAAGCTGGACGGCGGCAAGGGGCACTCCGGCACGGGATTGCTGCCGCTGGATGATGACGGCCGTAGCGAGGACCAGTATTCCAGCGCCGGCGGCGCGCTGAAGTTCAAAACCTCACGCACCACCCTGGCAGTGGGTGAAATGACCGTGGAAACCCCGGTATTCGACACCGCAGACAAACGCCTGCAACCGGAATACGCCACAGGCACGCTACTCACCAGCCACGAGCTCGACGGCATCGACCTGCAAGCGGGCCATTTCAGCGCATTCAAGAACCAGGACGCTTCCACCGGCAGGGGCGACTTTTCCGGTTACGGCGCCACGACCCGTCACAGCACCATCGACTTCATCGGCGCCGACCTGCTGGCCGGACAGCCCCTGGGCGGCGCCCTCTATGCGTCCGAGCTGAGCGATACCTGGCGCCAGTACTACGCCAACCTGCACACCACCTTCGGCGCGCTGTTTGTCGACGGCAACCTGTACCACACCCGCGATGAAGGCCGGGCTGCCGCCGGCGAGATCGACACCACGGCCTATAGCCTTTCCGGTCGGTATCGACTCAACGCCCAGGCCTTCACCCTGGCCTATCAGAAGATCAATGGCGACACGCCCTTCGATTTCGTCGGCGGCGATTCGATCTACCTGGCCAACTCGATCAAGTACGCCGACTTCAACGGCCCGGGGGAACGCTCCTGGCAAGCACGGTACGACCTCGATCTCGGCGCCCTGGGCATTCCCGGCCTGAGCTTCATGGCCCGCTATGTAACCGGAAGCGGGATAGACGGCAGCCACGCGCCGCAAGGCGGTGCCTACAACCCGTTCGATGCGGACAGCGGCACCTACCGTCCACAACAAGGCGATGGCGGACGCCACTGGGAGCGCGACCTGGACCTGCACTACACCGTGCAATCAGGCCCGGCGAAAGACCTGTCACTGCAACTGTCCCATGTCACCCACCGCGCCAACAGCGCCCAGGCTGGGGACGACATCGACAGGCTGTATGTCGTCATCCAGTACCCGCTCAAGCTGGGGCCGTTTTGAACCACCGCGCCGGGTTCACAGCCGGAAATGCTGCTGCAGGGCCCGGCCGAGCAGGTCAACCGCTTCGTCGGCGTATGAGGCCTGAGACCTGACGAACACCACCTCATGGTCGGCAATGGCAGGCAGGTCGTCGAGGATTCGCATGCTCGGCGTCACCCGCGCGCGGTCTATCAGGCTGATCGCCAGGCCCGCTTCCACACACGCCTTGACGGCCTGGTTGGAGGGGCTTTCGAGGACGATGCGCGTCTTGCGGCCGCGTTGCCTGAGGGACTCGATCATCGCCTGGCGATAAGGGCATTGCGCCGCATGCACGGCCAGCGGCAACGGCTCCATCGAGGCGATCGCCGTCTGGGCCGGACCCACCCAGACCGGCGTGGTGGACACCAGCACCTGCGCCTGGGCATCCGGCTCGCCCTTCGGCTGGGTCACGACCGCGGCTTGAAGCTTGTCGCGCTGCACCAGGTCGCGCAGTGCATAGCTGGGCGCGGTCTTGAGCTCCAGCACTACATTGGGCCAGGCCGAGGCGAAGGTCGGGAGGATGTCGCGAATCACATGGTCGGCGTATTCGTCCGGCACCCCCAGGGTAATGCGGCCCGCCAGTCGCGTCCCCTGCAGGTCGGCCAGCACTCGGTCATGGGTGCGCAGCAGCTCCGTCGTCGCCAGCAGCAGCCGCTTGCCCAGCGTCGTCAGGGAAACGGCCTGATTGTCACGATTGAATAAACGGCCACCGGCAACCGCCTCCAGCCGTTGGATGTGCACGCTCACCGCTGCCGGGCTCTTGTGAAGCAGTTGCGCCGCTGCGTTGAACTTGCCGATCCGCGCCACCGCATGGAACGTGCGGACCAAGTCGATATCGAGTGTGGCTGTCATAGTTCAACCCTTTTGAACAACTGATGCACGATATTTTGATTTATTAGATTACGCCGGTTTCGTAGCCTGGGGCCATGAACTTGCCAAAATCGATGTCCTGCCCTTCTCTCTCACGGCCCGACTGGTGCCAGGCCATTCCATTGCCCCTACTGGAGGCGGCGTTGCTGCTGACCTGGAGTTCCGGCTTCATCGGCGCACGGTTCTCCCTCGACTACGCACCGGCGTTGCTGGTGGTGTTCTGGCGCTGCGTGGTGGTCACTGTCATTCTGTTTCCGTTCGTCATCAGTCAGTTGCGGCGCGCCTCCCCCGGCGTGCTTCTGAAAAATGCCGGCATCGGCCTCCTGGCCATGGCCGGCTACCTGGCCGGTATCGTCCAAGGCATTGCCCTGGGTGTACCCGCAGGCCTGGCCGCCCTGGTGGCCGACCTGTTGCCCATCGGCATGGCCCTGCTGGCGGCCGGCGTGTTGGGGCAACGACTGGCCTGGCCAGTCTGGGCAGGCCTGGTCATCGGGCTGCTAGGCGTGTCCGTGGTCACCCACGGCGCGCTGGCGTGGGGCAACGCGCCGTGGTGGGCCTATAGCCTGCCGCTGCTGGGCATGTTGTCGCTGGCCGTCGCCACCCTGTGGCAGAAGCGCCTTCCCGCGTCCGATTCACTGGGCCTGCTGCCTAACCTGTGGCTGCAATGTTGCGTCTCAGGCGTGGCCTTCGCCGGCCTTGCGGGCGCCCAGGGCAGCCTGGCCCCGATTCCCAGCGCAGGGTTTGCCATGAGCGTGCTGTGGACCGCCGGGTTGTCCACCCTGGGCGGCTATGGGTTGTATTGGCTGTGCCTGCGCCGCGCGACCGCCACTCGGGTCGCCAGCGTGCTTTACCTCAGCCCACCCATCACCCTGCTGTGGGCCTGGGCCATGTTCGGCGAGCCGCTTTCCTGGCAAATGGTGTCTGGCCTGGCTGTGTCCGCCTTGGGACTCTGGCTGGTGGTGCGCACGGAAGCGCGGCAGGCCCGGCGCCGATAGCGACCGCTCTCAGGCGCCCGAAGTTGTCACCGCAGGGTAATGCAGTGTCGTGCCGCAGACCTTCGCGGCTGGGTTCAAGACGGCTTTGTTTGCCTTGTCCTTGTCCAGGATATGGATGACTTCAACTCCGCGCAGCAGCAGATAATCCGCGATGATCCGCCGATGGCAGCGCCACCAGACAGCCTCCGCGCACATGATGACGCAACGTTGGTGCTGGCTCAGGTCCAGGAGGCGAACCAGCCCGCGCTCGAACTCGTCCGAGAGCGCGTAATCGGCATAGTTGTGGAAGCTGCGATTGTCCCAGAACCCATTGACCTCATCGGCAACGCTCCTGGACTTCTTGCGCAAGCCACCCAACTGCTCGATCTGCTCGTGACCCAGGCCCACTTCGGCCAGCCGTTGGGCAAAGGTATCCAGGTTGTATTGCGGGTTGGTGCGTGAGCGTGGAACCGTCCTGACGTCGACCACGGTCTCGATTGCAAACCCTTTGACGATGTCCACGAACTGGTCGAAGGTCCGGGTGGAATGACCGATCGTGTAGATGCTTGAATGCTCCATCAGTGAAAACCCGACGCTGATCCTGGTATTCGCATTAGGTCCGCCGTTCCGGCAAAGGTTTCTTGATCGTTTCACCGTGGCGAGGGCGCCGGCGCTCGCTGGACTGCGTGGCCTTCGCCACGGTGAAGGTGGGGCCAGTGATCACGCCGGGGCTTTGAGCGTGTCGTAGGCTTCCAGCGTGCGCAGCGAATAGATGTACGCAGCGCCGGCGTTCAACGAGATCGCCGTGGCCAGGGCTGCGCTGACCTCTTCGCGGTTTGCGCCGGCCTTGATCGCCGCGTCGGTGTGGGCGGCGATACATCCGTCGCAACGGGTGGTGACGGCGACCGCGATGGCGATCAGCTCGCGGGTCTTGGCATCGAGTACGTTGTTTTCACTGGCGGCCTCCCCCAAGGCCATGTAGGCCTTGACCATTTTCGGGTTGCTGCGGCCCAGCGCGCCGAAGGCTTTTTGAAGGGTGGGCAATAATTCGGACCAGTTATGGAACATGGCATTAACTCCTGAGTGGGTTGGGTGTACTGTTTCAACGCCTTCAGTTTTCCATCCCTGCGCCGGTCGGGTTTGTCCAATGCTCTCAGCGTTTTTCGCGAAAATCTCAAATGCATGCCATCGATAAACTCATCAGCCTGGCCAACGTACGCGGCAGCCTGGACCTGCGCTGCCAGTTCGACGGTGACTGGGCCCTGGATCACGCGCAGCAAGCGTTGGGCAAGGCGCCCTATCACATCGTGCTGGCCGGTGAATGTCGGGTGGAGTTTCCGGATGGGCAGCGCTTGCCCATGCGCGCCGGCGATATCCTGCTGCTGCCGCGCGGTGCCCGGCACGTCATGCACAGCCCCGGTAAAACCGTGGCGCCGGTCACGCCCACTCAAGTGATGGGCGGCACCTTGCCGATTCATCGCATCGGCGGTGCCAGCGTTGAGCTGGACATGCTCTGCGGCGACTTCCACTTCAACCGCGCCTCGCTGCTGTTCGCCGCCTTGCCCGACTACCTGGTGATTCCCAGCGGCGCACTGCCCGCCGGCGGCCCGCTGCCGGCGCTGGTCGAAGTGATGCGAGGGGAAGCGGACGGCAACCAGGTCGGCGCGGGGTTTCTGCTCGACGCCCTGTCCCAGGCGCTGTTCACCCTGATCCTTCGAGCACACCTGGCCAGCCAGGGGCAGGACAGCGGCTCGTTGGCCTTGCTGGGCGACAAGCGTCTGGGCCGGGCCTGGCAGGCGATGCTGGATGATCTCGCGCACCCGTGGACCATCGAAAGCCTGGCGCAGATCGCGAACATGTCCCGGGCGAACTTCATGCGCGCGTTCGTCAGAGTCGCCGGCGTCTCGCCCTGGGTGCTGCTGACGCACATGCGCATGGAGCAGGCGTTCAATCTCCTGCACCAGTCACACCTGGGGTTGAGTGACATCGCGTTACAGGTCGGCTACCAATCCCAGGCCGCGTTCAGCAAGAAATTCAAGGAGCTCCATGGCCAAGCCCCCGGCAAAGTGCGACGCGGGCTCTAGCTGAGCGGGCGCCGGTTCAGATCTCCAGCACCAGGGGTTCACTGCCTTGGGCCGGCACCGCGCAACAGATCAGCACTTCGCCTTCGCCAACCGGTTCGGCCGGCGGGGTCAGGTAGTGCACCTGGCCCTGGCTCAGGCGAGTCTTGCAGGTGCCACAGGAACCGCCACGGCAACTGAATTCCGGCTCCAGCCCTCGCGCCTCGGCCAGTTCGAGCAAGGTCCCGCTGCCCGGTTCCCAACGCCCTTCCTTGGCCGAACCGGCGAACAGGATCTTCACCGGCTCGGTCGCCGCCGGCACTTGCTGCGCCGCCGGGACAAGGACCTCGACGTCCCGCACCAGGGTGGACGGGCCGAAGGTTTCGGCATGGATGCGATCGTCCGGAATGCGCAGGCCGCGCAGGCCATCGTACAGCGCCTGGGTAAAGCTGCCTGGCCCGCACAGGTAGTAATCGTAGTCATTCAAGGGCAACCACTTCTTGAGCAGCTCGATATCGATCCGGCCCGGCAGGTCGTAAGCTTCGTTCGCGCCCGCCTCCACAGGCGGCTGGCTGACCATGCGCAACACTTGCACCTTGTCGCCGGCACGCGCCACCAGTGCATCGATCTCATCACGAAACGCCAGTTCAGCCACCGTCCGCGCGCTTTGCACCAACCAGACCGGGCGCAGGCGGTTTATGCGCAGCCCTTGGTAAACCACTTCGCGCAACATCGACAACAGCGGCGTGATGCCAACGCCGGCCGCCAGCAACACCAGGGGGCGCCGTTCGGTCGGTTGCACAGTGAAATGCCCCTGGGGCGCGCGCGCCTCGATCGTGTGCAGTGGCAGGACCTGATCATGCAGGTGGGACGACACCGAACCATCGCGCTTGACGCTGATGCGCAGAAAATCATCCGACGGTGCACTGGACACGCTGTAGGTTCGAATCGACGGGGCTTTGTGCCCAGGCAACGAGACCCGCACCGGCAGATGTTGCCCGGCTTCGAACCGCGGCATACCGACCCCGTCGCTCGCTTGCAGGTAGAACGAGCGAATGCCGGGGCTCTCCTCCACCACCTGCGTGACCCGCAGCGAACGCCAGTGGGTCCGCAAGGCCTCGGCCTGCAAACGCTCGGTGGCATGCTCCCAACTGCCGGTCATCCGCGAATTCGGCGATTCCCCTTCGGCCTTGTCTTTCCAGCGCAATGGGAGTGCGGCCGGCCGGTGGACGATGCGCTGGGGCGTGAAGCGCAACAAGCGCTCGGCGCCCTGGAACGCGGCGATCTCGGGATCGTCCAGCACCACCTGCGCCGTGCCGCTCATCTGCAGCAGGTCGCCGGTCTGGACATCGACGAACACCAGCCCGGCCCGAGGGTTGAGCAGGATATTGCCCAAGGTATTGAAGAACAGGTTCCCGGAAAAGTCAGGCACCGTCAGTGTCCCGTTCTCATCCATGCGCACGAACCCCGGTTTGCCGCCGCGGTGGGAGGCATCGACCTGCCGCTCGCCATCACGCACCACGTAGGAGGCGATGTAGAACGAATCGGCGGTCGTCACCAGGCGCCGCACCAGGGGGTCTGCCACGGTCAACTCGCGGGGTGCGCCGGCCTGCTCCTCGACAAAGGCATACTCGCGCAGGTTGATGTAACGCGGGCAGTTGCCATAGGCCTGGCGCACCGAAATTTCGAGCCCCTGCTCAAGCTGGCGCCGCACGACCCCATTCATGCGGTTACGCCGCCGGGTGTGCAATTCGATGCCCAGCATGCCGATGGCGTCCCCTTCGCCCAGGCCTTCCTGGGCCGGGTCATCGGGTTGCGGCTGGACATTGATGTGCAGGGTTTGCGGATCGGGCGAGTTCATGAAACCGGGCCGCCCCGCACGCAGGGTCGCCCAGACATCGCCCTGGCGATCCACCGCTCCGAGCACCACGAACGGCAACTGGGCGTAGAACTCACGATGCTGATCCGGCATCCAGGTCCGCGCCAACTGACGCTGGCCAACACCGGCCATCATGTCCACCGCGCCCACCGAGCGCTGCAAAGTCAGCTCTCCTTCGTGCCAGGGCGAGGGTTGTACGGTCGTGGCTTCGTCCATCATCAGCTCCTCGCGCCCGCAGCGTAAAGCCGCGCCATGGCGCCTCGGTCAGGGATACTCCGCCACACCTGTGGCCAGGCGTGCAGGTCAGTGGCGTCATCTTCTGCCCAAAGCGCCGGTACAGGAATACGCACACGCTGCAATCCACTCTTTCACACAGTGCAAGGGTGATGGGGCCGTGCCGGTCCACGGCGTCATACCCTGAGGCTGGCGAAATGCTTGGTCAGCTCCATCAAGGTCGCCCGCAGCTCCGGGGGGCGCACGGGCTTGGCCAGGATCGAGATGTTCATGTGGTGCAACGCATGGCGGATCCGTTCGATGTCGTGGCCGGTCATGATCATCGCCGGGACCTCCCAGCCACGTTGCTCGCGGATCGCCGCGATGCACTCGGAACCCGAGACCTTCGTCCCGAGGTCGAAGTCGGCAATGATGATGTCGCAGTCGCTGGTCACGCCCACCCCGTCGCTGTGGGTCTCGACTTCGCAACCCCACTTTTCCAGCAGCGCCGAGGTCGCCATCAGCACGTTGGCGTCATCCTCCACCAGGCACACCCGCAAGCCCTGCAAGCGGCTCTGCGTGGGCGGCGTACGCGCAAGCGCCGCCCGGGGCGCGACCTTTTCCAGGCCTTCGATGGCGGCGCAGGTTCCCCTGCCGACCCTGGAATCGAGCCGGATCTGCAGGTTGATCAGATGGCTGATGCGCTTGACGATCGACAACCCCAGGCCCAGCCCCTCGACGTCCTTGTCGCGGACGTGACGCACCCGGTAGAACTCCTTGAACACTTCGGGCAGATGTTCGGCGGCAATGCCGCGCCCCTTGTCGTAGATGACGATGGCCAGGCCATTGCCCCTGGGCCGCACGCCAATCAACACCGGTTTGCCAGGGGCGTACTTCAGCGTATTGGAGATCAGGTTCTGCACCATGGTCGCCAACAGGCCGGCATTGACGTTGACCCACTGGTGGCAGGGCCGCAGGCGCAACTCGACACCGGCCCAGCGCGCCGCCTCGGTGTTCTGCTTGACCACGTCCTGCAGCAGCGCGCCCAGGTGCACGGGCTCCGATTGCGGCTCCAGTTGCCCGTTGTCGAGGGTGTAGATGTCCAGGATCGAGCGAAACAGTTGCGACACGATGTGCAATGAGCGGTCGATGTTATCGACCAGCCGCAGTTCTTCCTGGCCCAGCCGGGCGTCGCGCAGGCATGCGGTGAACAGCCCGATGGAGTGGATCGGCTGGCGCAGGTCATGGCTGGCCTGGGCCAGGAAGCGCGACTTTTCCTGGTTCGCGGCAATCGCTTCTTCCGAGGCAATGCGGGTACGGGTCAACAGGATGTGCGCATAGGCCGGCACGACGACAGTGGTGACGATCAGCATCAGGAACATGTAAGGCTGACCCCGCCAGAACGGCGTGAGCAGGAAGATCATGACCAGAGTCGCCAAGGCAATCAGCGTCGCGGCAGCCAGGTAACGTGACCCGAAGCGCATGCCATTACCCAACGTGACCCAGAGCAACGCGGCATAGACCGGCAATGCGGCCTCTCCGCCCACTATCATGGCGAAGGCGACGCTCGCGTAGTCAAGCGCCATGGCAAAGATACGACGCAGGAAAAAATGCCCGGGCCAGCGCTTGATCGCCATGCGCAGCGGCGCCGCGACACTGAAGAAAAACACCATGTACCACATGATCGGGACATAAGTGCCGAATTCCGAATAGGAAAGGCAAGCGACCACGATGATATAGATTGAAGCGCAGGCCCCGACCGTCAATCTCAATGTCGCCTGGTCCAGCTCGCTATTCTTTTCTGTCATGGTCACAGGATTATTCCAACATGAAAGGTTGTTTCAAACTTGAAACCCAAGGGGGCCGTTTAGGTTACGATGCGCTGACTTGAAGGTCAGGAGGATCTGGAGCATGACGTGCAGAGTAATTGTGGCCGATGACCATCCTTTGTTTCGCGAGGGCATGCTGCGGACCATCGAACGATTGATACCGACGGCCACCATCGAACAGGCCGGCAATCTGGACGAAGTATTGGCCCTGGCGCGCGCCGGGCTGGAAGTGGACACCCTGATACTCGACCTGCGCTTTCCCGGTATCACGTCGCTGCAAGTCATCGGCCAATTGCGCAGTGAATTCAAGCGCACCTCGATCATTGTGGTTTCAATGGTGGATGACGTGGATGTCATTACCCAGGTCATGTCGCTGGGGGCTGACGGTTTCATCGGCAAGAACATCGACCCCGCCGGCATCGCCGACGCCATCATGGCCATCCGCGAAGGCGAAGTGGTGGTGAAATACCAGGCTGAAAACTCGGTGCTGGACGATGCACTGGCCCAACTGACCGCACGCCAGCGGGAAGTGCTTGGCTTGATCGCGGCCGGCAAGACCAACAAGGAAATCGCCCGAGACCTGGGCATCTCGCCCTTCACTGTACGCATCCATGTCTCCAGCCTGCTCAAATCCCTGGGCGTGCCTACCCGTGCGGCGGCAGCGGCACAATTCTCCAGTTTCCCCGTCAACGGCGGATGGCCAGTCAACTCACAGAGTTGAACCCGACACCGGTAGACCGACGGTGGGATTTATCCTCCCTGCCAGCGCGCCATGCCATAGAACACTTGTACTATAGCCGCGTCCTACCCTCCCCTCCTAAGCTGTGAGCGCCCCTGAAAGGTGGCTGGAACAGCCAAGCCTGCAACCACCAACACTCCCGACTGCGCGCCGAAACACCAGGGTGCATGGATCGTATCGAACAGAGACATCCAATGGCCTGTCCGAACGCCGGGCATCGCCTCAACCGAGGGCGCTCCAATAGCCGGCCTCGCTCACTCCTTCCAGGTACCGCCACTCACGGTGCACCCCTTGCGGGTGCTCTCCAGCAGGTCAGCCGTGCGCTTGTAGTAATAGAAATCCACCCCCTGTCCGTTGACGTTCAGGCAGGTGGCCTGGGGGTTTGGCGGACAGGTTTGCGAATAGGTGATCCGGCCCGCTTCTCCGCCCAGGGCGACCGGCATGTTGGCATAGGCTTCACAGCTTGAACGGAACTTGGCCACCGGCTGCTCATCGCTGGCCTGCACGCAGTCCTTGGCCTCGATATGCTGGCCCATGACCGTCATCTCACCTTCCATCGTGCAGGCCTGGCTACCGGCATGGGCCACTGAAACACACAGCAGCGTGGCACTGATCACACTGCAAAAACGAACGACTCCGTTTATGTACTCTCCCGAGATCCTGGATGGTCACAACCGCCAAAGTATCCAGGCTCGGGGATTCATTCTGAATAGCACAGATGGGCTAGTCGCTATGCCTGCAGGGCTCAGCCCACCCAGCCGATGGCCGTCTTGGGAATGACCTCGGACTCGTCGAGCTTGGAGGCGAACATGCTCACCGCCTCAAGCGCATCGGTGGTTCCGGCCCGGATCTGGACGATGACCGAGCCGGCCTGGTCTGCCAGCGTGACCCCGCGCAAGGCCCCCTCGTGGGTCTCGTTCATGCTGGACACCGCGTCACGGGTTTCGGACAGTATCTTGCCGATCATCTCGGCGATCTCCGACGTCGAGCGGCTGGTACGCCCGGCCAGTTGCCGGACTTCGTCGGCCACTACCGCGAACCCCCGCCCCTGGTCACCGGCCCGTGCAGCCTCGATGGCGGCATTGAGGGCCAGCAGGTTGGTCTGGTCGGCAATGCCGCGGATGGTGTTGACGATCGCCGTGATTTCTTCCGAACGCGCGCCCAATTGACCGACCAGGCGCGCGGAAGCGCCGATGTTGTCGGCGATCTCGCGCATTTCCTTGGCTGTCTGATGGATGACCTGGGCCCCCTGCTCCGCGACGCGCTCGGTCTCGGCAGAGATGTGATAGGCACGGGAGGCGCCGCGCGAGTCCTCTTCGAACTTCTCCACCCGCTCGCTGATATTGCTGGCGAACTTGACGATCTTGCTCAACTTGCCTTCGGCGTCATACACCGGGTTATAGCTGGCTTCCAGCCAGACCACCTTGCCGTGCTTGCCCAGGCGCTTGAACTGGCCGCTGAAGAATTCACCGGCGTTCAGGCGTCGCCAGAAATCACTGTATTCGGCGCTGTTGACCAGGTCCGAGTCGCAAAACATCCGATGGTGCTTACCTTTCAGCTCGCCCAGTGAGTAATTCATGACGTGCAAAAAGTTGTCGTTGGCGGTCAGGATATTGCCGCCCAGGTCGAACTCGATCACCGCCATGGCTCGGTCGAGCGCGGCCAGCCGGCCACGGGTTTCCGCCTCGCTCGCGACCTTGGCCGTGACATCGAGTGCATACTTGACCACTTTGACGACGCGGCCCTGTTCGTCGACGACCGGGTTGTAGCTGGCTTCCAGCCAGATGTTCTGGCCCTGCCCACCGCGACGTTGGAACGTACCGGAAACAAACTGACCAGAGCGCAGCTGGTTCCAGAATTCGCGGTACTCGGCACTACCGGCCAGCGCCGGGGTACAGAAATCGCGGTGCGAGAGCCCTGCCAGTTGGTCGGCACGGTAGCCCATCGTCTTCAGGAAATTCTCGTTCGCACGAAGGACTTTGCCATCGGGACTGAACTCGATCACGGCCATCGACCGTTCAAGCGCGCCGACTAATCCCTTGTATGTTGCCAGTTCGGCCGTCCTGGCCGACAGTTCACTTTTCAGTGCTGTGTTAAACATGGCATACCCTCTGCGAACCCGAAAATTTTATTGGACTTCAAAAGGGCTATCGACTCGCGGATCAGGGGCTTTATACACCGCAACACAATTATGTTTTGACGTCAGAAAAACACTGGCCGTGTCACCCGCCCAAATCACTGAATGCAGGTCTGTCGGGGCCTCTGACCTGCTCCAGCAGCCAGGTCCTGAACGCCTGCACCGTTTGGGTCCCGGCCGTTTCATGGGGGCTCACGAGATAGAAACCGAAATCGGATTTCAACTTCAGGTCAAAGGGCACTACCAAGCGCCCGGCCTTGAGGTCGTCCTCGACGTACGTCGAGCGCCCGATGCACACCCCCAAGCCATCCACCGCAGCTTGCACCGCCATCATCGCCAGGTCGAATGTCAGGCGTGAGCCCTCGGCAAGCCGCGCCGGCTGGGCGGCGGCCTCCAGCCAGGCGTTCCAGTCGCCCTGGGTCTGCCCACTGACCTGCAACAAGGTATGGCTGGCCAGATCGCCCGGGTTGCGCAAGGCGCCGGAGCCCTCCAGCAACCGCGGGCTGCACACCGGGAAGATCTCGTCGCACATCAGCCAGTCGGCCCGCAGTCCCTGCCAGTCACCGGCCCCGTAGCGGATAGCAGCATCAATGCCCGTTTTGCGAAAGTCCACCAACTCGGTGGACGCAGTGATACGCACATCGATGCCGGGAAACGCCTGCTGGAACGACGCCAATCGCGGCAACAGCCACTTGGAAGCAAATGAAACCAGGGTGCTGATCGTCAGCACGCTGTGATTGCGCGTCTCCAGCAGTGCCTCGGTGCAATGGCGCAGCTCGTGGAACGCCGAACGAATGCCGGGAAAGTAAGCCTGGCCCTCACGGCTCAGGGCCAGCCCGTCCTTGAGCCGCAGGAACAAACGCACGCCCAACTCCTCTTCGAGCCGCCGGATCTGATGGCTGACGGCGGTCTGTGTCACGTTCAGCTCTTCGGCAGCCTTGGTAAAGCTCATGTGCCTGGCGGCCGATTCGAACGCCTTCAGGCCATTGAGGGAGGGAATTCTGCTGATCATGGGGCGACACGATGCTCATGAGGTTTTGTCATACGCTAGCACCGCAAATGTCCTTTGAACATGTTGCCGTTGCCAGGGATTCTAGGGACGCACGCCAAGGCAATCGCCCCAGCGAACCTCCACCGTCCCTTAGGAACACCATGAAACTGTACTTTGCCCCCATGACCTGTTCATTGTCCCCGCACATCGTCCTGCGGGAACTGGGCCTGCCATTCGAGTTGGTCCGGGTCGACAACCAGACCAAGCGCACCGCCGACGGGCTGGACTTCCTGAGCATCAATCCCAAGGGCTATGTCGCGGCCCTGGCGCTGGATGACGGCAACGTGTTGACCGAAGGACCGGCCATCGTCCAGTACCTGGCCGACCAAGTCCCGGGCAACTCCCTTGCGCCGGCCAATGGCACCTGGGAACGGGTGCGCTTGCAGGAGTGGCTGAATTTCATTGCCACCGAGATCCACAGCGGTTGCGCGCCACTGTTCAACGCCGGCATGGCCGCCTCGGCCAAGGTCATCTTCCGGGAAAAACTGTCCAGGCGTTTCGACTACCTGAACCGGGCTCTCGAACAACAGGCGTACCTGATGGGCCGCTTCGGCTTGGCCGACAGCTATCTGTTCAGCGTACTCAAATGGTTGCCACGGCTCGGCATCGAGATCAGCAACTGGCCGGCGCTGATGGCGTTCATGGAGCGTATCGAAGCACGCCCCTGCGTCCAGGCGGCCATGGCCGCCGAAGCAGCCTGACCTACGTCACATCGAAACGGCAGGTGGGCAGGCGCCCTATTTCCGGCCGCGCGTACAGGTAGCCTTGCATCAGCTCGATGCCCAGCCCCACCAGCGCGGCGCTTTCCCCTGGGGTCTCGACCCCTTCGGCAATGACCAGGATCCCCAGGCGCCTGGCCACCAGGAGAATCCCTTCGACAATGGCCTGTTTCACCGGATCCTGGTCGATGCCACGGGTCAGCGCCATATCGATCTTCAGCACCTGCGGCTGGAACATCGCCAACAGGTTGAGACCCGAATAGCCGGAGCCGAAATCATCGATCGCGGTGGTGAACCCCTGGCGCTCGTATTCGGTGAAGATCGACTTGAGGTGGTCAGGGTCGTCGACTTTCTCGCCCTCGGTGACTTCGAACATCAACCGATCCAATGGAAAATTGGCCAGGCGCGCCGCCTCCAGCGTAGCCCGGATGCAGGTCTCGGCCCGGTAAACAGCGTTGGGCAGGAAGTTGATGCTCAGCAGGCATCGAGGGAGGTCCAGAAGGCCCAACCGGGTAGCCTCTTCGATCGCCTTTACGCGACATGCCTGGTCGAACCGGTAGCGGTTGCCGTCATTCACCTGCCCCAGGATGTCGCTCGCCGATTCACCGTTGATCCCTCTGACCAGTGCTTCATAGGCAAACGCAGCGCCGGTTCGCAGATTGAAGATCGGCTGGAACGCCATGGTGAAATCGAACCCGAGCGCCTCATGGTCGCGGCACTCGGCACAGCCAAGGGACTTGAAGGTTTGACGGGGGGAGTGTTCGGTCATGATCGATATTCCGTTGCGTTGACGGTACGTCCCTGCCGGTGCAAAGACTCTAGTCAGCCCTCCCTGAATCGGCAAAGGCCTGGCTTTCTGGAGCGCCGTCGATCACCGGCATCGGTTTGCAACCAAACACCTAGCCGGGTTTTACGGCCACAGGCATTGCCATTCGCGTGCACAGATACAGCAGACCTCCCACACCGACCAGGGCGCCGCCGCGCAACCAGGTTTCCAGGCTTTGCTGGCTGAGCAAGACCAGGCACGAGACGATCGCAAGGAGGGGCACCCAAGTGGGCACCCGAAAATGCGCTTGCGCCACCGGATCGCGGCGCAGCACCAACACCGCCAGGTTGGTGCTGAGGAAAACAAAAAGCAGCAAGAGCACGACGGTCTCGGCCAATGTGGCGAGAGAGCCTGTCAGCGTCAACGCGATGGAGACCAGGGTGGTGGCGATGATCGCGACCCACGGTGTGCGCCTTTTGCGCAGGACTCGCGCCAAGCCCCCCGGCAGTAAGCCCTGGCAGGCCATCCCATAGGCCAGTCGGCTGGCCATGATCATGGTCAGCAGCGCGCCATTGGCCACGGCGACCAGGGCGATGAAGGCAAAGACCCGCGGCGAAACGCTCAACCCCGAGGCGCGGACGACTTCCAGCAAAGGCGCCGAAGTAGCGACCAATTCTTCCATGGGCAGCACCGAGGCAGCCGCGACGCCCACGGCCATGTAAACCACGCCGGCGGTGAGCAACGCGGCAAACAAAGCGCGCGGATAGACCTTACGCACGTCGCGTATTTCTTCGGCGAGATTGGCCGAGGTTTCGAATCCGACGAACGAATAGAACGCCAGTAATGCCGCGCTCAACACCGCCAGCCATGGGCTGACGCCCGGTTTGAATTGCAGCGCACTGTGCAGATGGGCATCGCCGGAACGGAAAAACCAGGCCGCGGCGACGATGACCAGTATCAGGCCCGACAGCTCGATGAGGGTCATGACCAGGTTTGCCCCCAGGGACTCCTTGATTCCCCGGGCATTCAACAAGGCGATCATCACCAGGAACACCAGGGCAGCGATGTGGGGCGGGACGTGAGTGAAGGTCGCCAGGTAATCGCCCGCGAACGCCAACGAAAGGCCGGCTGCACTGGTCACCGCCGCGGCCAGCATGCAAAAGCCGACCAGAAAGGAAAGAAACGGCGAGCGGAACGCCTTTTCGGCGAACACCGACGCCGCGCCGGCCTGCGGGTACTTCGTAACCAGCTCCGCATACGAGCCGGCAGTAAGCATGGCGAAGAACAGCGCCACCAATAAAGGCACCCAGATCGCTCCCCCCACCTGTCCAGCGATGGTCCCGGCCAGCGCGTAGACACCGGCACCCAGCACATCGCCAAGGATGAAGAGAAACAACAAAGGTCCGGTCACGGCTCGCCGCAATGGGGTTCTGGAGGGTTTGGAGGTCACATTCACTCTCGGCTCTGGCGATCGTTCGAAGCCTGCTGGCATGCGCCAGGCGGCTGCATCGTGGTGCTTAAGCAATGGAAATATCGGCCAGGGGAAAGTTCAGAAATGTTCCGGGGATGGCGCTTGAAGCCAGGCTGAAAGCCTTTTCGCGAGCAAGCCCGCTCCCACACAGGGAATCCGTGGTCGACACACATCTTGTGCCCACCCAATAACGCTGTGGGAGCGGGCTTGCCCGCGAAGGCGGTGGGTCAGCCAACCTCTTCATCAACTGATTCACTGCATTCGCGAGCAAGCCCGCTCCCACACAGGGGATCTGTGGCCGACACACATCTTGTGCCCACCCAATAACGCTGTGGGAGCGGGCTTGCCCGCGAAGGCGGTGGGTCAGTCGACTTCATTGGCACTGACAGAGCGCATACGCGAAGATGTTCACCGTTAACTTTGAGCCTGCTCCCCCAGAACCCTCGCATACACTGGCCGGTCAACGTTGCCGCCCGACAGGATCACCCCCACACGTTTCCCCACCATCGCGTCACGCTCCTGCATGAGCGCCGCCAACGCCGCGGCGCCGGCACCTTCGGCGAGGTTGTGTGTGTCGGTGTAGTAGACCCGCATGGCCTCGGCAATTTCACGATCGTCGACCGCCACGATCCGTGCCGCCGCGGCCCCATAGAGGGCGAACGCCTCGGGTATGGGCTTGCGCACGGCGAGGCCGTCGGCGAAGGTGTTCGCCGAAGGGGTCTCGCACAGGGTCCCGGTCTCGAACGACTGCTTCGCCGCCGCAGCCTCAGTGGACACCACACCGACCACTTCGGTGTTCAAGCCCAAGGCATCACGGGCGGCGATGACGGCGCAGATCCCCGACCCGCAGCCGATCGGCACGTAGACCGTGTCCAGGTCCGGCACCGCCTTGAACAACTCCCACCCATAGGTCGCCACGCCCTTGACCAGCTCGGCGTGAAACGGTGGCACCAGAAACAAGCCCTGCCGCTGCGCCAAGCGTGCGGCCTCCTCGCGGGCCTCATCGAAATCGCGACCGAACTCCACCACCTCGCCACCAAAGCCGCGCATGGCTTGGTTCTTCTCCAGCGAATTGCCCTGTGGCACGACGATCAACGCCCGCAAGCCCAACGCTGTTGCCGCCAATGCCAGGCTCTGACCATGATTGCCACGGGTCGCCGTGACCACGCCCTTCACCTCGGGGTGCTCGCGCCTGAGCCAGTGCATGAACGTCAGACCACCGCGGACCTTGAATGCCCCGGTGGGCGTGTGGTTCTCGTGCTTGACCCACACCGTGCAACCCAGCCGTTCAGCCAGCAAGGGCCAAGCATACTGGGCCGTGGCCGGCATGGTTGGGTATATGTTGCGCGCCGCTTGTTCGATATCGTCGAGCGTCAGTTTGTGCATAGGGTCGCCTCCAGGTTTTGCCCAGTCTAGTCATGGGCGCCACCGGCGGGCTTCCAGAAAACTGACCTGACTTTCAGCCCTTTTCTTCACTACTATGTCGCTCATGCACCGCCGCAATCGCCTGCCGCCGCCCCAACCCGAACCGATCCGGCGTATCGAGGCAGGCCCCTGGGCGATTGAATTGCTGCCGGGCTGCGCCTACGCGACCCGCTATGTCGCAACCCAAGCCTCGATCGGCTTCGCCTTCGACAGCCAGTGCGGCCTGCACGCCATCGGCAGCGACCGGGTGCATCCGTTCGAGGCCATGCCCAACGGCCTGGCCTTCGTCCCAGTGGGGTGTGATGTGTTCTCCGAATCGCCCCAGGGCGGTGAATACCTGCGGATCCTGCGCACCGACGGCGTTGCGCTGGAGGGTGAGCGGGCCTTCAACAATCGCATCGACTCGCCGGCCATTGCCCTCGCCCACCGCATGCGCAACGCGCTGTTGCAGGCTTCGGCGCAGGATGACTGGGAATCCTGGGCGTTGGGGTTGGCTGAACGGGTGACGGGCCACGAACGGTTGCCGGCGCCCCCTCCCGGCTCGATCACCGGCCGACGCATGCGCCTGCTCGACGAGTTCATTGACGCAGGTCTCGCCGGCCCGCTCGGCGTACCGGCGATGGCAGCGCTGCTGGGGTTGTCCGAAGGCTATTTCATCCGGGCATTCAAGCTCGCGACGGGAAAAAGCCCCCACAGCTACCTGATCGACCGACGCCTGGCCAAGGCCCGGACCTTGATGACCGACACGAGCGCCAGGCTGACCGAGATCGCCCTCGCCTGCGGCTTCAATTCCCAGGCGCACATGACGACGCTCTTCAGGCAGCGCCTGGGCGTCAGTCCGGCACAGCTACGCGGGCACTCCAGAAGTTGACGAGGCAACCCAGGCCCCGGGTGTGCGACCCGCCCAGGGCAACGCTCGTTCCAACTGCGCTGCCAGGCGCAGCAACGGGGCCTCACGACCGAACCCCGCGCTAAACTGCAAGCCGATCGGCAGGCCGCTGTGCCGATCGACCGCCAGCGGCATGGACATCGAGGGCGAACCGGTCACATTCGCCAAGGCGGTAAAGGGCGAATGGCTGAAGACTCGATCCATCCAGCCCCGCCCGTCCAGCAGCGCCTGGCCTTCGTTGTAGTGACCTATCAACGGGGGCAGCGCTGGTAGGGTCGGGTTCAGCAGGATGTCGTACTGGCTAAAGAAGTGCCCCATGCGACGGGTCACGAGGTTGCGCAGGTGCATGGCCTCGATCAGATCCAGGGCGGTGAGTTGGCTGCCCAGCCGGTGCAACGCCAGCGTGGCCGGCTCCAGTGTGCTGGCATCGACCGCACGCCCGGTGGCCGCCGCGAGGGCGTTGACCCAGGCGGCGGTATTGGCGGACCAGAAGCGCGCGTTCAGTTCCACGAACCCTTCCCAACCCAGGCCGATGTCGAGATCGACTTCCTCGACACGGTGCCCCATGCCCTCCAGTTGCACCGCCACCTCCCGCGTGGCCTGGGCGACCGGCTCGACGCAACGGGTTCCGTTGAGTGGGTGCAGCAACAAGCCGATGCGCAGCGCCCCCGGTTCGCGCGTCGTTTGTGAAAGCCAGGAATGCGCTGGCCGAGCGATCTCGAACGGATCCCCCACGGCCGCCCCTTCCATGGCATCCAGCAAGGCGGCGCTGTCGCGCACGGTTCGACTGACAACACCATGGACGGCAAGCCCGGCCCATACCTCGTCCACTGCCGGGCCCATGGAGATTCGGCCTCGGCTGGGCTTGAGTCCGAACAACCCGGTGGCGGCGGCCGGAACGCGAATCGAGCCACCGCCATCGGTGGCATGGGCAGCGGGCACCATGCCGGCGGCAACGGCAGCGGCCGAACCCCCACTGGAGCCTCCGGCGCTGCGGCTCAAATCCCAAGGGTTGCGGGTTGGGCCCGAATACGCGGCTTCGGTGGTGGTGCTGGCCGCCAACTCCGGCGTGCTGGTGCGGCCCAGGGTCACCAGGCCGGCCTGGCGCAGGCGAATCATCAGGTTGGAGTCTTCAGCGGCGACGCATCCGGCGGCCAGGCGACTGCCCAACTCGTTCAGGCGACCCTGGGCGGTCAGGCCCAAGTCCTTTACCAAGAACGGCACGCCCTTGAACGGGCCTGCGGTGGCCAGGGGTTCATCCTTCCACACCTCGACCACCGCGTTGATCCTGGGGTTGAGCTGTTCGATGGCGCCCAATGCCGCCTCTCTTACCTCGGCCTGGGTGACTTGGCCGTTGGCAATCAGATCGGCCAGGCCAAGGGCGTCATATCCTGCATATTCAGAGGGTTTCATCACATTCTTCCTGGTAAAGACGCTATGATTTGTACTTACCAGTATCGAGCGATACCGTTCGGTATAGTTAGATACCAAACAGTATCGCTGTCAAGCGGAGAACGCCATGCGCCCCGAACGAGTTCCACAACTAGCGCCCCGGGAACGGATCCTGGATGCCGCCGAAGCTCTGTTCTTCACCGAAGGGATCAGTCGGGTAACGGTGGATGCCATCGCGGCCAAGGCCAAATCGACCAAGATGACGGTCTACCGGCATTTCGAGTCGAAAGACGCGCTGGTGCTGGCGTGGATTCGCTTGCTCGTCGACCAGTACGCCGAGGTCTTCGAAGGGTTGGCGGCGCGGCACGCCGACGATCCCAAGGCGCAGATCCTCGGTTTCGCCGAATTCATCGCGCAGGATCTGTCCACGGCGTCTTACCGGGGCTGCCCCTTCACCCACTCGCTGGCGGAGCTCCCGGACCCGCAAAACCCTGCCCGCCAGCTCATCGAGGCGCACAAGAAGCGCCAGTTCCAGCGCCTGGTCGCCCTGTGTGAAGAAGCCGGTCTAGCTGAACCGAATGAAACGGCCATGGCGCTCACCTACCTGATGGAGGGCGCGCAAGTTGTCTCGCAGAACAAAAGTGTCGAGCAGGTCGGTGAAAACCTGATCCGGATGATCCGGAAGATACTCGGCGAATGAGCGCCTAGAGCGGTTCGGCTGTTTGAATCAGCGAATTCAACACCAACTTGATTTCCGCTGCCGGATCTTTATGCCCTTGCAATATCAAACCTTCCGACAAGGCAGTGAAGGTCTTTGCAAGCGTGGCATTTTCCATCGGCGGTTTCTTGCCCGCATGATTGAAGATGATGGTAATCAGCTTGCCCAAGGCAATGCTGTTTTCTTCATGCAGGTCATTGTAGAGCGGTGAAAACTCGGCATCGCGCAGTGCAATCAATTGCAACTCGACGTCAAGGATCGCGCAATTGGCGTTATCTTTCAGGGTGTCGATGTAGGCATTCAGGCCCTGCGTCAACTGCTCGGACGAATAGCCGGCCGCCAGGGTCGAGCCCAACCGATCGATTTCCACCCGCTTGAACCGCTGCGCCAATTGCAACAACAGGTCGGCCTTACTTGAAAAGTTGGAGAAAAATGCCCCTTTCGAATAACCAGCCTCCTCGGAAATGGTGTTCACGCTGGCCGCGTGAAAGCCTTTCTTGATCATCAGATCAATGGCCGTATCGAATAATCTGTCTCTGGTTACTTGCTGGCTTTCCTCTCGACCTAGTCTCTTTTTAATCACGCCCTCGGCTCCTTTAGCCAACGAAAATATCTATTTGTAACTGAATGCAAGCATTGGCTCCTGCCGGCAAAAAAACCCGTGACGGCCATCATATCTTATACACGCTCGTATTAATCACCCGCATCTAAACTTTTAAGCAGGTGCCATGTAATCGCCATGTATTGGGGCAGCCGAAGACGAATGCAAGATGAGTCGCCGGCAGCGACTTACTGTGCCATTAGAACAGCGTCGCCTGGCCTCGACGCCCATTGGAGAATGCCCCGCGATCACGTGCGGCCACCGATGGAACCTTGGGTAAAGCCCGGTTTTTCTCAGCCCCGCGGGCGCTTTTGCGGTGGACCACAAAAGCTTCACATAAATACCGCTTGATTTTCAGATACCGAATGGTTTTTACTTGCGCCGTTGGTGAAGCCCAACGCCTGGTCCGCGCATCGCGTCAGCGACAGCCATCCCGATGCAACGCCAGGGTCACCCCAAAGGAGCTGGATCTTAATGGAATATGCCTTCGTTACAGGCGCTACGGGCCTGCTTGGGAACAACGTCGTCCATGCGCTGCTACAGCGCAAAATCAAGGTGAAAGCGCTGGTTCGCTCCCTTGAAAAGGGGCGCAAGCAGTTCGGCGACCTGCCCGTTGAACTGGTGGAAGGCGACATGCTCGATGTCGACGCTTTCAGCCATGCCCTGCAAGGTTGCGACGCCCTGTTCCATACGGCCGCCTATTTCCGCGACAGCTACAAAGGCGGAAAGCACTGGCAAAAACTCTACGACACCAACGTCACCGGCACCGAACGTCTGCTGCAAGTCGCTTATGCCGCCGGCATCCGTCGTGCCGTGCATACCTCTTCCATTGCCGTGCTCAAGGGCAACCGGGATCAAGTCATCGACGAAACCATGTCTCGCAGTGAGCAGGAAGCGGACGATTACTACTTGAGCAAGATATTGTCCGAGCAGAAGGTCCAAGCGTTTCTAATGCAGCACCCCGACATGTTCATCGCCATGGTATTGCCGGGCTGGATGTTTGGTCCCGGTGATATTGGCCCGACCTCCTCGGGACAGTTCCTGCTCGATTTTGTAGGACAAAAACTCCCTGGTGTTCTTCCTGGAAGTTTTTCCGTGGTCGACGCCCGTGACGTGGCTGAGCATCAGATCGCAGCCATCACCCGCGGTCGTTCCGGCGAACGTTATCTGGCCGCCGGCAACCACATGGACATGAAGAGTATTTTCCAGGCGCTCGCCAGTGTCAGTGGAATCAAGGCACCGGAACGCAAAGTACCTTTGCTCATGTTGCGCATCATCGCCCTGGTCTACGAAGGTTATTACCGTCTTACCAAGAAACCGGTGTTGATCAGCACTTCCACGGTCAAACTCATGGAACAAGAGCAAGGCCGCACACACTTCAGCCATCAAAAGAGTTCAAGGGAGCTGGACTGCAAGTTCCGCCCTGTCAGTGAAACCCTGACCGATACGCTGAACTGGTATCGAAACAATAACTACCTAGATGCTTGATTGACATAAAACAACTATAGCCTGCCTCTGTAGCACTTTTCAGACACGCCATACATCCAAGGATTGAAAGAGGTTGGTATATGAAAAGCCTTTCCAGTAAAGAAGGTTTTCTGCATCGTTTTGTCGGTTTTTCGGAATCTTTCCCCGATCAGATAGCCATCAAGTATCTGGACGCGGAAGAACAGACCGTCACTTACCGTCAATTGCGAAACATGGCACAGGGCTGTAATGGTGTGCTTAAAGCGCTCGATGTTGTCCCCGGCGATAACGTTGCGTTAGTGCTGCCCAATAGCGTGGCGTTCATCGCTTATTACCTGGCGATCATCGGTCGCGGCGCGGTGCCGGTCATCCTCAACCACAAGCTGACGCCGTTCGAGATGTCCAACGTCATCGGCCTGGCCGGGCCAACGCTGGTGGTCACGACTGCCGCGCTGGCGGTGCAGCACAGCGAGCTGTTCCACCCGGACTCCGGCATCCGCCATACCTTGGTGCTGGAGGTGGGGGACGAGCCGGCGGCGGCGCTGCCAGCCCATGCGACTGCCGTCGCTCAGGTGCCGCACGAGGCCGAACCCCTGATGTTGCCCGAGGACAACCCGGTGGTCTCGGTGCAGTTCACTTATCGGGGCCTGGGCAAGCCCCTGGCCGTGGCCCACCGCTATCTCGACCTGACGCAATCGAGCGACGGGCTGCACGAGCAATTCCATCTGCAAGGCGTCGGGTCGGTCCATCTGGTGACGCTGCCGCTCTACGCCATTTTCGGGTTGTCCGTGATGATGGTGTTTCCGTTGAGCATCGGCGCCACCCTGCTGATGACCAACACGCTGCTTAACCGCGACCTGGCTGAAGTCCTGTCCGAACATCAGGTCAGCTTCGCCTGCCTGGTGCCCGACGTCATCCGCTACTTCAACACGCGCCTGGCCAAGCGCAAGGGCGCGCTGTTGCCGATGCACCCGAAATTGATGGTCTATTCCGGCGGCAGCCACCTGCCGGCCGACGAAGCCGAGAAGCTGGGCAAGTTGCTCGGCTGCAACGCAGTGCTGCAGGGCTATGGCTTGACCGAAAGCATGCCGGTGATCGTCCAGAGCTCGATTGGCCAAGTCCACCGCGGTGCCATGGGACGCGCGATCAGCGGTGTGGACCTGCGAGTCGTCGACGCCGAGGGCCGTGACGTTGCCCGCGGACGCATCGGGGAACTGCTGATCCGCGGTTCGATGGTGATCGACGGTTACCTGGATGCCGATGACGCCAACGCCCGGTTCTGGCGTGATGGCTGGTTCCACACCGGAGACCTGGTGTGGCAGAACGAAGACGGCCATGTGTTCTTTTATTGCCAGCGCCTGCGGATCTCGAAGATCAAGGCGCAAATGGTCGACCTGACGGAAATCGAATCCATCGCCCTGAAACACCCTGGCGTAACGCGCGCCAAGGCCTACATCGTCCCGGACAACAAGGAAGTGAACGTCTTGCATCTGTGCGTGGAAGGCAGTGCCGACCTGACCCAGAACGCGATCGCCACCCTGCTTTCGCGCTACCTGTCGGGCTTCAAGCTGCCCAGGACCATCGAAATCATCGCGCTCAAGGAAGTGGCTCATGCAAGCTGACAACACCCAACCGGTACTGGCCGTCTTCGATTTCGACGGCACGTTGACCGACCGGCACACGTTCTGGCGCTACATGCGCTACATCGCCGGCACCCGGTCGTTCTGGCTCAGGATCATTCCCCTGTTGCCGAAAATGCTCAGCGTGGTCGTCGGGATCACCCCATTGATGCAAGCCCGGCTGGCCTTCATCGCCTGTTATCTGGGCGGCCTGTCCGTGGACGATGAGCGCGAGCACGCCAAGTACTTCATCACCGAACTGTTGCCACTGTGGCTGCGCCCCGAGGCCCTGCGCCGGTTGCAATGGCACCAGTCCATGGGCCACGTCACCGCGCTGGTCAGTAACTCGCCCGAGAATTACCTGATCCCCTGGGGCCAGGCGGTGGGTTTCGACTACGTCTGCGGCACTCGCCTGGCCACAGCGAAAAACAAACTGACGGGCAGCATTTGCGGCACCAATTGCGTTGAGAGAGAGAAAGTCACACGGCTCAAGGGCTGCTTGAGCAACCTCGATGACTTCTACATTTATGCCTACGGCGACTCATCTGGCGACGATGCCCTGCTCGGCATCGCTCACTCTCCCTTCTACAGAAATTGGTACTGACCGATGAACACTCTGAGCACGTTGGCCCCCACGTATTTCAAGCGCCCTGGCAGCGCCCCCACCGTCATGATCGTAGGCGCCGGCCCGATTGGCCTGTCTCTGGCGATCATGCTGAAAAAGTGGGGGGTTGGCTTTCGCATCATCGAAAAGAACGCCGGCCCTTCCACCGCGACCAAGGCCATGGCGATCCATTCGCGCACCCTGGAAATCTTCCGCGACCTGGGCATCGCCGATCAAGCCGTCAGGGATGGGTTCACCATCAACCAGTTTTCGGTGCAGTCGAACGCCAAGCGGGTGTTGAACTACAACTTCTCCTACCTGGATGCGACGTACCCGTTGCTGCTGAGCCTGCCGCAGCCGCAGACCGAGAAACTGCTGCTGGAGCGGCTCAATGAACTGGGCGCGCAGGTCGAGTGGAACACCGAGCTGGTGGACCTGCAAAACCAGCCCGACGCCGTGAACATGACCCTGCGGCACGCCGACGGCCACGAAGAAACGCTGACCACCCGCTGGGTGGCCGCCTGCGACGGCGCACGCAGCAACATCCGCAAACGCCTGGACATGACGTTCGAAGGTTCGTCCTACGACCGCTTCTTCATGCTGGCCGACGCCGACATCGAGTGGTCCGGCAGCAAGGACGAAGGCGCCTTCTTCCTCGGCGCGCAGGACGGCTACGTGGCGGTCGCGCCGATCAGTGCCCAGTCTCGCTATCGCCTGTTCATCGAGATGCCCTACAACCTGCCGCCGGAAGGCGAGCGCCCTTCCCTGAGCCTGGAAAACTTCCAGCGGTTGTGCGAAGGACGCGGGCAGAAGATGACGCTGTCCAACATCTCGTCGACCACTATCGCCTCGTTCCAGCATCGCCGCGTGCAGACCATGCAGCAGGGTTCGGTATTCCTGGTGGGCGACTCCGCGCACATCGGCAGCCCGATCGGCGGGCAATGGATGAACCTGGGGGTTTCCGAGGCCTATAACCTGGCGTGGAAAATGGCCTACGTCGACCAGGGGCTGGCGGAGCCCACCCTGCTCGACAGCTACAACGACGAGCGCTACCCGGTCGCCCTCGAAGTCGAGAACACCGCCCACCGCCTGACCGGCCTGATCACCGTCCGCCAACGCGCGCTGGTCTGGCTGCGGGACAATGTCCTGCCGCTGTTGAGCAACCGCAAGAAGGTCCAGCGCAAGCTGCCGTCGATGATTTCCGGTCACCAATACCACTACGCTAAAAGCGATTACATCCAGGAGTCGCTGACGAAGAAACAGCGCAAGAACTGGTACCGCAAAGGCCAGAAGCCCGAGTTCCAGAGCGCGGCGCCGCGCGCGGGGCAATTGGCGCCGGATGTCGAGCTGTGGCAACTGCAAGGGCTGCCGGCAAAACGCTTGATCGACCTGTTCCACGGCACTTTCACGCTGCTGGTGTTCACCGGGGCCGATCAGTTTTCACCGCTGCTGCCGGGCTATTACACCCTGGCCCAGACCGTGGAAAAAGACTACCCGGGCATCAAGGCCTATTGCGTGATCGACGCCCTCAGCAGCGCCGGATTGCCCGCCTGGCATTCGACGTTGCTCGACCCTGACTGGCGGCTGCACAAGCGCTACCACGCCAGCGAGGGCACGCTGATGCTGATTCGTCCTGATGGCTACATTGCCTTCCAGGGCGCCGACGCCATGACCCTGGTGGCGTATCTGAACCTGAGGTCCGGGTTACTCAAGGGTGCCACAAGAACAACACCGTCCGAGGTTGACGCAGTAGAACTCCAACTTTAAGTCGCCCTGTCGACTACTGCCCGTTTGATGGGTGGATTCACCCAAGGCCCGGCCCTGGGCCATGACTTTTTGATTTTTCTTATTGACAGAAACGTCTACCGACTTCGGTTAGGAGAACCTCATGCGCTTGCAACTTAACGATGTTGTGCAGGAATTCATCGTGTCCAATGGAAAAATAGCCCACAGCTATTTTTCCCTTTCGGAAAAGATCATCGATTCACTGTGCGAATCCAATGTCGCCAAGGAATCGATCCTGATGCGCCTGCTGGAGCAGGCCGAGTCCGTCACCGCGCATTACTTCAGCGCGCACAAGCAAGTCATCGAAGGGGTCTATGCCCAAGGCATCGACGCCCCGGTGAACAAGCCGGTTGCGGTGCTCGAAACGGTCCACGCCACGGCGCCGATCCTGGCCGCGGCACCCGTCGTCGAAGCACCTGCGGCACTCGACTACGCCCAATGGCTGCGCGCCGAGATTGCCTCGGCCACCGGCTTCAAGCAGGAGCAGATCGACTTCGATCAAAGTTTCGAGAGCCTGGGCATCGACTCCCTGGGGCTGGTGGACATCTTCGAATCCCTCGCCCAGCACTTCCCGGAAAAGCAGGCGCAAACCTCGCAGTTGTTCGATGCGCCCACCCCGACGGCCCTGCTGGCTCGCCTTGAAGCCGACCCACAAGCGCCCGCGGTGGATGTGCAAGCCTGGGTACTGGCGCAACTGGCGACCATCACCGGTTTTTCGGCCGAGCAGATCGACCTGAACCAAAGCTACGAAGGCCTGGGCCTCGACTCGCTGGTGCAACTGGACTTCCTCGAATCCGTGGTCGCCACGTGGCCACAGCTCAAGGCCAACAGCTCCGAGTTGGCCAACGCCAAGTACCCGCAGGCGACCATCGCCCTGATCGATGCCGCCCTTGCCGGCCCAGGGCCCGAGGCCTGTGAACCCGCCCCGGCGGCGGTCACGGCCGAGACGCCGGCGCCGGCCCACAACCTGCTGCTCGACACACTGTCGCCGCTGGTCGCGGACACGGCGCAGTCGATCGATGTCCAGACACCGTTCGCCCAATTGGGCCTCAATGGCTTCAGCCGCGAAACGCTCTGCCAATCCATGGCCCAACACTGCTCGGCCAGTGAGTTTGCCGGCGAAGCGCTGATGTCCCGTCGCACGCCCCAGGACGCCCTGTCACTGCTGGCAAGGCTGGGCTGAAACACGCTGCGCAATACAGGAATGGAATCCGGGTGATCGAGCCGATCACCCAGCATTTTGGCGATCAGGAGACAAGGTATGAGTGGCGCAGTGACCACAGCAGGCGATTTCTGCTTCAGTGCGATGGCCGGTGAATTTCCTGGGGCGTCGTCCATCGACGCGCTCTGGCACCTGCTGTCCCAGGGGCAGATAGCGCCCATCGAATCGATGCCGGCCCGTTGGGAACTGGACAAGGCGTCGATCTATTCGGCAAAACCGGGGGAACGCAATCGCGTCTACCTGGACAGCGCCTTTTGCCTGACCGATGCCCCCGAAACCCCTTCGCGACATGAAGGGCGACAAGTCGCTATCGGCCAGAAAGTCCTCCAGACACTGCTCGGCCAACTCGCCGCTCAAGGTTCGGCCCTGACCTGCGAGCGCACGGCCCTGGTGGTGGCGACGTCTTGGAGCGACGAGAGCTTCTTCGTCAGCGGCATAGCCGCCAAAGCCGCTGCAGAGCAAGGCTATACGCCGGGCGAACAGGTGGCGGAACTCGCCGCGGCGGTTGGCCTGGGCGGCCCGGCGCTGTCAGTCGACACCGCTTGCAGTTCGTTTCCCTACGCCATCGACATGGCCCAGGCGCTGGTCAACAGTGGACAGGCCGACAACGCCATCGTCATGGCACTCAACACGGTATTGCCGCCGGCATTGTTCCTCGGCTTCTCTCAACTGACGGCCTTCTCTGCCCGCGCCCAAATGGAAGCCTTCGGCCAGGATGCCGACGGCATCGTGCCGGGCGAGTGCGCGGTAGCCTTTCTGGTCGAGCCCGTCGCCCAGGCCTTGCTTGCCCAGCGCCAACCGTTGGGGGTCCTGCGGGCCCTGGGATTGTCCGCCGACGGCGCCGAAGGCTCAGTGTTCGCGCCCGGAAAACAGGCGCAGTTCACCGCTTACCAGCGCGCCTACGCGGACCTCGACCCGAGCGACGTCGACTACATCGAAACCCACGGCACCGGCACCCCGCTGGGTGATGCCACCGAGCTGGCTTCGCTGAACAGTTTCTTCGCAGGCCACCGCCCCGACGACCGGAAAATCACCATCGGCTCGATCAAGTCGGTCATTGGCCACCCGCTGGCGGCCGCCGGGGGTCCTTCGCTGGCCAAGGCCTTGATGATCCTGCGCCACAAAGGCATTCCTCCCCAACCTGGCTACCGCCCCAGTGCCAAGGTCGACGAGACGTGCCTGCGGCTTGCCACCGGGCAGGTGCAGCCGCTGGCGGAGCGCTCCTCGGCGATCCGCGTCGGCATTTCCAGCTTCGGCTTTGGCGGGGCCAACGCTCACCTGGTGGTGGATGAGTACGTGCCCGGCCACGCGCTCGCCGCCCCTCGGGTTGCTCCCGGCGTGCTGATGCTGGACCTTGCGATTGTCGAAGCCGAAGCCGCGCTGGGCAGCCACAGTTCCTTGCACGCCTTCCAGCAACAGTTCGACCAGCCGGCGGCCCCTTCGGTGGTGTTCCCCTACGGGCGTTTCGTGGATTACACCGTGACGCCCGAGCAACCGTTGCTGCAGGGAAAATTCCTTGCCCAAGACCAGCTCATCGACATCGACGGTTTCGGCATGGGCCCCAAGCCATTGGCCCATGTCGATCCGTTCAAGTTGTTGATCACCGACCGCGTCAATCACCTGCTGCGCCGCCTGCCGGGTGTCGCCGGCTCGCCCGACACGGCGATGGTCATGTGCTGCAACATGGGCGGCGAGCGTTTCAGCAACGCGTACAGCAGCGCCCATCATTTCTACGGCCATGCCGAAGGGACGCCACCGGGTGTTGAGGTCACGGACGTGGCAACCATGCTGCCGAACATGCTGTCCGGGTACCCGGCGCAGATCTTTGACTTCAGGGGTTTCCATCAGACCCTGGTGGGCACCACGGGCCTGTTCTGGCAAACCCTGCTGGCTTCCCCGCAATGGTTCAACGACGGCATCACCACGCTGCTGCTCGGGGCCGGACGCTTTATCAGCGGCGAGATCGAGGTTGAACGGGCCCAGCGCTCCCCGGTCTTGCAAGGTGAAGGGCTGGGTGTATTTGCCCTGCGCCGTCATCAGGCAGACGCCCGCGAAAAACCCTTGCTGGTGATTCGCGCGGCCGTGCTGGCCCACGCTGCCCGTTCGCTGGACGAAGCCTGCCGCCTGGCCGGCAAGCCGCGCGATCAATACCCCCATGTCGAGGTCTGCGAGCTGCAACCTGATCCAGCGCCTGCACAGGATTCGCTGCGGGACATGACCGGTTTCCTGGCTGAAGCCACGGGTATCGAAACCCTGTTGGCGGTGATGTTGCGCAAGGCGAGCCACACCGTGATCGAGGTGCGCGACGCCGGCAAGACAGTGATGTGGTTGTTCACCGAAAAACTTCGCGAATGGCACCAGGGCGCAGACGCCACGACCGCCCCCATCAAATTGCCGTTCATGCTGCGGTTCGCCCATTCAGCGTCCCACGAACTGCAGCAACTCATCCCACCCGTGCGGCCGGTCAACCTGGTGCGCGAGCCGCAGCACGACGGTGTCGATGTGTTGCAGCTCAGCGACATGCTCACCAGCACGCTGCTGACCGGGCTACGGGTCCGGGTCCGCGCCATGGAAGGCCTCTTCGCCCTGCACCGGGGGGCTGACGCCCAGCGTCCGGCGCTGCGGCCGCGTCGCGAGGAAAATATCGTGATCGCCGACGTCCGGCGAGGTCCGCATGCCTTGCAGGCGCAGCTGGTGGTCAACGAGGCCCACCCTTACTTCTTCGATCACCCGCTGGACCACGTCCCCGGCATCCTGTTGATCGAAGGCGTGCTGCAATTGCTCGAACTCGCCACGCCGCCGGGTGGCCGCGCCGCCTACATCAAACGCCTGAGCATCAAGTTCCAGCAGTACGTGCAAAAAGAAACGCCGATTCAATTGCACCTGGAACAGGGCCAGGATGCGCAGGCGTTCACCGCCAAAGTCATGCAGGGCGGCCAGTTGATGTGCACCTGCGTGCTCGAAATGGCCCACAGCTCGGCGTTCGAGACCTCGCCGGCCGTGGCGTTCACCGCCGCGCCCTGCCGCGACAAGGCGCTGCTGCACAAGGCTCGCGCAGAAAACGTCATCGTCAGTGAGATGAGCGGGATCGCCCAGGGCTTGAGCGTGGACACGGTGGAACTACCGGACCGGCACTTCTTCCATGAGGGCGATCCGCACCACCATTCGATGGTGTATTTCCTCGAAGTGGCCCGCCAGTGCTACATGCAGATTGCCCACAGTCACCTGCATATCCCGCTCAAGACCCCCATGAACCTGCTGGCCTTGAGCTTCACCCTGGAGCGGCCCATTGCGCGCAACAGTCCGCTGTCGCTGGCGCCACAACCCGGGTTCGATGCGCAGTTGCGGTCGTTCAAGACCAACCGCATCTACATCGACCTGTTCAACCGTGGCGAAAAAATCGGTCAGGCCAGCATCACCGCCCAGGTGCTGAGCCAGTCCGCGCCCGCCGCCTGAGAATGTTGAATGACCGCTTCCCTGAACCTCATCGAGCCCCCAACCAAGGTGACGCCGTGAACGATGTAAACGTGCAAATCGTAGTCAAATCGCCGCCTTCCGAGATCTGGAAGATCTGGAGCGATTTCTCCCAAGCGCCGCTGTGGGACACCGACGTTCGCCACTGCGAACTCGAGGGTCCATTCCAGGCCGGGACGCACGGCAAATGTGTTCTCAAGAACGGGTTGAACATGCCCCTGAAACTGGAGGCCGTGAGCCTGCACGAGAGCTACCGCAACACCGCGAAGCTGCTGTGGATCGACCTTGAGTTCGATCATCGGATGCGCAGGCTTTCATCCGAAGAGACCCATGTCATCCATAGCGCGAGGATCTCCGGTCCATTGAGCTTTCTCTACCGGGGGCTGCTGCGCAAAGCACTGACGGCGGCGATGACCAAGGCGCTGGACAACCTCTGCTCCCTGGCTGAGCAGCGGACGAACACCTCCCGAAGCCCGGCCGAGAAAACCGCAGCGCACCTGCACCTTGTATGAGTACGCCGGGGGCCGTGCGCCGGTCCCCGGACACGCTTCGTTGATTTTTCAACCACAGAACACTTCGGATCGAGCATGAACCTAAAGCAAACCACTCACTCTTTCGTCATGGGCATCATCGGCCTGGGCCTGATCGCCCCCGCGTCCAGTTTCGCTGACACGCTTGGCCCTTATGTCAGTGCCATGGGTGGCCTGAACTGGGTCGCCGACCAGGACCTCAACCAGAACGACCTCGATTTCGTCGAGATGCAATACAACCAACCGCTGCATTCCGGCTACGCCACCGGGTTGGCGCTGGGCTGGGGCTTGCCGATCGGGCTGCGACCCGAACTGGAACTGAGCTACCGCAAGAACACCCTGACCCAGTTCAATCACCGGGTCTATGAAGGCGGCGGCAGCATCGACGGCGAAGGGAAAGAGGAAGCCAGCAGCCTGATGGCCAACCTCTGGTACGACGTCTCGAACCTGCCAGCGCCGTTGAACCGGGTCACGCCTTACGTCGGCGGCGGCCTGGGCTATGCGGTGTTGACCATCAGCGGCCTGGAAGCCGGTGGCGTCCAGTTCGGCAACAGCCACCGCGACACGGTCCCGGCCTACCAGCTCGGTGCCGGGGTCGGTTTCGAACTCGCCGAGCACTGGTCCATGTCCCTGGACTACCGCTACTTCAAGACGCGTGAAGCCCATTTCGGCGACATCCAGAACCTGCCCCAGGGTGATGTGAAAACCGAGTACAAGGCCCAGTCCCTGATGCTCGGCCTGCGTTACTGGTTGTAAGCCGACACCGAACACCAAAGTCCCCTTGGTGGGCGTGAGCCTGCTCGCGAAGGCGTTGGTTCAGCTGGCTGGTTTGCTGGCTGATCGACCGCTTTCGCGAGCAGGTTTACTCCCACAGTTTTTTGGGCCAGGTATCGAAATTGCGGCCGGCTCCACAGCCTCTTGACCGCTGGTCGGATAATACCGACCCAATAAACCACACAAACATCATGGGCTAGTATCAATCCAGGTCGGCTGGAGATTGCCCATGTCATTGGCTGAAGATCGCAAACCCGAACGCCGCAAGGAAACTCGGCTGTTCCTGTTCCTTGTTGTCTGTCTCTTTCCGTTGTTATCGGTCGCCATCGTCGGCGGCTACGGGTTTCTCGTCTGGTTTTTCCAGATGCTCTACGGCCCGCCCGGTCCGCCTAACTGACGGATGACTTTTGCTCAACGCGCTGGAGCCCGTTCATGGACGAAGCCCTGCACATTGCCAGTCTTGTCGTACTCGCCCGGCCCTCGTTGTTCGAAGCGGTCAAGGCAAACCTGTGCTTGCTCGAAGGCCTGGAAATTCATCAGCAAAGTGCTGCCGGAAAACTGGTGGTAGTGCTGGAGGCCGTGGATGAAGACCAGATTCTGCAGCGCATTCAACAGATCAACTGCCTGCCAGGCGTTCTCAATGCCGCGCTGATCTATCACGAGCTCCTCGAACCCGAAGGTGACCCCGAATGAGCCTCACCCGCCGAGCGTTCGTCAAGTCCCAGGCCGCCGCCATTGCCGCCGCCGCTGCCGGTCTTCCGATCATGACGTCGGCCAGCAACCTGGTGACCGAAGCCGACATGGTCACCCTGGACTGGAACAAGGCGCCCTGCCGGTTCTGCGGCACCGGTTGCAGCGTCATGGTCGCGACCCGGGACAACCGGGTGGTCGCCACCCACGGCGACATCAAGGCCGAGGTCAATCGCGGGCTGAACTGTGTGAAGGGCTATTTCCTGTCGAAAATCATGTATGGCTCCGACCGCCTGACCCAGCCGCTGCTGCGCATGAAGAACGGCCAGTACGACAAACAAGGCGAATTCCAACCGATCAGTTGGGAGAAGGCCTTCGACATCATGGCGTTGAAATTCAAGCAGGCCCTGAAAGACAAAGGTCCCGGCTCGGTCGGCATGTTCGGTTCCGGGCAATGGACGGTATGGGAGGGCTACGCCGCCAACAAGCTGATGAAGGCAGGCTTGCGCTCCAACAACATCGACCCCAACGCTCGTCACTGCATGGCCTCGGCGGTGATGGGCTTCATGCGTACGTTTGGCGCGGACGAGCCGATGGGGTGCTACGACGACATCGAAGCCACCGACGCCTTCGTGCTCTGGGGCTCGAACATGGCCGAGATGCACCCGATACTCTGGAGTCGGGTCACCGACCGGCGCCTCAGCCAGCCGACCGTGAAAGTCGCGGTGCTGTCCACCTTCGAGCACCGCAGCTTCGAACTCGCCGATATTCCCATGGTGTTCAAGCCGCAAACCGACCTGATGATCCTCAACTACATCGCCAACCACATCATCGAAAGCGGCGCCGTCAATCAGGACTTCATCAGCAAACACACCCGTTTCGCCAAGGGCGCGGATGACATCGGCTACGGCCTGCGGCCCGACGATCCAAGGGAGCAGAAAGCCGCCAACGCCACCAAGGCCAACACCTGGACGGACATCTCCTTCGAGCAGTACGCCGCCTTCGTCAAGCCCTACACGCTGGAGCGCACCGCCAGGGAAACCGGGGTTCCCGCCGAGCGCCTGAAAAGCCTTGCCGAGCTGTATGCCGACCCCAAGCGCAAGGTCGTATCGTTCTGGACCATGGGCTTCAACCAGCACACGCGCGGGGTGTGGGCCAACAACCTGATCTACAACATCCATTTGCTCACCGGCAAGATCAGCGAACCGGGCAACAGTCCCTTCTCGCTGACGGGCCAGCCATCGGCCTGCGGTACGGCACGGGAGGTGGGTACATTCTCCCATCGCTTGCCTGCCGACCTGGTGGTGACCAACCCCAAGCACCGCGCCACCGCCGAAAGAATCTGGAAGCTGCCCGCCGGCACCCTCCAGGAAAAGCCCGGTTTCCACGCGGTGGAACAAAGCCGCATGCTCAAGGACAGTGTGCTCAATGTCTGCTGGACCCAGGCCAGCAACAACATGCAGGCCGGGCCGAACATCATGCAGGAAGTGCTGCCGGGATGGCGCAACCCGGACAATTTCATGATCGTTTCCGACGTCTACCCGACCGTTTCCGCCCAGGCCGCCGACCTGATCCTGCCCAGCGCCATGTGGGTGGAAAAGGAAGGTGCCTTCGGCAACGCCGAACGGCGCACCCAGTTCTGGCACCAGTTGGTAAGCGCGCCGGGCGATGCCCGCTCGGACCTGTGGCAACTGATGGAATTTTCCAAGCGCTTCACCACCGATGAAACCTGGCCCGCCGAACTACTGGCCCAGGCCCCCGAACTCAAGGGCAAGACCCTCTTCGAAGTGCTGTTCAGGAATGGCCAGGTCGACCAGTTTCCCGTCGAACAGATGGAGGCCGGCTACAAGAACGATGAAGCCAAGGCCTTTGGTTTCTACCCGCAGAAAGGGCTGTTCGAGGAGTACGCCCAGTTCGGTCGCGGCCACGGGCATGACCTGGCGACCTTCGACCGCTACCACAGCGAACGTGGGCTGCGCTGGCCGGTGGTCGAGGGCAAGGAAACCCGCTGGCGCTACCGCGAAGGGCTCGACCCTTATGTGGAGAAAGGCAGTGGGGTGCAGTTCTACGGCTACCCGGACAAGAAAGCGATCATCTTCGCCCTGCCCTACGAGCCGCCCGCCGAAGCCCCGGACGCCGACTACCCGTTCTGGCTGTCCACCGGCCGCGTCCTTGAACATTGGCACACCGGCAGCATGACCCAGCGTGTCGAAGAGCTGCACAAGGCCGTGCCGGATGCATTGGTCTACATGCACCCCGACGACGCCAAGGCCCTGAAGGCGCGTCGCGGCAGCGAAGTGAAGCTGGTCAGCCGTCGCGGCGAGATCCGCGCCCGCATCGAAACCCGCGGTCGCAACAAACCGCCCCAGGGGTTGGTCTTCGTGCCGTTTTTCGATGCCAACAAGCTGATCAACAAAGTCACGCTCGATGCCACCGACCCGATCTCCAAGCAGACCGACTATAAAAAATGCGCGATACGCATCGAGTTGATCAGCGTGGCCTGAGGAGAACCGTCATGCTTTTTCGCACCCTGCCGTTGCTCCTGCTCGCGATCATGGGGATCGCGATCGCCGCCGACGTCGATTACCCCTTGGACGCACCCGCGATGGACGGCCGCCGTCCCGGTGGCACCCTCTCCCAAAGCCTGCCGGCGCCTCCCATCGCCGAGGAAGAAAACAAAGACCTCAAGCGCGAACGCAATTACCCCGACCAACCGCCGACCATCCCCCACACCATTCGCGGTTACCAGATCGACAAGAACGGCAACAAATGCCTGACCTGCCACAGCCGCGCCAACAGCGCACGGACCCAGGCAACCATGATCAGCATCACCCACTACATGGACCGCGACGGCCAGGCCCTGGCGGCCGTTTCACCGCGCCGGTACTTCTGCAACCAGTGCCACGTGCCGCAGACCGATGCCAAGCCGCTGGTGGGCAACACGTTCGAGACCATCGACAAGATCCTGCAAGACGACGCCAACGCGGCCACCCGCAAGCCCTGAGGAGGCAACATGAAAGCACTGTTCGCCCTGCTCAAGGATTACTGGGGTGTCCTGCGTCGCCCCAGCCTGTACTACAGCCTGGGTTTCCTGACGCTGGGAGGGTTTGTCGCCGGGATCATCTTCTGGGGCGGTTTCAACACCGCGCTGGAGGCCACCAACACCGAGACGTTCTGCGTCTCCTGCCATGAAATGCGCGACAACGTCTTCGTCGAACTCAAGGACACGATCCACTACACCAATCGCTCAGGCGTACGCGCCAGTTGCCCGGATTGCCACGTTCCCCACGAATGGACGCACAAGATCGCACGCAAGATGCAGGCGTCCAAAGAGGTCTGGGGCAAGCTCTTCGGCACCATCGACACCCGCGACAAATTCCTCGCCATGCGCCGCGAGCTGGCCGAACACGAATGGGACAGGCTCAAGGCCAACGATTCACGTGAGTGCCGCAACTGCCACAACTTCGAATTCATGGATTTCACCCGCCAGGGCAAGCGAGCCGCCGCCATGCACTCGACGTCACTGGCCAATGGCGAAGCCACCTGCATCGACTGCCACAAAGGCATCGCCCACAAACTGCCGGACATGAGCGGCGTGAAAGGCTGGTAGCGGCCCTCAAAGGTCTACAACCGACCACCCAGTACCCTAGATCAAGGAATTCTGCGACGATAAGCGAAATAAAACGCCAAGGACCCTGGCTTTGCGACTCAATCCATGGCGACAAACGATGCATTTCCTTCCTTTCAACAGCCTCCGGGCGCGCTTCGCCATCGCAGTGGCCTCGGTTGTGCTGGTCCTCAGTTGCCTGTTCGGCGCCGCTATCGGCGAGTCCTCCATCTCCAGGCTCAAGGAGCACAACGGGCTGCAGTTGAGCGAGTACGCCTACTCGATGATCGATCGCCTGGACCGCGACATGAGCAGTCGCTCCAAGTCGCTCACGGTCCTGAGCCAGCTGCAAGCCCTGCGCGACCCGGCGAACACCGGCGAGGCCCGGTCGCTGCTCAACCACCTCAGCGACCAGTTTCCCAGCTACTCGTGGATCGGCCTGACCGACGCGCACGGCACGGTGGTGGCCTCCACCGACAAACTGCTGGAAGGCGCGGACATTTCGGCGCGCCCGGTCTTCCTCCAAGGCAAGGACACAACCTTCATCGGCGACGTCCACGACGCGGTCATGCTGGCCAAGCTGCTGCCCAACCCTTCCGGCGAAGCGATGAAGTTCGTCGACATCAGCATGCCGGTCCGTGACAACGCCGGCCAGTTCATGGGCGTGCTGGCGACCCACCTGTCCTGGAAGTGGGCCGCCGAGGTTGGCCGATCCCTGTTCGAGCCGTTGCAGAAGCGCTTACCTGGCCTGGAGTTCCTGGTGGTCAGCAAGGACGGCACCGTGCTGCTGGGTCCCAAGGCGATGATCGGCAAGCCCCTGGGCATCCAGCTCGACGACGGCAGCGGACAAAACTGGTCGGTGGCGCGCTGGCAGGACGGCAACCTCTACCTGGCCGGTTTCGCCCAGAGCACCGGCGTTGACGACTACCGTGGCCTGGGCTGGACGGTCATTACCCGACAGCCGGCCGACGCAGCCTTTGCCGAAGCGCATCAGTTGCGCGATGAGATCCTGATCTGGGGCATCGTGCTTTCGGTGGTATTCGCGTTGGTTGGCTGGTTCGTGGCAGGCATCATCACCGGGCCGGTGAACCAGATCGCCGATGCGGCCGCGCGCCTGTCCCAAGGCGCTGACGTGCGCATCCCGCTGCTCAAGGGCAGCCGTGAGGTCGAGACGTTGAGCCTCGCGATCCGCCACCTCGTCGACAGCCTGACCCGAAAAAGAAGCCAACTGGCCGTGGCCGAAGGCATGGCCTACCGCGATACCGTCACCGGCTTGCCCAACCGGGCGGCGCTGGACAAATACGTCGAGGCAGTGGCCAGCGAAAGCGGCGAGCGGCCTGATTTCGGCGTGCTATGCCTGGACCTCGACGGGTTCAAGCCCGTCAACGATCGCTTCGGCCATGCCATGGGCGACGCGCTGCTGCAGGAAGTCGGCAATCGCCTCCTCACAACGGTGCGCGACGGCGACATCGCCGTGCGCCATGGCGGCGATGAGTTCGTCCTCCTGCTGCGCCTGCGCTCGGGAGAAACCCTGACCAACATCCAGGGCGCCGCCCAGCGCATCGTTGCCAAACTGGCCGAACCGATGCTGCTGGCCGGAGAAACGCTCCAGATCGGCTGCAGCATCGGCGGCGCCCTATGGACCGGCGGCGCGTTCAGCGAAGCCCTGGCCCAGGCTGATGAAGCCCTTTATCGGGCCAAGCGTGCGGGCAAGTCCCAGGCGAAGTTTCATGAGGCGTTGGAGCTGCGCTGACGGGCCTCGAGGCTGAGCGGCTGTAACCAAGGCCTGCACGGCCGAGCAATGCCTGGTGGCGAGGGAGCTGGCTCCCGCTGGGACGCGAAGCGGCCCCTGTTGGACACGATTGATATCGCGAGGTGTCAGGGTAGATAGGAGGGCCGCTTCGCAGCCCAGCGGGAGCAAGCTCCCTCGCCACGGTTTGTGTGTTCTTCAGGGATCCGCTTAACTGACCGGGATTAACTTGCCTGCGGGGGGCATCCCATGACTGAATCACTGGAACGTTTCGTCCAGGCCCAAACCTCCACCTTTGAAACCGCCATGGCTGAGCTTGAGCGCGGGCGCAAGCAAAGCCACTGGATATGGTTCATCTTTCCCCAACTGCGCGGCCTGGGTCGCAGTGAAAACGCCGCCTACTATGGGCTGCGGGACATTGAAGAAGCGCGCGATTACCTGCGGCACCCCCTGCTGGGACCGCGTCTGGAACGGGCGACTCGCACCGTGCTGGACTCGTCAGTGCCGGTCCAGCGACTGCTGGGGGAGCTCGATGCCATGAAGTTCGCGTCGTGCATGACGCTGTTCCGCGCCGCTGCCGAAGCGGGCTCCGTGTATGCGCGGGCGCTGGACAGCACGGTGAGTGTCGATGTGCGAACACTGGAGATGCTGCACAAGCAAGAAAAAAACGGCGTCTAACGGCTGGGCATCGAAAGCACAAACCGACACCCAACCTCGGCCTTTTCGTCCTCAGGCCAACTGAAACCCATGGGCCAGCGGATCCTTGTCGTCGACGAAGATCGTGTTATGGCCAATGATCTGCGCCCAGCCACTGATGCTCGGCCGGATGCCGGCGAAGGCGCCGACAGCGACGGCCGCTTCGACCTTCCCTTCGAATACCGTGCCGATCAGGCTTTCGTTGCGGAACGTGTCACCGACCTTCAAGCGGCCCTTGCCGAACAGCTGGGCCATCCTGGCCGAAGTGCCGGTGCCGCCGGGCGAGCGGTCGATGGCTTTATCGCCGTAGAACACCGCGCAGCGACCATCGGCTGTGGCGTTGTGCGGCGCATCGCACCAGATGATGTGGTGGACGCCGCGGATCCGGCTGTTCTCGGGGTGGACAGGGTCGCAGATGTCCGCCAGGGCATCGCGAAGTTTCTGGCTCAGGCCGACGATATCCGCGGCATTCAACCCGTCGAAGCCTGCCCAGTTCGCCTGGGGTTCGACCACCGCGTAGAAGTTGCCGCCATAGGCGATGTCCACCGTGAGCACGCCGACACCGGGGACCTCGACCGATACATCAGCGCTGTGCAGGTAACTGGCGACGTTGAACAACCGAATCGCATCGACCGTCTCGCCCTCCAGCGTATACGCCACATCGACCCGACCCGCCGGCGTTTCGATGGCCAGGGTGCCCGGTACGCGAGGAACGATCAGGCCCTCTTCGATGACCACCGTCGACAGCCCGAGGGTGCCGGCACCGCACATCGGCAGGCAGCCACTGACTTCGATGAACAGCGCGCCGAAGTCGCAATCGTCCCGCACCGAGGGATAAATGATGACGCCGGACATGATGTCGTGGCCCCGGGGCTCGAACATCAACGCCGTGCGCACCCAATCGTGATCGCGGACAAATATCTCCCGGCGCTCGGCCATGGAAACGGCGGGCAACAGCGGCCCGCCTCCGGCCACCACGCGCACGGGGTTGCCGCAGGCGTGGGAATCGATACAGAAAAAACTGCGTCTCATGCAGGGCTCCTCCTAAACCAGTTTGGCCGGCGCGTGACGCTGCAACGCCCCGCGTGACAGTCGGTCCATCAGCAAGGCGACCGCGACGATGGCCAGGCCAGCCCGCAGCCCCAGGCCCATCTCCATCCGGGACAGGCCCCGGGTCACTTCGGCCCCCAGGCCACCGGCCCCCACCAACCCCGCCAGGACCACCATGGCCAGGGACATGAGGATGCATTGGTTCAGGCCAACCAACAGGGTTGGCGCCGCCGTGGGCAGTTCGATCTTGAACAGGATGTCCCGAGGCGAAGCCCCCGATGCCTGGCCCAGTTCGAGCAGGTCCTTGGGCAGTTGCTTGAAGGCCAGGGTGGTGAGCCTGAGCATCGGCGGGATGCCGTAGACAATCGTCGCGATGATCGCCGGTACACGCCCGAGGCTGAACAGCATCACCGCCGGGATCAGGTACACCCAGGGCGGCACGGTCTGCATGATGTTCAGGATCGGCAGGAAAGCGTCCTCGACTTTCTTCACCCGAGCGGCCAGGACGCCCAACGGGAACGCCACCGACACCGAGATCAGCACCGCCACCGAGACCAGCGCGATGGTTTGCATGGACGCCACCCACAGGCCGGAAAACAGGCAGAACGCCAACATCAACGCGGCAAACAGCGCCACCCGCCGATTGGCGAAAAAGAACGCTGCGGCCACGACGATGCCGATGAGCACATAGGGGTGCGGTGCCAGCAGCGCATGCTCGACAAAGCCCAGTACCGCTTCGACGACCTGGCTGATGGCGACAAACAGACCGTGCAGGTTGGCGTTCAGCCAATCCACGCCGGGCGCAAGGAATTGGCCCGGTGAAAAACGCATGTCCGACATACTCATTGGCTGTCTCCCACTCGCGTACGGGCGGCGGCCTGCGCGAGACGATCGAGAATCATGGTGAGGATCACGATGGCGATGGCGGCGTTGATGGATTTGGCGATGTCCAACGTGCGCACCGCGCCGTAGATGGCTTCGCCCAACCCGCCCGAACCGACGATGCCGGCGATGACCACCATGCCGAACGCCATCATCAGGCTCTGGTTGACCCCGGCCATGATGCTGGGCATGGCGAACGGCAAGCGGATCTTGAAGAACATCTGCAGGCCGGTGACGCCGCTGGCATTGCCCAGTTCGATGAACTCGTTGGGCGTCATGCGGATGCCCAGCGAGGTCAACCGCATGGCCGGCGGCACCGCGACGATGAACGTCGCCAGCAGCGCCGTGGCCGGCCCGTAGCCGAGCAGCGCAATCGCCGGCAACAGGTAGATGTACGGCGGCATGGTCTGCACCAGGTCAAGGCAAGGGTCCACCACGCGATCGAACGCCGGGGTCAGGCCGGCGACAACCCCAAGGGGGATGGCCACCAGCAAGGCCAGCACCGTCGCGGTGAGCACCAGGGCCAGGGTGCTGACCGTTTCCGGCCACAGGCCGATCAAGGCGCAGAACATCAGCGCCAGGCCTGCCAGCAGCGCAAAACGCGCACCGATCATTCGCCAGCCGACCAGGGCCACGATCAGCGCGACAACCCAGGACGGCGGGTACGCGATGCACCACAGCACACCTTTGTAGACACTGGTCAGTGCCCCGTTGGCAGCGTCGAAAAGAAACTCGCCATGCTCCGACAACCACTCCAGGGTGGCGTCGATGGCCGCGTCGAACTGGCTGGAGAAATCAGGCGTACTCATGTCGCCGCCTCCAGCGCATCGACGGCCGACGGTGCAATGAACTCGTTAGCAGTACCCTGCACGCCACGCAGCAAGTCACGGGGTGTAATGACGCCAACCACCACGCCGTTATCGACCACCGCCAGGGCATCGCGCTCGGACTTCATGGTCAGGCCGATCAACTCATCGATGTCCGCGTCCGGCGTGGTCTTGGCCAGCTTAGCGATATCACAACCGGGATTGGCCGCCTTGAACGGCTCCACCGGCGTCATCACCGAATGCGCCTTGACCAGGTGCAGCCGGGAAATGCCGGCGACAAACTCGGCCACGTAGTCATCGGCCGGGTTCAAGACAATCTCTTCGGCCGTGCCGACCTGGATGATCACACCGTCCTTCATGATCGCGATGCGGTCGCCGATGCGTATCGCCTCGTCCAGGTCGTGGGTGATGAAGACCGCCGACTTGCCCAGGTCCTTGGTCAGTTGGCGGAACTCGTCCTGCAACTGGCGGCGAATCAGCGGGTCGAGCGCGCTGAACGGCTCGTCCATGAGGATCACTTCCGGGTCGGCGGTGATCGCCCGGGCCAGGCCGACCCGCTGCTGCATCCCGCCGGACAGTTCGGTCGGATAGCGCGAAGCCCACTCACTCAACCCCACCTTCGCCAGCGCCCGCTCGGCCACCTTGTAGCGCTCGGCCTTGCCGACGCCCTGGACCTCCAGGCCAAAGGCGGTGTTTTCCAGCACGGTGCGGTTCGGCAACAGGGCCACGCTCTGGAAGACCATGCCGATGTGCCGCGCCCTCACCTCGCGCAACGCCTTGGGTGACAACGCAGACAGGTCCTTGCCCTTGACCAGGACCTTGCCCGCGCTGGGGGTGATGAGTTTGTTGAGCAGCCTGATCAGCGTGGATTTACCACTGCCAGACAACCCCATGATGCAGAAGATCTCTCCACGCCGAACCTGGAGACTGACATCCGAGACGCCGACTACGCAGCTGTATTCTTGCAGTATCTGGGTCTTGGTGAGCCCGCGCTGGGCGACCGCATCGATCGCCGCGGGCGCGCTCTTACCGAAGATTTTCCAGACCGACTGGCAATCCACCAGCACTTCGTGAGTGTCTATTTTGGCCGTTGTCATTTCGTAACCCATCGAGCCGGTTCGTACCGGCTTCTCTCATTAATCAAAGGGCGGCAGTGGCAAGCACGCAAGGCGTATCAGTTCTTGATGTTTCCCCAACGCTTCAACAGATCGCTGTGGCTGTCGGTCCAACCCTTCACGGCCTGCTCCATGGTCTTGCCGTCCTTGACCTCGGCGTTCATCGAGGTGATGTCGGCAATCGGCACATAGACACTGGCCATCAGTTCACGCGCACGTGGGTTGGCTTCGGCAAAGCCTTTGTGGCCAATCCAGTAGTAGCCTTGCAGCGGTGGGAAGATCGCTTTTGGATCCTTGAGGAATTTCAGGTCGAATTTCTTGGTCATCCAGGACGGATCCCAGACGGTCACCGCAACCCATTCCTTGCGGTCGACAGCCGACTTCAGTGCGGCGGTCATGGCCGAGGTGCTGCCCTCGATCAACTTGAGCTTGAGGTCGTAGGCCTTGACCACGTTGGTGGCGTCGCTCATCAGGCCCGAACCGGGTTCGATGCCGATGATCTTGCCGCCAAACTTGTCCGCGTTGGCGTTCAACTGGTCGATCGAATCGATGTCGACGTAGCTCGGTACGGCCAGCCCCTGGTAAAGGCCGAAGGACACCGGCGACAGTTTTTCGAGCTTGTTCTTGTTCTTGTTCCAGTAGTCGGAGGCTGCATAGTCGGTCTGGGACGCCAGCACCTGGACGTCACCCTTGGTCAACGCCGCGTAGGCAATGCCCCACTCGGAAAACTCGACGACTTTCACGGTGTAGCCGGAGTCTTCGAGCACCTTCTTGGTGATACCGGTGATGGGCGTCAGGTCCTCCCAGTTCATCGTCCCCATGGTGATGGTCTTTTCTTCAGCGTGAGCTTGCAGACTCATCATGCCGGCGATGGCGACGGCGCAGACTGTCTTCCAGATCTTGTTCATGGCGTTTCCCCGTTCTACGTTTATGGAACTGGCTCCGGCTTTTGAAAGCCGCTTCTTTTTTTACAACTGCTTCAACCTTCTTTTCCCGCTTTGAATGCCTGCCAACGAATGACCGAGCGCACCCCCCATTGCGTCAACAACCTGGGCGGCAGCCTGCTCGGCCCCGGGGCATGACTGAAACTCTCAAGGAACTTCGAGTCGGTGCCCGTGGCCAACTCAGCGGCCATGACCCCGGCCAGGGTGCTCTTGACGGTGCCCAGGCCGTTCTCACAGCAAGCGCTGTAGAGGTTCGGTTCAATTTCGCCAAACGCCGGTGCGCTGTTGCGACTCAGGCAGAGCCGCCCCGCCCAACTGAATTCGAACGGCGTGTCCTTCAATTCAGGGAAGCGCAGGTCCAGCGAGTGCCGCTGCTCTTGCGCAACGGCCGCGACCCGCTTGGGGGTTACCTGGATGCTAGGGTCGTAGGTGAATTTGGTCCGGATGACGATTCGCGACAAACCGTCCGAGGTTATCTTGCGCAGCGTGGCGCCCATGGGATCGGCCGGCAGCAACGCCCACCGGTCCCTGCCGGGCAACGTCTTGTCGAACTGCTCATCCCGGTAGCCGGCCGTCATCGACGCGTAGGTGAACACGTGCAACAGGCGGCCCTTGAAGTGGCCGAAATCCTCGATATGGCCGTTGACCGCCAGAATCACCTTGGGCGCAGTGACGGTACCGCGATGCGAGCGAGCGACCCAGTCGCCGCCGGTCCTGGACAACTCGATGACTGGCGAGCGCTCCAGCAGCGTCACCTTGTCCGCCAGCCCGGCCGCCAGGTCGCGGATGTATTGCGCCGGCTGGATCATGACCGCGCCGGGGGTGTACAACCCGCCGTGGTAGTAAGTCGAACCAGTGATTTCGCGCATCTGCGCGGCATCGAACAACTCATACCGCTCGCCAATACCATGCAGCGACTTGGCGTAGTTGTCATTGAGCTTGAGCCCGCGCTCGGTGGCCGCCGCGTTGATCTTGCCGGAAGGATCGAACGTGTGCGCACTCATGCCGTATTCATGCGCGGCCTGGGAGGCAAAATCGATCGCAAACCGATTTTGCGCAATCTCCAGGGCGGTGGCCGACTCACCAGCCACGGAGTACTCGCCCGACGACAGGTTATGCGGCACGTCGATCATGAAGCCTGAGTTCCGGCCGGCGGGCCCCTTCGCCACTTCGTGCGCATCCAGCACCACGATGCGCTCGCCCGGGCGCAGCTGCGACAGCCTGCGCGCGGCGGAAAGGCCGGCAAAACCGGCGCCGATGATCACCCAATCGGCGGTCACCTGCCCATCAAGCATGCGCACGGGCGTCGAGCGCGTCGAAATGGCCTCCCAACCCGAGACGCCGGTGTCTACCGGTAGACGCTTGATGGTATGGGCGCTCATTTTACGGTCTCGTCAACCGACCGATCGGACACATCGATCCAGATGGTCTTGATCTCGGTGTACTGGTCATGGGCGAAGACCGATTTGTCCCGACCACCGAACCCCGACTCCTTGTAGCCGCCGAACGGCGTCGAGGCGTCACCTTCACCGAAGCAATTGACGGTGACGATGCCGGCGCGAATCTCCCGCGACAGCTTGATCGCCTTGCGCAGGCTGCCGGTGTACACCGACGCCGCCAGGCCGTAGGCCGTGTCGTTGGCCAGGGCGATGGCTTCGCAGATCGACGTGAACGAGGTCACGGACAACACCGGGCCGAAGATTTCTTCCTGGAACAAGCGGCTGTCACGGTCGACGCCGTCGATCACGGTCGGCTGCACGAAGGCGCCATCCTGGGTGTCGCCGCCGTACACGACGGCGAGCTTGTCGCCGTTCGCGTAGTCGAGGTACGACTTCACTTTCTCGAAATGATCACTGCTGACCAAGGCCCCCACGCGGTTGTGCGGGTCGAGGGGATCGCCCATCTTCCACTCATTGAGGTAGGCGCCCATGCGTTGGAGCAGTTCATCCTTGACCGATGCATGTACCAGCAGGCGCGACGTTGCCGAGCAGTTCTCGCCCATGTTCCAGAAGGCGCCGTTGACCACTTGCTCGGCCACCAGGTCCAGGTCCTCGGCGTCATCCATCACCACGGCGGGGTTCTTGCCGCCGCATTCCAGCACCACGCGCTTGAGGTTGGAGTCGGCGGCGTAATGCAGGAAGCGGCGGCCGGTGGCGGTGGAACCGGTGAAGCTGACCATATCGACGTCTTTGTGCAGGCCGATGGGTTCGCCAACGTCCTTGCCGGTGCCCGTCACGATGTTCAGCACACCGGCTGGGACGCCCGCTTCAAACGCCAACTCGGCGACGCGCAACGTGGTGAGCGTGGTCTGCTCGGCCGGCTTGACAATCACCGAGCAGCCGGCGGCCAGCGCCGGGCCGATTTTCCAGGCGAGCATCAGCAGCGGGAAGTTCCAGGGCAGCACACACCCCACCACCCCGATCGGCTCGCGCACGACCATGGTCAGGGCATCGTTGCCCACCGGGGCGGTATGGTCGTAAAGCTTGTCGATGACTTCAGCGTGCCAGCGCAGGGTGTGAATCGTGTCCGGCACATCCACGCATTGGCACTCGCGCACAGGCTTGCCGCTGTCCAGGCTTTCCAGCACCGCCAATTCGTGACGGTTGTCCTCCAGCAACTTGGCGAACTTCAACAGCACGGCCTTGCGTTCGCCCGGCGCCAACAGCCTCCAGCGCCCGTCCTCGAACGCTTCCCGGGCCTTGCTCACCGCGTAGTCGACATCCTCGACGGTGCAGGCGGCGATGTCCGCGAGGAATGCGCCGGTGGCGGGGTTATGGGTGGCAAATGTCTTGCCGCCAATCGCCGGTTTGAAAGCCCCGTCGATAAACGCATTGGACGGAAATGAAATGGATTTGGCGATAGCGGCATATTCAGCCGCAGTAAGCAGATCACGCATGGTTGGCTCCCGAGGTAATGTGTGCGACGGTGCGTTTCACGTTGGCGATAACGGTTTGCAGACTTCGTTTATCACCCGCATTCAACGGACGCAGTGGCGCACGCACATCACCTACTTTCAATCCATTCAATTCGCAGCCGAACTTGATTGACTGCACGAACTTTCCACCGTCCAGTGCATTCATCAGCGGCATCATTGCCGACATGATCTGGCGACCTTTATCGAAGTTCTTTTCCAGCACACAGGCTTCATACAACGCGACATGTTCCCTGGGCAGGAAGTTTGAACCGGCACACACCCAACTGCGCGCACCCCAGGCAAAGAACTCCAGGGCCTGATCGTCCCAGCCACACGACAACGCGATATGCGGAAACTCCCGCGCCAACAAGTGAACCCGGCCCATATCACCGGAACTTTCCTTGATGGCGACGACATTCTTCGACTTACCCACGCGAGCGAGATAATCCTCGTTCATTTGCACGCACATGCGGCCTGGGTAGTTGTAAAGCATGATCGGCAGGTTTGCCGCACGGTCGATGGTCAACGCGTGGATCGCGTTCTCCTGGTCGGTCGGCAGCGCATAGGGCGGCGTGGTGACCAGGATCGCGTCAGCCTTGATGGCCTTGGCATCCTTGGCGAACAACACCGCGTCTTCGGTACGGATGGCGCCGGTGCCGATGATCAGTTGAACCCGCGAGCCGATGACATCCTTGGCCCGGGCGGCCAGTTCCAGACGCTCTTCAGCGGTCTGCGCATAATATTCGCCGGTCGAGCCGCCAATAATAATGCCGTGTACTTTCGCCTCGACCAGCGACTCCAGAACGTCATCGAACACATTCCAGTCGATATCGCCATCGGGCGTATGCGGCGTCACCGCCGGTGTATAAATACCTTCGAATCTCAAGACGGTTTCTCCGATTTCAAATGGCCGGAAGTATCAACAAGCGCCTCGAGCCAAGTCCGGCGGCGCACGATATAAATTCCCCGTGTGAACGGGACCGATTAATGAAAATAAAAACCTAAACTGACCAGCGCACATCTTTCAGTTATCTGCGAAAGCCCTTCTTCGCCCTGCACTCGCTCATACAGACACGGCACGAATACAACGCGAAAAAGCATCCACTGAAACAATGTCTAATCGTTTGGCAGGCACCAAACGACGTACCACGATCTTATTTTTAGAAACTTACCTGACAAAACAACGCCCCTTAGTTACAGCTGTTCGAGGGCCCGCTTGTTCAACATACCGTCTTCATAAACGCTTACGGCTTGGGTGAAGAGTACGTGTCAAAATCATTTCTCAACAAGAAACATTTATTCCGAGCAATGCATAACCTAGTGTTATCAATCAGTCGGTTTTAGGGGGTTGAGCTTGGAAAAAAGGGGGCAAAATGCGGGTTTGGGTGTGCCCTGACCCCACACGAGATTTTGGGGTGTATGCCGCCTTTGCATGCACCAGCAAGACCTGTGGGAGCGGGCTTGCTCGCGAAGACGGCGGCACATCCAACATTTTCATGACAGACACACCGCTTTCGCGGGCAAGCCCGCTCCCACAAGGGATTTGGGGTGTACGAAGCCTTTGCATGCACCAGCAAGCCCGCTCCCACAGGGGATTGAGATATGGCCGCGAGCGCCACGCCACAGGGAGGACTCAAGCCAACTGCGCAAGCATCCAATCGCGCAGCCGACAACACGCCTCATCATTCTGCCGATCCTGGCGAAAGGTCAGATAATGCAAACTCTCCCTGAGCACCACCTCCTCACTCACCGGACGAATCAACGTGCCGTCCTCCACCAACTTCTCCACCAGATGATTCCACCCCAGCGCCACCCCCTGGTGTGTCAGCACCATGGTGATGATGAGGTTGTAGTCATTGGCATTGAGCACATGAGGGCTGTCGAACGGGCGGTCGTTGATGTCGATGTCGTTGAAGGCCAGCCAGACACCCCAGTCCACGTGCTCCGCGACCTGGGAGCGCCCGTAGGGGCTCAGGTTCAGCAGGACGCCGTCGCGCAACCCCTCCAGGCTTGAAAGCTCGGGGTGCGCGGCCTTGTACTGGGGCGTGCAGACCGGATAGATCACGTCATGGAACAGTGGGTAGCACTGGTAGCCATCCTGGATCTTGGCCATCTTGGTAATGAAGATGTCCGGGCGAATGCCGGGCTCCATGGACAGGAAGTTCTGCGTGGTGATCAGGTTCAGGTCGATGTCCGGGTTCTGGCTGAAAAACGTCGGCAGCCTCGCCGACAGCCATAGTGCGGAAAACGCCGGGGAACAGCACAGTGTCAGGACGCGTTTGCCGGCATTGTGGGTACGAATGCGCTCGGCCGCCTGGGAGATATTGACGAACGACATCTGCGCCGCGTCGAAGAAAATCACCCCGGCTTCCGTCAGCTCGACCGCCCGCCCCACCCTTTTGAACAGATCGACCTCAAGGTAGGCCTCAAGCTCGCGGATCTGTCGGCTGATGGCCGCCTGGGTGACGCACAATGCCTCCGCCGCCCGAGTGAAGCTTTGGTATTTGGCGGCCGCCACGAATGACTTGACGGCCTTGAGCGACGGCATTTTCAGCAACGTCAGATCGGGATCGATGTGCTTGACCATACGTGAGCGCTGGATGTCCTGTGGCGGCTGGCGGGAAAACGCATGTTTGGCGCCGGGCTCATTCCCCCGGCGCCTGAGAGAGTATCCGAGTTTGGCGGCCAGGGGCCAGAATGACCGCGGCCCCTCGACGACCCTGCAAAACGAAAAATGCCCCGCATCTTGCGACACGGGGCATTTTTTCTGGAGCGCGAAACGCTACCTACCGGTTACCTAAGCCGTTCAGGCCTGTTGGTTCCAGGGACGGTCTCCCTGCTCATCCTTGATGCGCGTTGGCAGGCCCATCACGTCCAACGCTTCGAGGAACGCCTCGGCCGGCAACTCTTCGACGTTGACCATGCGCTGCACGTCCCACTGGCCACGGGCGACCAGCAGCGCGGCAGCCACGGGTGGCACGCCGGCGGTGTAGGAAATGCCCTGGCTGTCGGTTTCCGCGAAGGCGTCTTCGTGGTCGGCCACGTTATAGATGAACACTTCGCGTGGTTGGCCGTCCTTGACGCCCTTGACCAGGTCGCCGATGCAGGTCTTGCCGGTGTAGCCAGGCGCCAGCGAACTCGGGTCAGGCAGCACGGCCTTGACCACTTTCAGCGGCACCACTTCCAGGCCCTCGGCGGTCTTGACCGGTTGCTCGGAGAGCAGGCCCAGGTTACGCAGTACCGTGAACACGTTGATGTAGTGTTCGCCGAAGCTCATCCAGAAGCGCACGTTGGGCACGTCGAGGTTCTTCGACAGCGAGTGCACTTCGTCGTGGCCGGTCAGGTACAGGTTCTGCGAGCCTACGACCGGCAGGTCGTCGGTGCGCTTGACCTCGAACATGGTGTTGCTGGTCCACTGGCTGTCCTGCCAGCTCCACACCTGTCCGGTGAACTCACGGAAATTGATTTCCGGATCGAAATTGGTGGCGAAATATTTGCCGTGGGAGCCGGCATTGACGTCGAGGATGTCGATCGAATCAATGCGGTCGAAATACTGTTGTTGCGCCAGGGCCGCATAGGCATTGACCACACCCGGGTCGAAGCCGACGCCGAGAATGGCGGTGATGTTCTTCTCTTGGCACTCTTGCAGATGCTTCCACTCGTAGTTGCCATACCAGGGCGGCGTCTCGCAGACCTTGCCCGGTTCTTCGTGGATGGCGGTGTCCAGATAGGCCACGCCGGTATCGATGCAGGCACGCAGCACCGACATGTTGAGAAAAGCGGAGCCGACGTTGATCACGATCTGCGACTCGGTTTCGCGAATCAGCGCCTTGGTCGCTTCGACGTCCAGGGCGTTCAGTGCAAAGGCCTTGATGTCGGCGGGTTGCTTGAGGCTACCCTTGGCCTTGACGCTGTCGATGATGGCCTGGCATTTGGAGATGTTGCGCGACGCGATAGCAATACGACCGAGTTCGTCGTTGTGCTGCGCGCACTTGTGGGCCACCACCTTGGCGACACCTCCTGCACCAATGATAAGTACGTTCTTCTTCAATTTCTTCAAGTCTCCTTCTGTCCGCTCAAGAGAGGCTGGACAGGTAGTCGTCGTAAACAAATTCGCGAACCAGCTCGACACTACCGTCGAGTTGTTTCACTACGATGGACGGCATTTTCAGGCCGTTGAACCAGTTCTTCTTGACCATGGTGTAGCCCGCTGCGTCGATGAACGACAGCCGATCGCCGATGGACAGCGGACGATCGAATTGATACTCGCCGAAGATGTCTCCGGCCAGGCAGGACTTGCCGCACACCATGTAGGTGTGTTCGCCCTCGCTCGGTGCCAGCTTGGCGTTCAGGCGATAGATCAGCAGGTCGAGCATGTGCGCCTCGATGGAGCTGTCCACCACGGCCAGGTGCTTGCCGTTGTAGAGTGTGTCGAGCACGGTGACTTCCAAAGAAGCGCTCTGGGTGATCGCCGCTTCGCCCGGTTCCAGGTAGACCTGCACGCCATACTTCTGCGAGAAGGCTTTGAGCCGCGCGCAGAAGGCATCAAGGGCATAGCCCTCGCCGGTGAAATGGATGCCGCCGCCGAGGCTGACCCACTCGACCTTATGCAGCAGATGACCGAAGCGTTCCTCGATAGTGCCGAGCATCTGGTCGAATAGACCGAAATCGCCGTTCTCGCAGTTGTTGTGGAACATGAAGCCGGAGATCTGCTCGATGACCTGCTCGATCTTCTCCGGATCCCATTCGCCCAGGCGGCTGAACGGTCGCGCCGGGTCGGCCAGCAGGTAGTCCGAGCTGCTCACTTGCGGATTGACCCGCAGGCCACGGACCTTGCCGGCCGAGGCTTGGGTGTAGCGCTGCAACTGGCCGATGGAGTTGAAGATGATCTTGTCGCAGTTGGCGAGCATCTCTTCGATTTCGTCGTCGGCCCAGGCAACGCTGTAGGCGTGGGTCTCGCCCGCGAACTTCTGGCGGCCGAGCTTGAGCTCGTAGAGCGACGACGACGTGGTGCCGTCCATGTACTGCTGCATCAGGTCGAACACCGACCAGGTGGCGAAGCACTTGAGTGCCAGCAAGGCCTTGGCCCCGGACTGCTCGCGCACGTAGGCGATCTTCTGCATGTTCGCCAGCAGCTTTTGTTTGTCGATGAGGTAGTACGGCGTCTTGATCATTTTCGCGGCCTCCGGCAAGGCGAGCCAAAAAAGGATGCGCATTGTGCCTTCACTGAATGCATATCGAAAGAGCGAAAAGCCCCGTTCGCGCAATCACTCGGGCCCAGGCCGTCGCTGGCGACAGCCCAGTGCATTCGCGGTTGGATGGAACAACGGTGGCGAGCGCTCTGGATAGAGCCGCTGCCAGTATGGGAAGACGGGCGTGACAGCGCCGGATCAGCGCTTGTGGATCAGGTCATGGAGAACGCCAAAGCGCAAACCCGGTTCGGAAGCGATCATCTGGGTGATCCCGAAAGCCTTGAAGGCCGCCAGCATGATCGCCAGGCCGCCGGGCAAGCTGCCCAGGCGATGGGCTTGCAGGCCGGCCAGGCGTAGTTGTTCGACATGCCGGACTTCCAGCAGGCGCAACGACAGGCGCAACAACCCGGTGTAAGTGATGCCGCCTTGTCCCAGGTCGTTCAGGCCATTGGCCTTGAGCACCTTGGCCAGCATCCGCGCCGTGCCGGACGAACCGATCGCCAGTTGCCAACCCTGGGCACGAAAACCCATCGCGACTTTTTCAAAGGCCAGGCTGGCCACGCGCTCGGCCTCCAGCAACGCCGGGGCCGTGATGTGTCCGTCACGGAAATAGCGCGTGCCAAAGGTACCGCTGCCGATGGCAAGGCTCTCGGTCAACAATGGCTGGTCGCCCCGCCCCAGGATCAGCTCGGATGAGCCACCGCCGATGTCCACCACCAGCCGCGTGTCCTCGACACCCGGCACCGTATGAGCGACCCCGGCGTAGACGAGACGGGCTTCTTCTTGCCCCGACAGCACGTCGATCCGAAAGCCCAGGTGGCGTTGGGCGCTGTCCAGGAACAGTTGCGCGTTAGCCGCTTCGCGCACCGCGCTGGTCGCCACCGCCCGCACCCGGCCGGCTTCAAAACCTCGCAGTTTCTTGCCAAACCGTGCCAGCGCCTGCCATCCCCGATCCAGTGCCAACTCATCCAGCGCCCCGGCCTGCAAGCCTTCGGCCAGGCGGACCGGTTCACGCAGGGTCTTCACTTCCTGAATCACCAGGCGCCGGTTGCGCTTGACCGTCTGGCCAATCATCAAGCGAAACGCGTTGGAACCCAGGTCAATGGCCGCAAACAGGGGGGCGTCGCCTTTCATCGCGGTGTTCCTTGCACATTTATCTGCCAACGGTTGGATCACCCGGTGCGGGTTTGCCAAAAAGCTTGCCACAGGGTCGATGACACCTGGATGACAGCGCGGCGTGTTCTTCGATCTCCAGTGGAACGTGCGGGCATCGAGCGTAGATAAACGGTTTAGCCCATGGCGATCGCGTGAAGCACAGATGACCGTCACGCACATGTAACAAATTGCGACTAGCGTCGAATTCGCCTCTCCACGACGCGAGTTCCCCCCATGCTTAGCCAGGACATCTTGATCCAGCGCATCCACCGCGAGCTGCTCGATCACACCGACGAAGAGCTGGAACTGGAGTTATCCGAAGACGGGCATGACATGGACGCCTTCTTCGACGAGCACACGCCGCCGGGCAGCGAAAAGGACAGTCGCCGGCGTTACTTCAGCGAGCTGTTTCGCCTGCAAGGCGAACTGGTGAAGCTGCAGAGCTGGGTGGTCAAGACCGGGCACAAGGTGGTGATCCTGTTCGAAGGCCGCGATGCCGCCGGCAAGGGTGGCGTCATCAAGCGCATCACCCAGCGACTCAACCCACGGGTCTGCCGGGTCGCCGCCCTGCCCGCGCCCAACGACCGTGAACGGACGCAATGGTACTTCCAGCGCTACGTCTCCCATCTGCCGGCAGCAGGCGAAATCGTGCTGTTCGACCGCAGTTGGTACAACCGCGCCGGGGTCGAGCAGGTCATGGGGTTCTGCACCGCCGACCAGTACGAAGAGTTCTTTCGGACCGTGCCGGAATTCGAGCGGATGCTCGCCCGCTCGGGCATCCAGCTGATCAAGTACTGGTTCTCGATTTCCGACCAGGAACAGCACCTGCGTTTTCTCAGTCGCCTCCACGACCCGCTCAAGCAATGGAAGCTCAGCCCCATGGACCTGGAGTCCCGCCGGCGCTGGGAAGCCTATACCAAGGCCAAGGAAATCATGCTCGAACGCACCCACATCGCCGAGGCCCCGTGGTGGGTGGTGCAAGCCGACGACAAGAAAAAGGCCCGACTCAATTGCATTCATCACCTGCTGGGGCAGATGCCCTACGAAGAGGTGGAAGTGCCAGCAATCGAGTTGCCACAACGGGTGCGACAGGAAGATTACACCCGCAGCCCGACGCCACCGGAGCTCATCGTGCCGCAGGTCTATTGATCCGGACCTGATCGGGCACCCGACCTCGAGCCTTCCCTCAACAGCTTATTATTAGAAGCGGATTTCATCATGACGAACCCGACCCTGGCCATGGACTCACCGAGTTCAGTCGCCCACAGCTCAAGACCGCAACTCAACCGCAAGCCGAGCGTGATCACCCTGGTGGTGTTTTTCGCCGTGCTGGGCAGCGGACTGCTGTTCACCGCCTACAGCCTGATGCACGACATGAACGAACTGGGCACGGTGGTGACCACCTGGACGCCATTTCTGCTGTTGGGCGTAGCCCTGCTGATCGCCCTGGGCTTCGAGTTCGTCAACGGCTTCCATGACACCGCCAATGCCGTCGCCACGGTCATCTACACCAACTCCATGGCACCGAATTTCGCCGTGGCCTGGTCGGGCTTCTTCAACTTCCTCGGGGTACTGCTGTCCAGCGGCGCCGTGGCCTTCGGCATCATTGCGCTGCTGCCGGTGGAACTGATCCTGCAGGTCGGCTCTTCCGCCGGTTTCGCCATGATCTTCGCCCTGTTGATCGCCGCCATCCTGTGGAACCTGGGCACTTGGTGGCTGGGCTTGCCGGCCTCCTCGTCCCACACCCTGATTGGCTCGATCATTGGTGTCGGGGTCGCCAACGCGCTGATGCATGGCCGCGACGGCACCAGCGGCGTGGACTGGGCCCAGGCCACCAAGATCGGCTACGCGTTGCTGCTGTCGCCACTGGTGGGTTTCGGCTGCGCCGCGTTGCTGCTCCTGGCGCTGCGCGCCTTCGTCAAGAATCGCGCGCTGTACAAGGCACCCGAAGGCAACACGCCGCCGCCGTGGTGGATTCGCGGCATGCTGATCCTGACCTGCACTGGCGTGTCCTTCGCCCACGGTTCCAACGACGGGCAGAAAGGCATGGGCCTGATCATGTTGATCCTGGTCGGCACCCTGCCCATGGCTTACGCGCTGAACCGCGCCATGCCCGCCGACCAGGCGCTGCAATTCGCCGCCGTGGCCGAAGTCACTCAACAGGCCCTGGTGAAGAACTCGCCGCTGCCGGCACCGGCAGATCCACGCGCGATCCTGACCACCTACGTCGGCACCAAGGAGGCGACGCCGCAACTGGTTCCGGCCCTCGCTGCCCTGACCGGCAGTATCGGCGCCGAGGTCAAGGGCTACGGCTCGCTGGCCAGGGTGCCAGCCGAGGCCGTGGGCAACGTGCGCAACGACATGTACCTGACCAGCGAAACCATCCGCCTGATGGACAAGAACAAGGTCGGCCACTTCGACGCCGACACCAGCGCCAAGCTGCAACTGTTCAAGCAGCAGATCGACAATTCCACGCGCTTCATCCCGCTGTGGGTGAAGATCGCCGTGGCCATCGCCCTCGGCCTGGGCACCATGGTCGGCTGGAAACGCATCGTGGTGACGGTGGGTGAAAAAATCGGCAAGAGCCACCTGACCTACGCCCAGGGCGCCTCGGCCGAAACCGTCGCGATGCTGACCATCGGCGCCGCCGACATGTTCGGCCTACCGGTGTCCACCACCCACGTCCTGTCGTCGGGCGTGGCCGGGACCATGGTCGCCAACGGGGCCGGCTTGCAAATGCGCACGATCCGCAACCTGGTAATGGCCTGGGTCCTGACGCTGCCTGCCGCGATCCTGTTGTCCGGGAGCCTGTACTGGTTGTTCACCCGGCTGTTCTGATGCCTTTAGCGCCAAGGCCCCACGGATGGGACCTTGGGCGACGATCTGCGCAGCAGCAGGATGAGTCACGCCATACGAGTCATAACGACCAACGTGAAGGTTGTTTTGACCCTGGCCAGCGCGAGTCAAATTGACACGATCAGTTTCAACTAATTGATTTATATAGTGTTACCGATTGGCACGACTTCTGATCAGGTCACTCGCCCCTTTTGGCGAACCTAGGAAGAAGCCCCATGCACAATGAATTCAAGCCCAACCTCAGCGTAGTCACCGGTGCCAGTTCGGGCATCGGCCTGGCCGTCACCCGGCGCCTGCTGGAAAGCGGTTCGAAGGTGGTGGCGATGTCGCGCCAGATCGGCGGCCTCGGCGAACTGGTCGAGCGCTTCGGCGACCTGCTGTCCTGGTTGCCTGGCGACGTCACGCAGGTCGCGGACCAGGCCAGGCTGGCGCAACGGGTCGGCACCCTGGGCCAGGTGGATTGCCTGGTACCCAACGCCGGCATCGCACAACTGGCCGATGGCCTGGACCTGGCGGCCTTCGACCGTCAATGGGCAGTCAATGGCGCGGGCGCGCTCAACACCTTGAGCAGCCTGCGCGAGCATCTGGCCCCTGAGGCATCGGTGGTCTTCATCGGGACCTTCCTGGAACAGGCCACCTTTGCCGGGTTGGCCGCGTACATTGCCTCCAAGGCCGCGTTGCGCGCGCAGATGCGCACCCTGGCGGTAGAGCTGGCGCCCCACGGCGTGCGCCTCAACATGGTCTCACCGGGGCCAACCGCCACGCCGATCTGGGGCACCCTGGGCCTTGATGAACAGGCCTTGGGCTCCGTGGCCAACACGGTCAACCAGCGGTTATTGACGGGCCAGTTTCTTGAGCCGCAAGCCGTGGCCGACGTCATTCTCTTCCAGTTGAGCCGGGGTGCACGCGGCGTGTATGGCCAGGACTGGATCGTGGACAACGGCTACACCTTGCGTTGATCGTCCGGTGCGCGGTTCGCAACTGCCGCGCACCTACCCCCTTTTTTTGAATCCTTGCCCTTGCGGGTCACCGTCCGTCATCGAGGTGCTGTTCGAGCATCGCCCAAGCCTCGGCGGTGAAGCAGTAGGTCTTGTCTGCCTGGAACAGGATGAGTCCCTCTTCGCAAAGTCGCCTGAGCACTTCGCGCACACTGACGAACGACAGGTCGGCAGACGTTTTCGCCAAATAAGCATGCACGCCGCGCACGCCCATCGTGCGGCCGTCCTGGGCGGCCGCCAGCAACGCGTTGATCACCTTGAAGCGGATCAGGCTGGTGCGCAGTCCATAACAACGCAGCAGGTCGCGAATCGGTTCGTTGGCGCACCGGTCGGGATCGTGGGCCTGCGGCTCTGCCGCCGGGCGCAATGGCGCGCGCGCATTGGAGGGCGTCATGCCTGGATTGCCTTGCATATGAAAAGTCCTTTTCAGAGGGTGATCGAACGGGGGTGGCCCGGTACGGCGGCCACCCGTTGTTGTGCGTCTAGGCTATGTACGAAATAGCCTGAAACTTGGTTATGCGGCGTTAAAAACCGGCTCGGAATGCTCATTGACAACCAGTCAACTGCGCTTCCTCGCCGGTTTTTGCCTTGCCTAACCTGCGTTTCAAACTATTTCGTACACAGTCTAGAAATCGACCGTGGCCGACAACTGCAACGTGCGTGGCGAACCGGCGGAAAACGCACCATACGAGGCGACGCCCGACCAGTACTCGCGATCGAACACGTTTTGCACCGTGGCCCGGAACGTCGTCGGCCGGCCTTCGATTTTGGTGGCGTAGCGGGCTCCTGCATCGAAGCGGGTCCAGGCATCCAGCGACTGGGTGTTGGCCTGGTTGACGTACTGCTTGTCGGTATAGATCGCCCCGCCGGTGAGGGTAAAGCCTTGCACCCATGGGGTGTCCCATTCGGCCCAGAGGTTGGCCTGGACGTCCGGCACGCCTACGGGTTTGTTGCCCCGGTTGGCGGCGGTGGCCGACTCCGTCAACTCGCCATCGAGCAGCGTCACGCCGCCCATCAGCCGGGTGCCGGGGGCAACTTCGCCGAACATGCTCAGCTCGACACCGCGGTTGCGTTGCTCGGCCTGCACCGAGAACACGCCATCCGCGCCCAACTCGCCACCCGGCTTCTCGATCTGGAACAACGCCAGGGTGGTCATGAAGGTGCCGTGCTCATACTTGACGCCGAGTTCGTGCTGCTTGGACTCGTAGGGGGCGAACGTCATGCCGCTGTTGCTTGCCCCACTCGGCGCGGTATCGCCTTTGCTCAGGCCCTCGACATAGTTGTAGTAGAAGGACACGTCGTCCCAGGGCTTGACCACCACGCCCACCATCGGGTTGGTCGCGCTGTCGTCATAGCGGGAGCTGACCGCGCCGTTGCTGTAATTGCGCGACTCCACGTTTTGCCGGCGCAGGCCCAGGGTCAGTTGCAACCGGTCGTCGAGCACCGACAGCGTGTCGGTCACGGCGACGCCGGACAGCTCCGATTCGGACACCCGTTGGACCTTGGGCGAACGCAGGTACTGCTTGGGGGCATCCACGGGATGGTAGATGTTCGAGGTAATCGCCGTACCGTTGGTGATCCCCCGGGACAATTCATCCTGGTAGGTGGTCGCCATCACCGTGGTGGTGTGGGTGACCGGGCCGGTGGCGAACACGCCGCGCAAGCCGACGTCGGCGGTCGAACGATCGACGTTGAACTTATAGTGCCCCGGCACGTTGCTGGTATCCCCGGCACTGTTGAGGATCCTGGGCACCTGGTCGGACATCCGATCGACGTCCGAGCGGCCACCGCCGGCATGAGCGAACACGGTCAGCGAATCGTTCAGGTCATACTCGCCGCCCAGCAGGGCCGACTGTTCACGGGTGTCCGACCAGCCCCACTTCTGCGGCAGGTTGGTCCGGCCGTTGGGCGCGGACGGCACCTCCACGCCCGGTGCGATCGTGAAGGGCCGCGAGGCACCTTCGAAGCTTTCTTTCTGGCTGATGAAATCGAGGTTCAAGCGCAACCGCTCGCCCCGGTAATCGAGGGCAATGGCGCCGATGTTCAGCTCACGCTCCTGATCGTCCACGACAGTATCGCCGCCCCGCAGGCTGCCATTGAAGCGCACGCCAAACTGGTTCTCGGAACCGAAGCGGCGACTGAGATCAAGATGACCGCCGACCTGGGAATCGGATTCGTAGGTGGTGGTCAAGCGCGTCAGGTCTTCGTCCAGCGGGCGCTTGGGGACGATATTGATCACCCCGCCGATGCCACTGTTCGGTGAAATCCCGTACATCAGGGCGCCCGGCCCCTTGAGGACTTCAACCCGTTCGGCGTACTCGGTAAACACCCGATAGTTGGGTGCCACGCCGTAGACGCCGTCGTAGGCCAACTCGCCGATGTTGCCCTCGCCGATCGGAAAGCCACGGATGAAGAACGAATCGACGATGCCGCCCGTCTGCCCTGTCGAGCGCACCGAGGGATCCCTCTGCAAGGCGTCGGCCACGGTCACGGTCTGCAGATCGGCCAACGTCTTGGCGGTGTAGCTGGTCACGTTGAAGGGGGTGTCCATCACGTCCTTGTTGCCCATCATGCCCAGGCGTGCCCCACGGGCCACCTGCCCGCTCGCGAGCGCCGGCGGCAGCGCGGTCGCGCCGTTGTAGGCACCGGTGATGTTGATCTCATCGAGGGTCAGGCCCTGGGCATCCGCCGGCGCCGAAGCGTCGGCGTTCGCGTCGGCACTGGCCGGCGACGTGGAGGTTGCAGCCCAGCTGTTGGCGCTCCCTGCGACCAGAACAATGCCCAGCGTGGCGCAACGAATCGCGAATGAAAGCGCGGATTCACCGCAAGGTCGACGTGCAACAGACATGACGTAAGGATCCTTTTCAGCAAGAGAAAATGGTAATCACTCCTATTGCCAGCCGACCTGCGGAAAAGTATCACCCCACGGGCGTTATTTTTTTCCGCACCCTGCCCGCCCCGGCGAGCCGCCTACCCATACAGGCGCTCCAGCGGGATCGCGATGACCGGCAGGGCCGGGTAGAACGCGTGCCGCGTAGTCTTGTACGGGAACAGTTCGCCGCGCTCGATGGTGGTGAAAATCCGCGCCACCTCGAACGCCTGGCCGGTCTGCCAGTGCCGCACGCGCACCCGAGGATCGGCATAGTCGAGCTGGATGCACGGCACTCGCTTCAACCCCAACTGCAGCGCCGCGTTCAGCCGGTGGTTGCCGTCCATCACGATGCCTCGGGAGCGCTCGACAATGATCGGTTCCAGCCAATGGCCGGCCCGGACGATCGACTGCCGGACCGACTCCACGTTGGCCGGATCGACGTGCTCCGATTGCAGCACCTCGCACAACGGTCGGAGCGAAATCTGATAACCCTGTTGCATGGCATTTCCCCTGATCGATGGCCGGTTCAGCAGGCATCCGCCTTGGCGGGTTCCCCGTAGAGACTGGCCACGTCCAGCAGCCGTTGCGCATGCTCGATGAGGGGCAGATCCACCATCTCGCCGTCCACCTGCACGGCATGGCTGCCACTGGCCACGGCCTGCATCACCCGGTCCGCCCACGCCAACTGGTGGGCATCGGGCAGGAATGCCTGCTGGACCGTACGCAACTGGCCGGGGTGGATGCAGAGCTTGGCGCCAAAGCCCAGGGACCTGGCGTAGTGCGCCTCGTGCTTGACCGCCGCCAGGTCGCTGATCGCCGGGGTCACGCCGTCGACCGGTGCCGGCAAGCCGGCGGTTCGCGACGCCAGCACGATGCGATTGCGGGCGAAGAGAAACGCCTCGGGCACCTGGCTGCAGTTGATGTCCAGGGAAAAATCCAGGGAGCCGAACGCCAGCCGCGAGAGCCCGGCGATGCCGGCGATCGACTCGACCTCATGCAAGCCCCTGGCGGTCTCGATGATGGCGACGACCTTGAGCCCGGGCCTCCACGCCAGCAAGCGCTCGACCACCTCGGACAACCCCTCGCCATACTGCGCCTTGGGCAGGAAGATTCCCGAGCAGCGCTGCGGGTAGCGCATGTCTTCGAGCCACTTGAGGTCCTGGCGGAAGAACTCACTGCCAACGCTGTTCAGGCGGATGTAGCGCTGGCAGGAAACGTTGGGCGAACTCTCCTGCCAGGCCCAGATCGCGGCGCGGGCCGCGGCTTTGCTGTCGGGATGAACCGCGTCCTCGAGGTCGAGGATGATCGCGTCCGGAGCCGCCGCGACGGCCTTGGCGAAACGCTCGGGGCGGTTCCCCGGGACGAACAGGTAGCTGATGGGAAGCGTGGGGGTGGTACCGGGACGTTCAGTGGTCATAAAGCTCTCCTAGGCATGCAACTGTCGTGGTTCAAGCGAAATTTCATCGATTTCGGGCGGGGCCATCGCGGTCCTGCAACAGCCCCTTACAACGTCGGTTAATTCCTTGTTGATCAAGGTATTAAGGCGCTCTTCCAAGTACGGATGGGCACCTGCAAACGTGAGCAAACAAGCGTTTGCACACGTTCAGCCAACGAGTAAATATTCAAAATATTTGAAAACCTTACTTGATAATCGTTCGCGTTAGCAATATGGTTCTCGCCATCGAAGATATCTCTCACACAACAAAGGAAGTTTTCGTACTCCCCAAGGAAGTGCAGTGCAGTGATGTCATTTGAATGTCAGCTAATGACCCTGTTCGAGAATAAGCCGCAGACTCGATAACGGCCTCTTCACGCCCAGGTAAAACCTCATGGAATGGATTTCTATGCAATATCTTTGTGAAGTATTGATAAAACCTGACGTCACGATAGTGAGGCCGGGTTTCGTTTGGCACGCACCGCCAGGCGTTTAAATCGTTCATGCCTGAAAAACGGCAAGTTCATATTCTTCGATAACACCAAGTTATCGAAAACTTGATGGGTGTTGATTTATACGCCAGGGGTTAACTATGCCTACTGTAATGACGCCAACATTTAACAATGTAACTGAAGTGCATCAACCGACCCTCTTGGCGCCATTGCTCGACCCGCTAATCGCGCAGTTCATCCAGCACTGTCCAGGCAAACTTTCAGCACTGGTCGACCACTATGGATCGCCGCTGAACCTGGTATGGCCCCACGCATTCAAGCTCAACGCGGCGGCGCTTCAGGGCGTGCTGAAACACTACAACGTCGCCCACACGCTGTTTTACGGCGCCAAGGCCAACAAGTCCCAGAGCCTGCTGGCGGCGGCAGCGGCGATGGGCATTGGTGTCGATGTTTCGAGCCTTCACGAGTTGCACGCCGCGTTACGGGCCGGTATTCCAGGACAGCATTTATGCGCAACGGGACCGGCGAAAACGACAGTATTCCATCAAGCCCTGGTGGACGTCGGCGCCCTCATCTGTGTGGACTCACGGGAAGAAATCGGCCACCTGGCAACGCTGCTGGCGTCCAGAACAGCGTCAAGAAAAGCCAGAATCCTGTTGCGTTACCGGCCAAAAAGCTGCCCGACGAGCCGCTTTGGCATGGGCGCCGACGATGTGCTCGGGTGCCTGCAACAGTTGGCGCAGGAACGACAGCATTTTCACTTCGAAGGTTTTCATTTCCACCTCGGCGGCTACGGCCATGAATCGCGCGTCCAGGCGTTTGGCGAAGTGGTGGCGTATGTCGACGCCGCCCGGGAAATGGGGCTGGCCCCCGTCATGATCGACATCGGTGGAGGCCTGCCCATCCGATATGTCGACCCGCAGCGCTATGACAGTTTCCTGCGCAACGACAATAACCCCAGCCATTATTACAACCACACAGTGCCCGAGGCTTTTTACCCCTACGGCAGTCAACTCACCGCCAGCCAATGGTTGGCATTGTTCCTGGAGTCCGATTGTTTACCCGGCCAAACGATTGCCCATTATCTGCAATCGCAAAACATGACCTTGGCCCTGGAACCCGGCCGAAGTTTGGTCGACCAGGCCGCCATTTCAGTGTTCCGGGTGACTCGCTGTAAAAAACTGGCCAATGACAAAACCGTTATTTTCGTCGAGGGCAGCAGTTTCAGTGCCTGTGAAACATGGTTTTCATCCGAATACCTGGTGGACCCGATCCTGATCAGTGCAAGCGCGCCACCGCACACCCCGACACACGCCTATATCGCCGGACATAGTTGCCTGGACGATGACGTCATTACTTATCGCCTGATCAACTTTGTAACCTCGCCCCAGGCCGGTGACTTATTGATCTACGCCAATACCGCCGGTTATCAGATGGACCTGCTGGAAAATGAATTCCATCGCCATCCCCTGCCCCGGCGTATTACCGCCACTTGTTGTACGCAAGGCCACTACACATTTTTACCTGACTGCTAAAAAGGGAGTCTTACTCATGATACTTGGCAAAGTTTCAGAACTGATTGGCAACACGCCCATGTTGGGCATCGATGTGCCTGATACCAATGCACGGCTGCTGCTGAAGATCGAAAAGAACAACCCCGGTGGCAGCATAAAAGACCGCATGGCCAGGAACATGGTGCTGGCGGCCCTCAAGTCAGGACGCTTGAAGCCCGGTGGCGTGGTCGTGGAGTCGTCTTCCGGCAACACGGGCATCGGCCTGGCCATGGCGGCCGTGGAGTTCGGCCTGCAGTTCATTGCCGTGGTCGATCATCACGCGGCACAGGACAAAATCGCGGTCATGAAAGCCTTGGGCGCCGATGTTCGATTCGTCGCCGGCAACTACCGCGAAGATGAAGTCGCCGTGGTCGAGCGCCAGCGGATGGCCGCCGAACTGGCGACGCAGATTCCCGGTGCCGTGTTCATGAACCAGTCGGACAACGCCGCCAACGCCGGTGGCTACAGCGACTTCGTGCGCGAAACCATTGCCCAGGCGCACGGCACGATCGGTGCCTATGTCGGCTGTGTCGGCACCGGTGGCTCGATGACCGGCATCGCCCGCGGCCTGAAAGTGCATGACCCCGAGACGGTGACCGTCGGGGTCGAGCCCGCCGGTTCCATTGTGTTCGGCCATCCCGGTTATCCGTACTACCAGTCCGGCACGGGTACCCCGGCCGGCGACACCGTCGGCCTGGTGCTCGACTACAGCTGCATCGACCTGGGCGTGCAGGTCACCGACAGCCAGGCCTTCGAAACCGCACGCTACGTCGCCCGCAACCTGGCGCTGCTGGTGGGCGGTTCGACCGGTGGTGCGATTTTCAAGGCCCTGGAGCTGATCCACGCCGGCGTGCTGACCGGCAACGTCGTGGTGCCGATCGCCGATGGCGGCGAAAAATACCTGCACACCGTCTTCAACGAACAATGGCTGCAAGAGCGTGGCTTGCTCGACCCGAACGTTGGCGCGCAGTTGGACACCTGGCTGGGCAAGACCCAATGGCTGGAGTCCAGCTCGGCGCCCCTGCAACTGAGCGTTGCGTAACCTTCACCCCACACAGGAACGCCTCTGAATGAATGTGCTGAAAGTCGCCATCTGTGGCGGTGGCAGGACCGGCCACCTGAACGCAGTCCTGTTCAAGCAACTGCCCGATGTCCAGGTCTCGCTGCTCACCCGCAATGCGCAGGTCGTCGAGCAACACCTCCGTCGGACGCCGATACAGGCGCTGATGCCGGACGGCTCGACGCTGAGCGCGCAACTGGACCGAGTGACCACGGACGCCAAGGCCGCGGTCGAGGACGCCGACATCGTGATCATCACGGTGCCGGCCCACGCCCGCCCGCAAACCCTGCAAAGCATCGCCGCGCACCTGAGCACGGACAAACCGGTGTACATCGGTGCCATCCCGGGCTTCTGCGGGTTCGATTGGCTGGCCGAAGCCGCGCTGGCGCAGCGACCCAACCTGGTGATCTGGGGCATGAAGGATGTCCCGCACACGGCGTTCGATCTCAAGCCCGGGCGGTCGATCCGCATGGGCGGTGGCAAAAGCCAGCTGTACGTCGCGACCCACGCCCGTGAATCGCAGGCCTCGCGCCAACAGCTCGGCGAACTGCTCAGCCGCTTGTACGGCCCATGCGTGACGTTGCTCGACAACTACCTGGAAATCACCCTGACGCCCGGCAATCCGATCATGCACAGCTCGGTGATCTACGGGCTGATCGGGCCCTACGGCCAGTGGCATCGCAAGATCTTCCCGCAGCCGCTGTGCTGGTGGACGGAGTGCCCGGAACTGGGGGCCTACTTCCTGGAGCGCATGGACGAGGAAAGCCAACGGCTCTGCGCCGTCATCAGCGAACGCCTGGGCGTGGACCTGTCTTCGGTCAAGTCCTTGAAACAGGAAATCGTCGACGCCTACGGCGAGCAGATCCGTGACCGCAGCAGCATGTTGTCGATCCTGCGCACCAACCAGGCCTACAACGACATCCTCGCGCCGATGGTGCCCGCCGATAACAACCGCGCCGGCTACGTGATCGAGCGCCAGAGCCGCGCCTTCAATGAAGACGTCGCCTACGGCCTGGTGCTGCTGGTGGAAATGGCCAGGCGCTTCGAACTGAAGGTGCCCTACATCGAGGAAGTTCTGCAGTGGAGCGTGGCCTACATGCAGGGCTTGCGCGACTCGGCGCTGGACTACTTCCCCCGTCACTGGCCCCACGCGGCATGAGCCCAACCTCCTCTTTACTCATCGACGAGCAGACAGCCGATATGGATGACTTCAAGACACTGATCGCTTACTCCCGCAAAAACGCCATGCGCCGCCTGGTGCGTTGCCTGTTTGCCGAGAACATCCTGGATCGCCGCGCCCTGGTGTTTTGCGCCGACGGCACGCAGGCCACCTACCCGCTCAAGAACGCCCGGGGACATCTGTTTTTTTCGCACATCACGCTGGCCCCGGCCGATACCCTGATCCACGACGGTGAGGTGGTGCTGGTGACCGACGAAGGTGTGCGCCAGGTGGTCGACAGCCACCAGGACCTGCTGGACGTGCTGCGGGACAGCTTCGATTTCGCGCCCACCGACGAAGGCGTGGCCGGGCTCAAGGCCGACATGGAGAACAGCCTGATGAACGATGCCCACGCCCGCCGGCATCGCCAGCAATGGAACGCCCGGCTGGCCCAGGCCAGCCAGGGTCGAGGCCTCGCCAGCCTGACCGACTATCTGCGCCAACACGCCAGCACCCAGGACGCGGCGATCCTGCTGGACCAATGGGGTTCACTGGAAGGCCACCCGTATTACCCCACGTGGAAATCCCGCCCGGGCCTCAGCGATGCAGAAGTCGAGCAGCTGTCGCCCGAGTTCAATGCCCAGGTGCCCCTGCGTATCGCGGCATTGCGCGCCGACATGGCCATCAGCGAGAGCATGCCCCACGTCACCGATTACCTGGGCTGGTTCGCGGCGAACTTCCCGGCGCACTGGGAGCAATGGAAAACGGCGCTCAACGACAGAGGCCTGGATGAAAAACAGTGGCTGCCGCTGCCGATCCACGCCTGGCATTTGCAGGCTTATGTGCTGAAGCATTTCGCCGCGGAAATTGAACAAGGCATCCTGATCACTGACGGCCCGGACATCCTCACCCTGCCCACCATGTCCTATCGGACCATGATGCCCGCGCAGCAAGAAGCCGCGCCGCTGATCAAACTGCCCATCGCGGTGTGGATGACCAGTGAGCTGCGCAGCCTGCAAGCCAAGTCGATCCACATGGGCCCGCGCATCAGCACGGTGATCACGCAGATCCTTGCCGCCGAAAACGGCTTTGGCCAGCGCCTGGAAATCTTCCCGGAGGAGATCGGCGTGCGCTACCGCAACGCGATCACCCAGGACGACGCCCCCGGTCGGCACCTGTCGGTGGTCTATCGCGCCAGCAGGCAGGCCTTCCAGCGCAACGACGACTGCCTGCCCATCACAGTCGCGTCGTTGTTCACGCGCCTGCCCGGCAGTGCTCGTCCATTGTTCACCGACCTGATCGAACGCGACGGCTTGCGCGCCAGCGCCCGCAATGTGGAGGACTGGTTCCGCCAGTACGCCAGGGTGGTCACGCACCCGGTGGTGGCGATCTACCTGATGTACGGTATCGGGCTGGAGGCCCACCAGCAAAACACCATGGTGCTGTTTTCCCCCGATGGCAAAGCGCGTAGTCTGCTGATCCGCGATTTTGGCGACGGCCGTACCTACGCGCCGCTGCTGGAAGCGCGTGGCTATACCTTGCAGCCCCATGTCCAGCCCGGCATCTTGCCGACGGTGTTCGTGGAGGATATCGAGCCGGTGCGCATGTTCGTGCTGGACGCCGCGTTCCTGACCCACCTGCACGAAGTCGCGCTGTGGCTGAGCACGGAATATGCGCTGGACGACACCCGGCTGTGGACCGTGCTGCGGGAGGAAACCGAAAGTGCCTTCGAGGCCGTGCGCGACCGTGTCGCGGCGCCGCTGTGGGAAGTCGAACACCAGGCCTTCCTTGAAGACCCGTGGCCAACACGATCGCTGCTGCGCATGCATTTGCTGCAGTATTCCAACTATCGTTTGCAGCACACGCTGACCAACCCGCTTGCCAGCGCCTAACCACCGAGGCTGAGTCATGTCCCACGCAGGTGTCACCCAGGGTTTGAACGTAAGAATCCTGATTTATCTTCTGTTCGCGATCCAGCTCGTCTCCATGGGTGCGATGGAAATGAGCGGGCCGTTCTGGCCGGTCCACCTGCGTGGGCTGACGTCCTCGGAGTCGGTTTTCAGCTTCGCCAGCATCGCCGTGTACGTCGGGCCGATGCTGGGCATCATCCTGACCAGTGCCTTCTGGGGCCGTATCGGCGACCGCTATGGCCACAAGTTGATGATGATCCGCGCCCTTGCCGGGCTGTCCTTGACCCAACTGGGCCTGGCGCTGGCCGGGGACATCTGGGTGATCCTGGTGCTGCGCTTCCTGCAAGGCGCCTTCGCCGGCTACATTGCCCCGGCGCAGGCCTACGGCGTCAGCATCGAAGCCCCTTCGCGCCGTGCGCGGCTGTTCGCGATCCTGCAGATATCGACCAACGTGGGGTCGTTGCTCGGCGCGGTGGTCGGCGGCCTGATCCTCGATTACGCCACGTTCTTCTGGATCAACATGATCGCGGCGATACTGTGCGCAATCTGTACGGTGGTGGCTGCCGTGACCCTGCCGGACGTGCCGCCGGTGAAAAAGCCAACCGCTCAGACCGCCAGTGCGGCCACCGGACGCGGCAGCAGCCCCTGGCAGGGATCGCCGCTGTTGTCGTTGCTGTGCGTGATGGGCATCCTGCTGCTGGCGCGGATGCTGCCGCAGACCTCATTTTCCCTGTACGTGAGCACGGTATTCGAGGTCAGCAACGCCGTCGTCGGCTTGTGTTACGGCCTGTTGGCCCTGGGTTTCATCCTGTCGGCCACGGCCTGGTCACGCTACTTCGAACACCGCTCCCAGCAGGACACCCTGCAACGCATCACCTACGTCGTGCTGGGTTGTATCGCGCTGACCGCCGTGGCGGGCGTCACGCGCAACGCCCTGGTGTTCGTGGTGGCCTATTTCATCTGGGGCGTGCTGCTCGGTGCCACCACACCGGTGCTGATGGCGCTGATTTCGAAAGCGGCCGACAGCAGCCAGCAAGGCCATGTGCTCGGGATCGCCCAGGGCAGCGCGCAGTTTGCATCGATCGCGGGGATCTGCGTGGGCGGCCTGCTCAGCCAGGTCTATGGTTTGCAGTACACCTACCTGTTCGTCTGCCTGGCGTATGCGCTGGCGCTGATCCCGGTCGTCGCGTTGCGCTACTGGCCCGCCAGCCTGCAAGCCAGCCCCGCGCCGCCGGGGGAATGATCAAGGAGTTTCGCTTTGGACATTGAACAACTGCGCGCCGACACGCCCGGTGCCGCGGAGCTGATCCACTTCAACAATGCCGGCGCAGCGCTGATGCCCCAGCCGGTGCTCGACGCCATCACCGGCCACTTGCAGCGTGAGGCCTGCCTGGGAGGCTACGAAGCCGCCGCAGAACAGGCGCAAGCACTGGAGAACGTCTATGGCGCCATTGGCCGTCTGATCAACGCCCGGGCCGATGAAATCGCCGTGATCGAAAACGCCACCCGCGCCTGGGACATGGCCTTCTACTCCTTGCCATTGAGGCCGGGCGACGTGGTGCTGACGTCCACCACCGAGTACGCCGGCAACTACATTCCCTACCTGCAACTGCAACGCCAGCGCGGGATCGAGCTTCGGGTCCTGCCCAACGATGAGCACGGCCAGGTCTGCCTGTCGGCGCTCAAGACCCTTCTGGACGATGAACGCGTGGCGCTGGTGTCGCTTCCGGTGATCGCCACCAACGGCGGCCCGGTCCAACCCATCGAACAGATCGGCGCATTGACGCGGGCAGCCGGCAAGCTGTTCCTGCTGGACGCCTGCCAGGGCGTCGGGCAGATGCCCATCGACGTGAAGAAGATCGGCTGCCACATGCTCGCCGCCACCAGCCGCAAGTATCTGCGGGGCCCCCGGGGCATGGGCTTTCTGTACGTCGAACACGCGTTGTGCCAGACCCTTGAGCCGACGTTCCTCGACCTTCACGCCGCGTCGCTGCTGACACCCGAAACCTTCGCCATCCGCGACGACGCCAGACGCTTCGAAAACTGGGAATGCAACGTGGCGGCGAAGCTGGGCCTCGGTGCCGCCGTGGAGTACGCCCTCGCCCAGGGTATCGAACCGATGTGGCAACGCATCCAGCAACTGGCCAGCCACTTGCGCACACAATTGGCGACGGTCCCCGGGGTAACCGTCCAGGACCTGGGCGCGCTCAAGTCAGGCATCGTGACGTTCACCCATCACCAGAGCGACGCGACCCAGCTCCAGCAGTGGTTGGCGCAGCAAGCCAGACGCATCAACGTCAGCACCTCCCGGGCCGGCTCGACGTTGCTGGACATGCAGCAGCGCGGCCTGCCAGAAGTCAGTCGCGCGTCCGTCCACGCGTACAACACCCACGCTGAAATCGACGCCCTGGTACACGCCCTCAGGCGCCTGCCCGGCCGCTGAAAGGCGCAGATGGAATCACGCTTGCGTCGCAGGCGGGTTGTCAATTAGCATTGGGAATACTTCTCAATTGCAAAAAACTGCAGCCATGAGCCAATCCCTGCCCGCGAACAACGACAACCATCTGCGCGTGATCGAGGCGCTGTATGCCGGTCATCACGGCTGGCTGTACGCCACGCTGAAGAAAAAGCTCGGCAACGCCATGGATGCAGCGGACCTGGCCCAGGACACCTTTACCCGCATCCTCGCGTCCCAGGTCACCACCATCGAACAGCCACGGGCCTACCTGAGCTGCGTGGCCAAGGGCATCCTGATCAACTGGTACCAGCGCAAGGCCCTCGAACGCGCCTACCTGGAAGCCCTCGCGCACCTGCCCGTCCAGGACGTCCCATCGCCCGAGCTGCGCTGGATGGTGCTGGAGACCCTGCACGAAATCGACGCCATGCTCGACAGCCTGGCCCCGCTGGTCCGCCGGGCATTCCTGCTGTCGCAGATCGGCGGCCTGAAGTACGACGATATCGCCGAACAGTTGAACATCTCGCTCATCACCGTCAAGCGCTACATGAAGCACGCCTTCATCCAGTGCCTGATGCTGGTGGAATGAATGCTGACCCATCGCCATGAGCCGCCCCTGGACCCCAAGGTCCTCGAGGAGGCGGCCGAGTGGCTGATGCGCTTGAGCGAAAGCGAGCTCAGCGACACCGAGCGCGCCGAATGGGAGTGCTGGAAAGTCAGCAGCCCCGAGCGGGATCGGGCCTGGAACCGCGCGCAGTTGCTACAAAGCAAGCTCGGCGGGTTACCGGCGACGCTGGCGATGTCGACGCTGGACCGCCCCAGCCACCCCGACCGTCGCCGGGCGCTCGGCAAGCTGGCCTTGCTGCTGGCGGCAGTGCCCACCGGGTGGGGCACCTGGAAACTCGCGCAACAGCAGCAATGGTCGGCCGACTACCGCACCGCCGTCGGCGAGAGCCGCGAATTGAGCCTGGCGGACGGTTCCCGGATCACCCTCAATACCGACTCGGCCATCGACGTGCTGTTCGACACCCGGCAACGCCTTGTCAGGCTGCGCGAAGGGGAAATCCTGGTGCAGACCGCCCCGGACACCGCCGCCCTGGCCCGCCCGTTCCGGGTCGACACCGGCCAGGGTCGGATGCAGGCCCTGGGCACGCAGTTCATCGTCCGCGAGCTTCAGGCGCGCACTCACCTGGCGGTGCTCGACGGCGCCGTGCGGGTCGAGTTGGCGCAAAGCACCCAGCAGGCGCCGTTGATCGTCGCGGCCGGGCAGCGCACCGATTTCTCCAGCCATGACATTGGCCAACTGACCCCGACCGATCGCAACGCCAGCGCCTGGACCCAAGGCATGCTGGTGGTCGACAAGATGCGCCTGGCGGATTTCGTCAGCGAGCTGGCGCGCTATCGCCGCGGCTTCCTGCGCTGCGACCCGGCCATCGCCGGGCTGCGCATTTCCGGCGCCTTCCCGGTCAGTGACACGCAACGCACGTTGAACATGCTGGTGCAAACCTACCCGATCCTGGTCAGCGGCCACCTGAGCGGCTACTGGGTGACCCTTTCCCCCGCCTGACCCGACGAAAAAAATCATCGCGAGGGTGATACTTTTTTTCGCCTCGGCTGGCAAAGAAAGGAATAACCATTTTTCCTCGTCCATAGGGTCATCCATCCATGCTTGTTGCGCGGCCCCGGCGTCCGGATCGTCTGACCAAGCCCGTCTTTCGCAGTGTGTTGCTCGGCCTGGTCCTGGGCGCGGACAGCGGGTCGCTGGCCTTGGCCGCCCCGCCGACTCGACTCGATACGGTCGCAGTCCGCGCCTACAATATCGCGCCCGGCCCGCTCGGCCCCGCCTTGTCGAGTTTTGCCGCGCAAGCCGGTGTGGCCCTGTCGTTCCAGCCGGCAATCACCGAAGGCTTGCTCAGCCCCGGGCTGTCCGGCACGTATACGACCCAGCAAGCCCTGGGCCGTCTGCTGGCCGACAGTGGCGTGGACATGATCAGGCGCGACGATGGCAGCTATACCCTGGTGCTGCGTCGAGTAGCGCTGCCGCCCATCAACATCGAGACCCTGGGCAAGCCCGTCGACAGCCTGCCGCCAACCTACCCCGGCGGCCAGGTCGCTCGCGGTGCGCGTCTCGGCCTGTTGGGCAGCAAGGATGCGATGGACGCCCCCTTCAGCATCAGCAGCTACACCTCGACCCTGGTCAAGGACCAGCAGGCGGTCACCGTTGGCGATGTGCTCGAACGTGATTCTTCTGTGCGCTCCACCGGGCAGGCAGGCGGAATCGTCGACTCGTTCTTCATCCGTGGTTTTCCGGTAGGGGAAGGCAATCTCGGCGAGCTGGCATTCGACGGTGTCTACGGTGTGGCGTCCAACTACCGGGTGTTCGCCGACTACGCCGAGCGCATCGAACTGGTCAAGGGCCCGGGCGCCCTGCTCTACGGCATGTCGCCCAACAGCGCCGTCGGTGGCGTGATCAATGTGGTGCCCAAGCGGCCGCTCGACGAGGACCTGACCCGCTTCACGAGCCGCTACGCGATGAACTCGCAACTGGGCGGCCACCTCGACGTCAGCCGTCGGTTCGGCGAGGAACGCCGGTTCGGCGTCAGGCTCAACAGCAGCCTCCAGCAAGGGGACACGGCCATCGACCAGCAATCCCGGGACCTGGGGATCGTCGCCCTCTCCCTGGACTACCAGGGAGAACGCCTACGGACCACGCTGGACCTGATCGACCAGCAAGAAGAGCTCGACGCCGCGTCCCGGCCCTTCCTGATCGCGCCGGGCGTACAGATTCCGTCCGCCGCCAACGGACGCACCAGTGTCAGCCAAGACTGGGGCCGGTCCAAGACCCGGGACCGGTCCGCGCTGCTGAGCGGCGAGTATGACCTCAGCGATGCGTTGACGGTGTTCGCCCACGCCGGCGGCGGCCAATCGGCGGTCGAACGTCTGTCGGACCAGACTCCAACCCTCATCAATGCCGCTGGCGATACCTCCTCGATTCCCGGCTATTACAAATTCAAAGTCCAGCGCTACACCGTCGACATCGGCGCGCGACTGGGCTTCGACACCGGGCCGGTCAGCCACAGCACGGTGCTGCAAGCGAGCCGTTACCGCGATGAGCTGTCCCGGGGCATCAATTCCGGCGCGCCGCTGCTGTCGAACATCTACCACCCGATCGACCGGCCCAAGCCTTCGATCGCCGAGCCGAGCACGCCGAAGGTTTCCGCGAGCGAACTGTCCGGCATCGCCCTCGCCGATACCCTGTCCGTGCTCGACGGGCGCCTGCAGGTGACCGCCGGCCTGCGCCGACAAACCATCGAGTCGCACAACTACAACGCCACGGGAGCGGTCACCGCCGACTACGACCAAGGCAACAACACGCCGCTGTTCGGCGTCGTCGCCAAGCCCTGGGAGCATGTCTCGCTCTACTACAACTACGTCGAAGGCTTGAGCAAGGGCGACATCGCGCCGTCCGCCGCCTCGAACGCAGGCGAGGTTTTTTCGCCCTACGTTTCCCGGCAGCAGGAAGTCGGGCTCAAGCTCGACTACGACAGCTTCATGGCCACGCTGGCGCTGTTCCAGATCAAGAAGCCCAGCGGAGAACTGGCCTCCGGGGTGTTCTCGGTCCAGGGCGAACAACGCAACCGGGGCGTCGAGCTGAACCTGGCCGGCGAGATCGCCCGGGGCACGCGCCTGCTGGCCGGCACGACCCTGCTGGATGGCCAACTGACCAAAAGCCGCGTCGCCGCCAACCGTGGCAACACACCGGTGGGTGTTCCGCGAGTCCAGGCCAATCTCTGGGCGGAGTGGGACACACCCGGCATCGAAGGCCTGACGCTGACCAGCGGCGCGATCTACACCAGTCGCCAGTACGTCGACCAGGCCAACACCCAGGCGCTGGATGCCTGGACCCGCTTCGACGTCGGTGCCCGCTACACCACGCGCATCGCGCAACGGCCGACCACCCTGCGCGCCACCGTGCAGAACGTGTTCGACCGCGAGTACTGGTCGGGAGTCGCCTCCTACGGCGCGTTTTCCCAGGGGGCGCCGCGCACCCTGCTGCTGTCGGCCACCGTTGATTTCTGAAACGTCCGGTCCGTCGCAACGACAGGCGTCGTTGTCCGGCCTGGCTTCTGTAAAGGCATAAACCATGGTTACCGTTTTTCGCCGCACCCGAACGCTCGCCGCGTTGCTGTTCACAGGTCTGCTGGGCCTCTCGCTAGGCTCACTGGCACCGCGCGAAGCCCTGGCCGCCGACCCGGCGCCCGCCTTGAGCACCGTGACCGACCTGCTCGGGCGCAAGGTCAAGGTCCACCTTCCGGTCCGGCGGGTGATCCTGGGCGAAGGGCGGCAGTTGTACCTGGTCGCGGCGCTGGACACCCAGAACCCCCTCGAACGCATCGTCGGATGGCGCAAGGACCTGATCCAGTCCGACCCGGACACCTACGGCGCCTACCTGCGCAAGTTTCCCGCCATCGCCAGGATCCCGACCTTTGGCGGCTTCGAGGACGGCACCTTCGACATCGAGCAGGCCATCTCCCAACGCCCGGACGTGATCATCCTCAACATCGAAGCCCAACACGCCACCGAGGACGCCCGCTACATCGAGAAACTCGACGCGCTGGGCATTCCCGTGGTCTACGTCGACTTCCGCAATAACCCGATGCAGAACACCGAGCCCACCATGCGCCTGTTCGGCCAATTGTTTGGCAAGCAAGCGCAGGCCGAGGCGTTCATCGATTTTCGCAACCAACAGATCCGGCGCGTGACCGATGTGATTGAAGCCCGCCACCCTGCCCGTCCCAATGTGTTCATCGAGCGCATCGGCGGCTACACCGATGACTGCTGCCTGAGCTTCGGCAACGAGAACTTCGGGCTGTTCGTCGAGCTGGCCGGTGGCAACAACATTGCCAAAGGCATCATCCCCACCACGTTCGGCCAGTTGAACGCCGAGCAGGTGATTGTCGCCAACCCCGATCAGGTGGTGGTCACCAGCGCCAACTGGGAAGCCTTCGCCCCTGGCGGCCATTGGGTCGGCGTCGGCCCCGGCGCGGACATGGCCCAGGCGCGGCGCAAACTGGCGTGGTATACCCAACGCCCGGCCTATGCGGGCATCAAGGCCCAGGACAACCAGGCGTTCCACGCCATCTGGCATCAGTTCTACAACAGCCCCTATCAGTTCGTGGCGATCCAGCAACTGGCCAAGTGGTTTCACCCGGACCTGTTTGCCGACCTTGACCCGGATGCCGCCTTCCGCGAGTTGCATGAGCGATTCCTGCCGGTGCCGTACGAACCGGGCTATTTCGTCAGCCTGCACGCCCCGCAGGCCCAGCCATGAGCTCGATGAACGAGACCCTGGAGGTCCAGCGGGAAACCTATCGACGCCTGGTGCTGCGCAAACGCTTGATCCTCGGCGCGCTGGTGGTGTTGCTGATGGGCAGCGTGCTGCTGGACCTGGCCCTCGGGCCGGCGCGCTACAGCCTCGAAGAGGTGCTCGGTGCCCTGCTGTCGCCGGACAGCGCGTCTCCGCAAGTTCGGGTGGTGATGTGGGACATCCGCCTGCCGGTGGCCTTGATGGCCGTCGCGGTCGGCGCGGCATTGTCCCTGGCCGGCGCACAGATGCAGACGATCCTCAACAACCCCCTCGCCAGCCCGTTCACCCTGGGTATTTCCGCGGCCGCCGGTTTCGGCGCCGCGTTGGGACTGGCGTTCGGCGTCGCGTTGTTTCCCCTGGCGGCGCAGTACATGGTGCCGCTGAACGCCTTCATCATGGCGATGCTATCGGCCCTGTTGATCCACTTTTTGAGCATGCGCCGCGGCGTCACCGCCGAAACCATCGTGCTGCTGGGCATTGCCCTGGTCTTCACCTTCAATGCCCTGCTGGCGCTGGTGCAGTTTTTCGCCACCGAGCAAGCGGTGGCGGCCGTGGTGTTCTGGACGATGGGCAGCCTGACCAAGGCCACCTGGCCAAAACTGGGGGTCATTTGCCTGGTGATCCTCGTCACCCTGCCGATCTTCGCCAGGCGCGCCTGGGCCCTGACGGCGTTGCGACTGGGCGACGACAAGGCGGCAAGCTTCGGCGTCAATGTGCGCAGCCTGCGCTTTCAAACGCTGATCATGGTCAGCCTGCTCGCCTCGTTCCCCGTGGCCTTCGTCGGCACCATCGGCTTCATCGGGCTGGTCGGGCCGCACATCGCGCGGATGCTGATCGGTGAAGACCAACGGTTCTTCCTGCCGGCGTCCCTGCTCACCGGCGCATTGATCCTGTCCGCCAGCTCGGTGGTCAGCAAGACCCTGATTCCCGGCGCGATCTTTCCCATCGGCGTGGTCACGTCGTTGATCGGCGTGCCGTTCTTCATATCACTGATCCTGGGCGGGAAGAAAAACACATGGTGAAGCTCCAACTGGACAACCTGGGGGCCCGCTACGGCCAGCGCACCGTCATCGAGGGCGTCACCACCGCGGCCTTTGTCGGCGGCCAGGTCGTGGCGGTGGTCGGCCCGAACGCGGCGGGCAAATCCACCTTGTTCAAACGGATGGCCGGCCTGATCGACGGCCCCGGTCAGGTGGTGCTGCAGGACTCGGAAAAAGGACCGCAAGGCATCAGCTACATGCCCCAGGGCTTGAATGCCAGCGCTCGCTTGACGGTGTACGAGTCGGTGCTGCTGGCGCGTAAACAACTGACCCAAGGCTGGGTCGTCCACGACGATGAACTGCGACGGGTAGACGACATCCTCGCCGCGCTCGGCATCACCGGGTTGTCCTTTCGCAACCTCGGCGAGCTCAGCGGCGGACAGCAGCAATTGGTGTCGATTGCACAAACCCTGGTGCGTGAACCGGAAATCCTGCTGATGGATGAGCCAACCAGTGCCCTGGACATGCACCGGCAAGTCCAGGTCCTGAAGTTCATGCGCGCCCTGGCCCGCGAGCGCAAGGTCATCGTGTTCATTGCCATCCACGACCTCAACCAGGCGCTGCGCTTTGCCGACCAGGTGCTGGTCATTGCCGACGGCACCACCCAGGGCAGCGGCCCGAGCCATGAGGTGATCACCGAGTCGATGCTGCGCCAGGTCTACAAGGTGCAGGCACGGATCGAGCAGTGCAGCCGTGGCGAGCGACACATCCTCATCGACGACATCGTCTGATGGCCGGCGTGGCCAGGCGATGTTCATGCCTGGCCGCGGCCGTGACGTCGACTAGATCCTCTCCATCACCGCACCCTGTTCATCGGCGACACCCTGCAACAGCTCCACCACCCAGTCGATAAACACCCGCACCCGTGGCGACAGCTGTCGATGGGGCGGGTACACCGCAGAGATCGGCCACAGCGGCACCGGGTACTCACCCAACACCTGGACCAGCGTGCCCTCGGCCAACTGCCGCTGAACGTGGTAGCGCGGCACCTGGATCAAGCCGAAGCCAGCTTCGCAGGCCGCGACATAGGCGTCGGCATTGTTGACGGTCAGCTCACCAGGCAATTGCCTCTCGTGCACCTGCCCCGCCACTTCGAATTCGAACGGAAAGAACCGCCCATTGCCGGACGCGAACCGGATGACCCGGTGTGACGCCAGATCCTCCGGCACCTGGGGCGTGCCCGCGCGGGCAAGGTAGCCGGGGCTGGCACAGGTCAGTTGTGGCAGGCGCACGATGGGCCGCGCCACCAAGCCCTGGTCGACGATGTTGCCGGCGCGGATTGCACAATCCACGCCTTCGCGTTGCAGGTGGACCTGCCAGTCATGGAAACCGATGTCCAGTTGCAACGCCGGGTAGCGCGCATAGAACGCCGGCAACCGAGGCACGATCCAGGCGCAGCCAAAGGCAATGGGCATGTCCACGCGCAACGTGCCATGGGGTTGGCTGCGCTGCACCGACAACGAACTTTCCAGGTCGTCGAGGTCGTCCAGCAACTGGCCGCTGCGCTGGTAATAGGCCTCGCCGTCGAGCGTTGCGCGCACCTGCCGGGTGGTGCGGTGCAACAACTGCACCCCGAGGTGCGCTTCCAGTTGCTGGATCAACAGGCTGACGGTGGCGCGCGGCAGCTTGAGGTCGTCGGCCGCCTTGCCAAAGCCGCCCAGCTCGACGATACGCCGGAACACCTGCATGGCCTGTAGTCGATCCATCATCGGGCTCACTGTTTAGAAATGACGAATAGTTAAACCAATAATCACGGATTTATCCACCCAACCGTTTACTGGACACTGAACTCGTCATTCAACACCAGGGAAACCTCACCATGAACACCCGTCAACTCGGCCATCACGGCCCCCACGTTTCCTCCATCGGCCTGGGCTGCATGGGCATGTCCGATTTCTACACCACGGGCGTGGATGAGCAGGAAGCCATCGCCACCCTCCACCGCGCCGTTGAGCTGGGCGTGACTTTGTTCGACACCGCCGACATGTATGGGCCGCACACCAACGAAGCGCTGCTGGGGCGTGTGCTGCGGGGCAAGCGCGAGGGTCTTTACCTGGCGAGCAAATTCGGCCTGGTGCGCAGCAGCGATCCCCATGCCCGTGGCGTCAATGGCCGCCCCGAGTACATCAGGCAATCGATCGACGGCAGCCTCCAGCGCCTGCAAACGGATTACCTGGACCTCTACTACCAGCACCGCATCGATCCGCAGGTGCCGGTGGAAGAATCCGTCGGCGCCATGGCCGAGCTGGTCAAGGCCGGCAAGGTCCGCCACATCGGCCTGTCGGAAGCCAGCGCCGACACCATCCAGCGCGCCCATGCCGTGCATCCGCTGGCGGCCGTGCAAAGCGAGTACTCGTTGTGGTCACGGGAACCGGAGCGCAATGGCGTGCTCCAGACCTGCCAGCGCCTGGGCATCGCCTTCGTCGCGTACAGCCCGCTGGGCCGAGGCTTTTTGACCGGCACCCAGACGTCCGCGCAGGATTTTGCCGCCGATGACTATCGCCGCACCAACCCACGCTTCCAGGCGGACAACTTCAACCACAACCTGGCCCTGGTGGAACGGGTCAAGGCATTGGCCGCGGACAAGGGCATCAGCGCCGCCCAATTGGCCCTGGCCTGGGTCCTGGCTCAGGGCGAATACCTGATCCCGATCCCGGGGACCAAGCAACGCAAGTACCTGGAAAGCAACGTGGCGGCGAGCTCGATTGCCTTGAGCGCTGACGAGCTGGCACGGCTGGACGGGATCTTCACCGCCGAGGGCGCGGTGGCGGGCGACCGCTATGCAGCCGCGACCATGACGCTGCTCGACGGTTGAGCCCATCGTCAGGCGCAGCCCCCAGGCAGCGGCCCGTTACGCTCAAGCCGCTGCCAAACCCGCCGATAGCCTGATGAGCGTTAAGTGATAACGCTTGGGCCTGACCAGGCCTTGCGGGTTACTTAGGGTAATGATCGATGCTTTCTGCGCTTAACCGCCTGTTGTGTGGTGTCCTGCTGGCCCTGGCTGCGAACGCTTGCGCGGCCGAGGCCCCGCTGCGCATCGTCACCGAGGAACTGCCGCCCTACAACATGACGGAAAATGGCCGGGTGACGGGCATGAGCACCGAAGTGGTCGAGGCGGTGCTCAAGGAAGTCGGCATGGACGCACCGATCCATCCCATGCCCTGGGCCCGCGCGTATGAGCTGGCGCTCAATGAAAGCAACGTCCTGATCTATTCCATCGTGCGCACCCCCACGCGTGAATCACTGTTCCAGTGGGTCGGCGCGATTGCGCCGACCCAGTGGTACATCTACTCGCTGGCCGACCGCCCGGTGAAACTCAACTCGCTGGCCGACGCCCATGGTCACCAGATCGCCACGGTCAACCAGGACGTTGGCGAGCAATACCTAGTGTCGAAAGGTTTTCGCATCGGCGAGGAGCTGCAGTCGAGCACCAAATACGAGCACAACTACCGCAAGCTCAAGGTCGACCACGTGGAGCTGTGGATTTCCAACGAACTCAACGCCCTGTACCTGACCCGCCAGAACGGCGAAGACCCGGACAAAGTGCTGATCCGCTCATTGGCGCTACCCGACTTGAGCAGCGAAGGCCTCAACATGGCGTTCAGCCGCAACACGCCGGTCGAGACGGTCGAGAAGTTCCGGGCCGGCCTGGAAGCGATCCGCCGCAACGGTGTTTACGATGCCATCGTTCGCAAATGGCTATGACATGACCGGCAACTTCAGGGCCGTGTCCAGCGCGCAACCGCGTACCGGGGCATTCAGTTCCCTCGGCCGCCGCCTGGTGCTCGCGACCCTGTTGTTCAGCCTGGTCTTCACCCTGGCGATGGTCACCTGGCGCACCTGGTTGGCCTGGGAGAACAACCTGGCGGAGATGAACTCGGAGCTGGTGCTGATCGACCAGGTGTTCCAGAACACCCTGGCCCACGCCATCTGGGAAATGGACCGTGAATCCCTCGACCAGCAGATCGCCAGCGTCGCGACGGCCGCGCCAGTGGGGCGCGTGGTACTGAACATCGTGCGGCCGGGCCAACCGCCGGAAATCATCGAACTCAACCGATACACCGTCGAGTCTTCCGGTGCCGCGCCGGTGCTGCATCGCCAACTCGTCGCACAGCCCTACGCCGGGGCGCACGAAAAGGTCGGCGAGTTGACCATCGAAGGCGATAACCGCCTGCTGTGGGAACGCCTCTGGGACGAAGCCCGCAGCATCGTCATCACCCAGGTCATCCAGTCGTTGCTGCTGGCCGGGTTGGTCATGACCATGTTCAACCGCCTGGTGACCGTGCACGTGGTCCATATCGCCCGTCACCTGGGCGAAGTCGCGCCACAGACCCTCAAGCGCCACCTGCGATTGCAACGGGCGGTGCACCGCCAGGACGAGCTGAGCCTGCTCGAATGCCAGGTCAACGAACTCCAGGACAACCTCCACGCCCACCTGGAACGCCAGCGTTCCGATGAACTGGCCCTCGCCGCCAGCCGCGACCAATTGGCCCAACTGGTGGAGGCACGGACCGCCGAACTCAAGGCCGCCAACCAGGCGCTCGAAGCCCTGTCGCGTCACGACGCCCTGACGGGCCTGGCCAACCGACGCTATTTCGACGAACTCAAGGAGGTCGAATTCCGCCGGGCCATCCGCCACAAGACGCCACTTGCGGTGCTGATGTGCGACGTCGACTTCTTCAAGATCTACAACGACACCTACGGGCACATGCAAGGCGACCAGTGCTTGAAGCAGATCGCCGAAACCCTGCGCAGCGTCTTCGGCCGCTCGGGTGAACTGGCCGCTCGCCTGGGCGGCGAGGAATTCGTCGTGGTGCTGCCCAACGTCGACGCCCGGCAGGCCAGCGAAGCCGCCCATCGGCTGCGCGCCAGCCTGGCCGAGCGTGAGCTGCCCCATAGCGGCTCCAGCGTCTCGCGCTTCGTCACGCTGAGCATCGGCATCGCCGAGTTGGACCCCGAGAGCATGGACCACTTCGATCAACTGTTGCAGCGTGCCGACCAAGCGCTGTACCGGGCCAAACACCAGGGGCGCGATTGCGTCGCTCTTTAACACCACGCGGCCAACGAGGTCTGTATGCCTAATCGCCTGACACTCTGCTTATGCCTGCTCCTCGCCCTCTTCAGCCTGAAAAGCCAGGCCGGGGCCATCGAAGTCGTGACCGAAGATTCCCTGTACGCCTACCTGCGTGAAGACAAGGTGGCCGGGCCCGGCACGCAGATCGCCGAAGAAACCCTCAAGGGCGCGGCCCTCAACGACTACAGCGTGCTGCTCTACCCCTGGGCCCGAGCCTACGAAAAGGCGCTGCACGAACCCAACGTGCTGATTTTCCCCCTGGACCGCACGCCGGCTCGCGAGCAGTCGTTCAAATGGGTGGGCGAGATCCTCCGGGTGCCGAGCAAGCTCTACAAGCTTCGCGGCGATGACAGCATCGCCGTCAAGGTCCTCGACGATGCCAAGCAGTACAGCATCGGGGTGGTACGCAACGACGCCAAGCAGATCTACCTGCAACAGCGCGGCTTCACCCGCCTGGTGGTGTCGGCTGACAATCACGATAACTTCCAGAAACTGCTGAACCATCAGATCCAGTTGCTGCCGATGCCGGAGAACGCCGCGCGCCTGATGAGCCAGGATACCCACGTGGACTTCAACAGCCTGGAAGAGGTCTATTCCCTCGACGAACAGCCCCATCGGGTCTACCTGGCCTTCAGCCTGAGCACCCCGGACGACATCGTCGCCAAGGCCCAGCGCGCCTTCGAACAACTCAAGGCATCTGGCGAAGTGGCGCGAATCATGGGCGAAAAGCGGTAAGCTCTGGGGATCGGCACGCCCGCGTGCCAACCACCCAGGAGGTCAGTCCCTATGAGCAAAGCGTCCTATGTTCCGCCCAAAGTCTGGACTCATGAAGCCCCATCTGGCGGCCAGTTCGCCAGCATCAACCGCCCGATCGCCGGGCCGACCCACGAAAAGACCCTGCCGACGGGCAAGCAGCCACTGCAGCTCTACTCCCTGGCCACGCCCAATGGGGTCAAGGTCACCATCCTGCTCGAGGAACTGCTGGCCCTGGGGCACACGGGCGCCGAGTACGACGCCTGGCTGATCCGCATCAGCGAAGGCGATCAGTTCTCCAGCGGCTTCGTCGAGATCAACCCCAATTCGAAGATCCCGGCCCTGCTCGACCGCAGCGTGGAACCGCCGATCCGCGTGTTCGAATCAGGCTCGATCCTGTTGTACCTGGCGGAAAAATTCGGCGCCTTCCTGCCCACCGACCCGACCGGGCGCACCGAGACGCTGAACTGGCTGTTCTGGCAGATGGGTTCGGCACCTTACCTGGGTGGCGGCTTCGGGCACTTCTACGCCTACGCACCGGAAAAACTCGAGTACCCGATCAATCGCTTCACCATGGAAACCAAGCGCCAACTCGACGTCCTCGACCGCCGCCTGGGCGAAAGCCCGTACCTGGCCGGCGACCACTACACCATCGCCGACATCGCGGTCTGGCCGTGGTACGGCCAACTGGTGCGCAACAACGTCTATTCGGCCGCCGAATTCCTCGACGCCCAGCGCTACACCCACGTGCAACGCTGGGCCGAAGCCATCGCCAACCGCCCCGCCGTCCTGCGTGGACAACGTGTCAACCGGACCTGGGGTGATGAGGCCAGCCAGGTGCCGGAGCGGCATCGGGCTGAAGACCTGGACTGAAGGTGCGAGGGTCTACTTGTACTGATCCCCCGCCGACGCCGGACTGGTCTGCTTCGCCAGGGCAAACACACACTCATCCAGATAGGGCCTGACGTCCGCCCATTTCTTGCCATCGACGGCAAACCCTCGCAGCTTCTTGCCGGCGTCCACCACGTCAGGCTCATGTTTCATCAGCATGAGCCTGGCCACCGCACTGGCGTCGGCGTCCTTGTGCTTGGTGTGGTTCTGCCTGGCGTAGGAATGGAACTCCTCGATGCGGGCCAGGACCGCCTGGGTACCGTCCATGCACTTGTCGCCGAGAATTTCCTCCCGGCGCTGGACATGGCCACCGGCAAAACTGTCTTCCACCAGGTGCAACAGGCTGCCCAAGGCCACCTTGTCCACGTTGGTACGCAGCCAGGGGCGGCCGACGGCAAACAGGTCCTGCACGGTCTGCCCATTATTGAAATGCTGGTCCCAGCCGTCGATCCTGATGTCCTTCAAGTAGGTATTGATGGGGTAAGTACCATCCGCAACCCCCCAGGCGAACTCTGCCCACATCATGATCTCCCGTTTGGTCTTCTCTGCGGGATCGCCCTCCTGGGAAGCCATTGCATGCAGAAACTGCAGGTCGCCGAAATGCGAACGTGCGATGTAGTTTCCCGTGCCCATGAAGGCCATCGGGTCCACGGCGCTCTTGTCCTCTGCCTCTTCGAAAAGGTTCACCCAACACCGGGTCTGGGAAATGAACCCCACCGAATAACGACCATCGCACCCCTTGGTCTTGGCATCTTCGGCGCTGGGCATGAACACCGGATCGTCGTTCCAGCGAACACCGGCAATGACATACGCACCGGCATCTTCGAGGTTGGGGTTGTTGCAATACTGCCAATCCCCGTCACACCCATAGATTTTCTGCGTCAAGGCCTCATGGGCGGAATCGCCGAAGCTGTGCAGCGCGAAACTCATGAGAGGCACCGACGCCTTATAGGAAACCCCATACTTCTTGGCCATCTCCCGCTCGGCCTCGGTACCGCTCGGCGAGAGCTGAAACGCCCCGGCCTGCCCAACGCAACCCAACCAAACGCCCCAGGCAATTGCCGCCACTTTCTTGTATTTATTCATGGGTTGTCTCAGCAAAGGCGATGACAAGCTGACGTCTCGTCTGTCGCCATGAAATCGATGGAGTGTTCAGGGTAAATGGCCAGAGGCCATCGCCGAAGCATAGCGGGTGCCGCTGGGGCGTCCAGGCGTCGGCGAGCTGATTTTTCCAGGGCCCGGGCCGGACCAGGATAGCCGCCACTCCACACTACTCGACGCTCAAGGACCTCAAGCCTATCGCCAACACCCGGGCATCATCATTCAAGCCAAGTTGCTGTGGGCTGATCGCATCGGCAAGCAACAGCTGCATTCTTGAGAATCCTTGTTCTGCGGCGCGCTGGTGCATCAGGGATGTCACCGGTATATCGAGTACATTGCCGTCCGCTTTTTCAAGGGTGTAGGTGGAAGCCTCTATGCCATTGATAAGGATCGTAACTTTCTGCTGTGCATGACCGGACGCAAGAAACGCCGAGACGCCCAGACGGATGGAGCGCACGGATGCCGATGCTCGAAATACCATTTGCGCCTCGCTCCCCTCGGACCAGGTCCCCCACTGCTCCGGATCAGCCCAGCCTTTAGCCATATAAGCTGCACCGGAATCACCTAGGTTAAATGACACGGTCTGTCCGGGCTCCAGGGAGGGAACAGCATTTATCGGCGTCTGCTCGTTGGCCAACTGGGGGCAACTGCCACACTGTTTCCAGCCCGGCGCGAGCACGGTAAAACCGTCAATCCGGGCGAAAAGATCGGACGATGTGTCAACGTTCCCCACAGCGCGCAACATTGCTCGCTGATCCATCAGATACAGCGAGTCGGGGTCGTACTTGCCCGAAGCCAGGGCCAGGGACGCCTTTGCATCAGACAGTCGCCACTGCTCCGTACTCATTCGTCCCAGATAAACAGCATCCGTTGACAGGTGATGGAGCCCGGCATAGGCAGAAACCGAAATCCAATGTAGAGAAAGGTTCTGCGGCACAATCCACCGCACCTTTTGGTAATGGGATGCAGCGTTTTTCCAGAACGGGTCGACAAAGGGCGTCGCCCATTCAGATGACGGCTTGGCCATAAACTTCTTCCTGGCGTCCGACCAACCACCATGGGTGTCGACAACCTGAATCAGCAACGCCGTTCCTAGCAAGGCTATTGCGACGCCGGGTGTATTGGCGCGAATGACCAAGAAAACAATGGCAAAGATCACTGCGTAATAAACCGGCCAGAACATTCGTCCCGATGCACGGAAGATGTTTGCAATGGAAATCACTTCCGGGGGCAGCGGGTACACAAGCTCGAACGAGCCGATCGCGATGTGATTTGAAAATGAAAACAAGGCCAGCCCGAACAGCGCCAGTCCGAGCAAGGGCCGCTTACGCAGCGCAGCTCCCAGGCCTGTGCTGCCGCGTAACCATCCGGCGAAGGCACAGATCGCCAGCATCATCAGGCCCAACCCGAGAAACGCGAAACCATCGCTGTCGCCCAACGCCGCCGGAAGATTTTTCAAGGCATGGGACCAGTTCTGCGGATTGACCAAGGTCAGGATGTTTGCACGGAACAGACCAAACCCGCCGGAAATGATCCCGGCACGCTCCACTGTGAAATACCCGGCCTGCCAGCAACACAGGGTCACTACGCAAAACAGCACACCCAGCTCGACGATCGCCATACCGATGGTCAGGCTGCGCTTAAAGCATTTGGCGGCCAGGTCGGCCAGCCAGATGACCGCAATCATTGCCAGGATATACGCATGGACCAGCGCAGCCGCCGCCAACAACATGCCCCAGGCCAGGCGTCTCCTGGGCAATGCCGGATGGAGATTCAGGTACAGCGCCGCAAGGACCAGAAAATGCCCACCCAGAGACAGGTGTACGGTCATACGCATGATCATGGGCGGGACAACAACGAACAGCGCCGCACCGAGGGCACGGATAGCAATATTGGGCGTGACCAGGCCCACCAGTTGCCAGGCAAACCAGGCCTGTAGCAAGAAACAAGTCAGCAGCCAGAGACCAAAATACTGAAAAGTCTCGGGAAGAATCGACGAAAACGGCTTGAACAGGAAAGCGAAAAGCGGATTGGAATCCGAAAAGATAATGCTGTTGCTCAGTTCGAGCCCATAGGCTGGATTCAGGCCAATGGGGAACGACCAGGGCGAGTGCCTGAAAAACAACCAGCCCAGATAGTGAGTTGCCGGATCACCGTCCCCCAACCAGGCGATGTTCTGCGGGTCCAGCACACGCGGACCGATGATCAGGAAGAAAGCCAACGCGCCAATCAGCAATGGCAGCAGATTAACGAGCCCGTACGCCTGAGTTTTTTTCATCGCCCCTGTTACGGTGTCGAACGATTGCGATGAGCTCGAGATCGATAACTCAGCAGGTTCGAGAGGCGGTGTTCTGTGCTGTAACGTCAATTGATTGCTCTTTTTGTAGTGGTTGTTTCACAATCTCCGGCGATGCTCCCACGCCGTTGACCGAGGTGTATTAGGCAATGGCGGTAGCGGTCAATGCAAGGTAGCCAAGGCGCCTGAAGTTCTTTTCGAGAACACTTTTCGCTCCATCGACATTACCAGTTGCCTCCCGCCATCAACCGTTCATGGTTCAACCGAATGTTTCTCAGTGCCTGAGCGTGTAATTGTGAAATGCGCGATTTCGAGATGCCCATGAGTTCACTGATTTGCGTGAAACTCAGATGCTGGTGGTAATGCCCCTGGATGACTTGCCGTTCATTCGCCGAAAGCAGCTTCACGCACTCGTTCAGCGCATCGCTCTCACGCTCCGCTTCGTAAAGGCTGAGCGGATTGTTGTTCCCCGGCTCCTGGTCAACGATCCCGGACTCCAGGAACAACCCGAACGCCAAGCCGATAGCGACGTTCGCCACCTGCTCCAGATCGGGCTCAATACGCCCCTCTTCCTGCGCCCCTGAAATACTCTCCAGCCGTTCTCGGTAGTAACGACGCTGATCGCTCACATAACAAGACAGCCCCTTGAGCACGTTACCCTTCACATAGGGCTCGGCATAAGACTGGAAGCGGGTACCGAGCTCGGGATTGAACCGATCAATGGCTTGCAGCAAGCCAATCGAAGCCAGATTCACATAATCCCCCCACTCCGCCAGGGGGTGCGGATAACGGGAATACAAAAGTCCGACAACCATCCGCAGCCATTGGCCGTAGAAAAAGAACAGCCGGCTCCTGGCTACTTCTGCCTTGCTGTCCAGCCAATCGCGCCACAAGACTTGCTCATGATCGCCGTCACTGTTGATGCCATCCCTGGCCACGACAGGTTCCACCCGTGGCCTACCCGAGATTGCGCATCAACGTCTGGGCAATCAGGCCCCAGCCGTCGATCAACAGAAACAGCATGATTTTCAAAGGCAAGGAGATGGTAATGGGCGGCACCATGATCATCCCCAGGGACATCAGGATGGACGCTACGACCAGATCGATGATCAGGAATGGCAGGAAAATCATGAAGCCGATCTGAAAGGCCAGCTTCAGCTCACTCAGCATGAAGGCCGGCACCAGCTTTACCGGGGACAACCCCTCTGGCTCCTGTGGCAGCGGAGCCTTGGCCAATTCATAGATCAGCCGCAGGTCTTCTTCATGGGTTTGCCTGATCATGAAATCACGTATCGGCGTCCAGCCTTGCAGCGCTGCGCCATCGAGGCCCACCTTGTTCGCCAGGAACGGTTTGATGCCTGCGTCATAGGCTTTTTCCAGGGTTGGCGCCATGGCAAACAGCGTCAGGAACATCGACAGCACGATCAAGACGATATTCGGTGGCGTCTGCTGCAATCCCAATGCTTGCCGGGTTAGCGACAACACCACGATGTTGCGGGTAAATGTGGTCAGGGCGATGATCAGGAAGGGCAGGAACGACAGCGCCGTCAGCAACGCCACGACGCTGACCGGTGATTGGATCTGGTTGATGTGCAAGCTTCCCCATTCAGAGAAATCATCTGCCGCGGTCGCGACACAGGAAAAGCAACTGAGCACGATAAACAGCAACCGGCGAGTCATGACGAATACTTCAAGAGCGAGCATCCAACGGGGAAGTTGGGGAATGTGGCGACAGGATGGTCACTGTGGCGCCGTTGGAGGACTCAGTGACCAGAACCTGCGAGGTTTCTGTCTTGAGCAGGTACACCTTGGTCTTGGTTGACAATCGCAACGCACGTACGCATTGCAAGTCGACCGGACTGAGTGAAGTGCCTAGAGGGGTCACATGACGTCGCGCGTACCAGCGCATGACGAGGTAAACTACTGCCAGTAACAATGCCGTGATCAACATCACCTTGATCATCAGAATGAACGACAGTGGATCGTCCTGCCGCAACGGCAATCCCATAGGTTGGGCTACGGTTTCAGGTGTCACAATATTTCCGTCAACTGAATGCCAAAATTATCATCCACCGCCACCAGGTTGCCTCGCGCAACAGGTTTGCCATCGAGGCACAGCGACGCAGGCTCGTGAACCTGCTCCAACAACCTGACGACATCACCGGCCTTGAGCGCGAACAATTCATCCACACTCATCGACGCGTTGCCGATCTGAACCACCAGTTCTACAACCACGTGCTTGATCAGATTCATGTCCCGTTTGATCAACGGCGACTGTCCGGCATTGACCACGGCCGCGGCCTCTTCCAATTCAATTGCATCTACTGTTGCGGTCACACCAAAACTCCTGACTTATTCATGGGAAATCAACTGCACGGCCAGATGATCGTGCTGCCTGGCCAGGTATCCGCCGGCCACTACGGGGCCTTCGGCCAGTTGTAACGAAACCGGATCGGCTAACAATGCGCCAGCGCGCAAGGTATCTCCCGGGCGCAGGTCTCTCATCTCCCCAATGGAGAGACTGGCCAAGGGAAGGCGCACGGACAGCTTCACTCGGGCGCTGCCCAACGCTTGCTTGCGTTCGATCAAAGGCTTGCGGGGAGCCGACGGCTCAAGGGCGGCATTGAACAGCGCTGCATCCAGCGACAGATAAAGCGTCGATGAGCCCATGCGCAGTTGCAACAGAACCTGAGCATTGAGCACAGTGGAAAAGGGACAGGACGGTTCGTCGGTCAAGAGGGTGACGGGAGATTGCCCAATAGTCTCAAGCACATGGTTGACCAACGCCAACTGCGCTTCGCCCAGCAAATACCTGGACATTTCATCGTCGGGCGTTTCCTGGATGAAAGAACCGAATATGATCGAGCGCCAATCTCCCGCCAGGCTGATCGAGCCATTCGTTGATCTGGCACGCTGCCAGACCAAAGCGGGTGTCAACCCGCTTGAGTCGCTCAAGGTCGAGCAACTCACTTCGCACGCCTGGCGCTCGTCACGAATACACCACTGCTCGTACCAGTGCCTGGCCACAGGCGGTAAACGGTCGCAGGCCATCCGCAGCCGAGTGACGCCGACCCATCCCAACATCCTCATCGTTCAGCCTCCCCGCGTTCCGTTGTACAATTGCTCAAGCATCTCATTGGAGACGGTCATCACTCTCGAACTGGCCTGATACCCTCGTTGAATGATCAGGATGTCCCCGAACTCCTGGGCAAGATCGACGTTCGACAGTTCCAGGTAGCCCCCCTGGATACGACCGAACTGCTTCTCCCCTGCCCGACCAAACTCTGCCTGCATGGAGGACGGCGTGTGGTAAAGCGAATTGGCACCTGCAATAAGGGCACTTTCATCCGCAAAATCCGCCAACGCCAGTTGATTTGCGCTGCGTTTTTCGCCATTGGCGTAGCTGAAGTTGAGAATGCCCCGCTCATCAAAGGTGAACGTATTAAGGCCAGCGACCGCACTCCCGTCGACCACCCGCGCGCCCAGTGTATGACTCGGGCCGCTGGCGACCTGGGTCGCCAGGTTAAAGCTGCCCGGCGTTCCGAAATCCAGCAGGATGTTTTGAACCACGCCATTGACAGACAGGGGAACAGACAAGCTGTTGAAACCTGCAACGGGGCTACCGTCGGTTCCAAAGGCGATAGTGCCGGTCACCAATTGGGCACCGCTCGCATCCGATACCGTGGCACTCCAGCTATTGACCGGTGTCACTTGCGGCACGAATTTGACAGTCAAGGCATGACTGGCGCCCGTCGCATCGAACACTTGTATCGAACTGATCTGGTGGGACGCCTCCGTAGGGCCGCTACGCGCCAATGCACCGACCATTTCGACCCGGGTGGTCGCCTTTGGCGGCAGCGTGCGCTGGCCTTGGATATTGATATCCAGCAGGTTTCCTGCCGAATCTATACCCGCGACACGACGCTGACTGATGGTGTCGACCAGATAGCCATCCTTGTCGACCTCGAATTGCCCGGCGCGGGTATACGACAATGCCCCCTGCTCATCGCGTAGAACGAAATAGCCCGCACCGTTGATCGCCACATTGGTGTTATTGCCGGTCTGACGGTTCTCGCCCGGCTTGATACGAACCTCGGTACCCGCAATCCCCGAACCGAAACTCTGACCATCCTGTCCATTGACGGCGCGATAAAAGGTATCGCTGCCTCTGTAGCCAGGCGTGTTCATGTTCGACACGTTGTTGGAAACGTTATCCAAGCCCTTGGAGAAGGAAAACAGGCCACTCATTCCGTTAAAGAAAGCTTGCAGCATCACGCCCCCTGCCTGACCAGTTTGATTTGTGACAACCGCACGTCCGTGAGGACCGTACCGTCGGTTCGTTTGACGGAAAGCACCGGCCCCGTCGATGAAAATGCAATCGCCGTCACCGAGCCGATCACCGACCCACCACTGGTGATACTGACCTCAACCTGGCGCCCCAACAGGCCCAGGGACTGTGAAGTGGCATTCATGGACACGAGGTTTTCAGTGTTTTCGTTGGTAATCCGGGTCTGTTCAAGGTTGGCGAACTGTGCCATCTGTGCCAGGAACTCACGGTTGTTGATCGGCTCCAGCGGGTCTTGGAATGTCAGCTCGGTCAAAAACAGCTTGATGAAATCTTCCTGCCCCAATCGGCTCTGGGCCAACTCGGAAGTGGTGGTACTAAGCTCATTACCAATCGCTTCAACGGCCATGGTGTTCACCTTCGTTTGAAAGACTCGCTGCCCGCCAGACTTCCCGGCCATTGAGCCAGATCTGCTGCGGGCGCTCCGACATCGATGCCGCCCGCCGTGATAACTCTTCAACCAATTCGTCGTGCTCTAGCGATGTGAGCCGGTAGTCCCGAACTACCAACTCAATGCCCTTATCCCGGGGCAGGAACTGAAAGTGCCGGTCCGGCCATTTCCGGGTCAGATAACTCAAGAACTGCACCTGGCTAGTCCCTTCAAGGCCCTGCTGCTGCGATCCAACGGCAACGTCCCAAAGGGCAACGGGGCCTGCCGTTGCCACCGCTATGGACATGAGTGAAGTCGTCGACGGGAACGGTACGGCACTCAAAGGCACCGAATAGCCTTGCATCGCGTCAACCGTTGCAACACTCCGAATGTCCGGACCAGCCAGGAATGCATCGGGCCGGTATGAAAGATGGTGTCCGGCCCGAGCCCCCAATGCATACAACTCAAGCGCGCAAGCGCTCCTGGGGTCTGATGCATCGGCTGGGCGGGGGCGCAGAATGCGGGTCAGGTCCGCATCGGGCACGACAGAGTGCGGGTGCTGCTGCGGGGATGCCTGTACATCACGCTGCCACCCTGTGCTGTCGTTTGGCGTGGATGCATGATCACTCAAGCCAAGTTTGCGCTCGAAGTCCCTGGCCTTTGTTTCGCGTACGGGAGCACGATGGTCAGCCGTCATGGTCCACAACGATGCTTCTACCTTAACGGCCATGGCCCGCTCCCAGCGCTTGTTGTGCATCAAAAATGTCAACGCTTTCGTATTCGAGTACAGCCTTGTCCAACAGCACCTCGAGCCGTTCCTTTGCCTTGGCGATCAAGTCTTCGTTCACTTTGCATTTGAGCAGTTGCGCCATGGCTGAGCGCGAGGTCTGCCGCGCTTCAACGACAGGCTGATACGCAGCCGCAAGTCGCTGGAACGCCGCGGTGTGCGCCAGTAACCGTTGTTCGTGCTGGGAAGGATCAAGCGGAGTTCCTATGCGCCCCAATGCCTCAAAGCCAGCCTGCAGCGCGTCGTAGCGAAGCTGTTCCTCACCTAATAGACGCTGGGCTTTCACCAGATCATGGCGACTGCGGTTGTAGACCAGTTCCGCCTTTTCCCGCTGCATGACACGCAAACGAGACGCCGCGTCCAACTGCCGGGACTTGCGCCATTCATCGTGCATAACCTACCCCCTTGTCCAGGCGCTGGACCAACTGGGCAATCGCTTGCCAGGTGTGTGATGCCGGAAAATGTTCCTGAGGGGTTTGCTGCAACAGTCCATCGAACGCAGGTTTCAACTCAATCATGGTATCCAGCAGAGGCTGTGAACCCTTTTCATACGCGCCCAATTCAATCAGGTCCACGCTGTTCTGGTAGCAGCCCAGTGCCGAGCGAAGACGCTCGACCTGGCCTTTCTGTTCCTGGCTATGCAACGCGCCGGTCAGCCGACTGATACTGTGCAAAACATCAATGGCCGGCCAATGACCGCGGGCAGCGACATTGCGACTCAAAACAATATGCCCATCGAGAATGGCGCGCATGTGATCAGCCACTGGCTCATTCATATCGTCGCCTTCGACCAGTACGGTATACACCCCGGTGATGGAGCCTTGCCCGCTCAGCGCTCCGGCACGTTCCATCAGAGGAGGCAGCAGGCCAAATACCGAAGGCGTATAGCCTCGGCTCCCCATGGGCTCACCCGTTGAGAGACCGATCTCACGTTGCGCAAGGGCAAAGCGGGTGATCGAGTCCATGATCAGCAGCACGTGCTTGCCTTGAGCACGAAACCATTCGGCGATGGTTGTTGCTGTATAAGCCGCCTGACGTCGCAGCACCGCAGGTTGCTCGGCCGCAGCCGCGATTACCACGGCCTTCTGCAAACCTGTCGGCCCCAGGCTGTCGCGAATGAAATCCCCGACTTCGCGGCCGCGCTCGCCAATCAACGCGATCACGATCACATCAGCCTCTGCGTATTGGCTCATCATCCCGAGCAACGTGCTTTTCCCCACGCCGCTGCCGGCAAAAATCCCGATTCGTTGGCCACGTCCCAACGGTGTGAAAACATCGACTGCCTTCACCCCTGTGACTAACGTGGTGTTGATCGGCGAACGATGCAAAGGATTGATCGGCGCCACGAACCGGGGCATGCGCTTGAGACCTTCGGGGGCTGGCATGTCATCCAACGGCTCGCAAGTCGCGTCGAGTACACGCCCCAACAGACTCTCTCCGACAGGAACCGTATAAGGGGCTCCACGTGCGTGGACTCCACTGGCAAGGCACAACCCATCCACCGGACCGTAAGGCATCAACAGGGTGGAGTCACTGCGTAAGCCGACCACCTCCGCGACGACAACTTCGCCTCCACGAGCCGGGTGAATGTCCACCAACTCGCCCAGTCGCACGTCCAGTCCAGTGGCGTGAAGCACCAGCCCCTGAATCGAGCTCAAACGTCCCATCCGTCGACACAGCCGAGCCTGATCAAGCCGCGTCAGCAGTCGGTGCTCAAGCCCCTGCCACACGGCCATCTCCTTTCGCGGTCAACACCGATGCGACATTCGCCAATTGTGTCTGCACAGCGGCGTCCAGTTGCCCCCCCTCAAAATCGATCAGACAGCTGCCCGCCGACGCCTGAGGATCGACCAGGAACGACCTTATCAGCGGGTCGTCCGGAGCCAGTCGAAGCAAGGTCTCGTAGTCCGCGCGAGCCACGCGAATGCGCAGTGGCGCTGTCAGTTGGTAGGTTTCGATTGCCTGCTTCGCCAGATCGGCAATCAATGGACGTGTCTCGGCATGCGTGCCCAACAGGCGCTCAACCACGGCGAGCGCGAAACGTCCAACCAAGGGCTCCATGGACGACAACAACTGTTCTTGTTGCGCTTCCAGCGCTTCAACCAGTCGCGCGATCTGCAGGCGTTCCGCTTCGAGCGCGGTGCGCAGGGAGGCCTCTGTCTTCAGCCATTGCTGTTCTTGTCGGGCCAACGCTTCAGTCAATTGCGCACGAGCCTGTTTGCTGGCTTCCAGTGCTCCTTCTTCGCGACGTTCCCGCTCCATCTCTGCGAGCTCCTGCGCGAAGGTTTCGCGCAGCATCGCTTTTACATCGGGTTGGCGGGCCTCACTGGCGAGCCTCGCAGGTTGAACATCCCCGCCGAGCCCCGGCAGGCGCCGTGCTCCCTGATTCTGGAAAGGTTGACGCAACACCGTGGATGACACCGGCGGCTTAGAGTTACTCATGGCCAGCCTCCTGCGCGTCCATCCGGGCTTTCAAGCTTTTCATCAACTCAACCGGCAGGACCTGCCGGGCGAACTTGCCATCCCATCGACGGATATCGGCACTATTGGCCTGGCTGCCCAGCACTTCACGACGCACCGCCGGCGTTTCCAGCTGAAGTACCAGTGCGCTCCAGAACGGATGCGTTGCTCTCGAGAGGCACGCCTTGAGACGCGAATGGTCGGGCATCGTGCGCGCAGCGGACGGCGTTGCTGCCATCTCATCCATCAGGGCAGCAACAATCGCGGGATCGTTGGCCAGGCCCAGCAGATTGATCTCCTCCAGTAGCACCTCAACCTGTCGACGCTCGTCAGTTTCCAGCCGCGCAAGAATCCAGTCACGGTCCTCGGCATGGGAGCAGGCCAAGCGGATAGCCGCTTTGCGAAGCGCAGAAAACTCCACGTTAACGCCCCTCCAGCAGCCAGCGGCGCAAGTCGACCAGCAATTGCTCGCGCTCTACCGATGTCAGTCTAGGCACCGTCATCGGGGCAACCACGACCTTGCGACGCCCTTTTGCCCAGAGCAACAACAGAGCGATCGCCAGAACGGCCATCAGCGCGCCGGCAAACCAGCGAGGCCATGGCAGCGCCCCGCTTTCGTTGACCGGCGCAGGCACCTCGGCACGGCTGGCCGGCATCGGTTGTGCGGCAATCGGCGCCACCGAAGTGGTCTGTGGCACAGGCATATCGGGGATATACACCATGACCAGGCGATCACCGCGTTTTAGGTCCAGCCCCAACGCGGCCTCTAGCAAGGCCTGGATATCCTTCATCTGGGTATCCGTTACCGGCGTACTGAGCACCACGCCGACGGTGATACGCTCGATCGTGCCTGTCGCATGCTCCGTCTCTGCACGCGCCTTGCCCACCTCGTAATCGATTTCCCGATTATTCTGCAGGCGCTTGCTCGTCGACTCACCACTGGAGTTCTCAGTGGACTCCGTGCGTTTTTCGCGGCGTATCTTATTGGTGAGCGGTTGCTCACTGACTGACTTGACCCGATCGAAGTTCATCAGCACGCGCACAGACACATCGACACCCCGATGACCGAGCGGGCGCGCGAGCAGTTCCTCAGCCTTCAATTTAAGAGCCTGCTCGACCTGAGAGGTCAACTGCAGATGTTCGGGTGCGGCCGCAGCGCCATCGGAGGCACTGAGTACCTGGCCATATTCGTTGAGCACCGACACACGTTCGAGCGTCATGCCCTCCACCGCCGACGACACCAACTGTTGGATGCCCCTGACGCGTTGCGGCATCAATGTTCCCGCAGAACGCACGCGCACGATCACCGAGGCCTTTGGAGGCTCCTCTGCCTGTTGGTAGAGGCTGGTTTTCTTGAACGTCAGATGAACACGCGCATAATCGACTTCCGAGAGGCTCATGATCGTGCGAGCCAGTTCGCCTTCCATGGCCCGCTGGTAATTGATTTTCTGACTGAACTCCGACATGCCGTAGTCAGCTTTATCGAACAGTTCGAACCCGGTACCGCCACGGGTCGGAATCCCCGCCTCCGCCAGGTACATTCGGGCAGACGCTGCATGATCGGCCAGCACTTCAATCGCGCCTTGCTGTGTATTGATCCGATAAGGCACATGACGCTGGCTCAATGTGGCCAGGATCTGCGCCTGGGAAGCTTCATCGGCATTCCTGTACAACGCCACGTACTGCGGTCGGATTACCCACCACGCCGACACGGCCAGCAAGCCGATGACCAACAAAGCACCGGCGAGAAAGACGCGGGTACGACCAGCAAGGAACGAGGACACCGGTTGATTCTCCATAACTTAGATCTGCAACCGAGAGAGTTCCTGGTAGGCATCTACCAGGCGATTGCGCACTTCTACGGCCAACTGAAGCGACAATTTCGCTTGCTCCATCGCCATGACCAGGTCATGGGGCGCAATGTTTTCGCCCAAGGCATATGCCGAGAGCAACTCGCTGGCTTGTCCGGTCTGCTCGTTCAATCGAGTTGCGCCAGTTTTCAACAAACCTGCGAAATCAGTGGCCTGGGGACCCATCGGGCCGTCCGTCAAGGCGGCGGTCGGCGAAAGATCCTTGGTTAACGCAATAGGCGCGATGGCGGCGGTCATGTCACTTTCCAATCTCAAAGGCTTTGAGCGTCATTTCACGCAAGCTGTTGTAAGCACGAATGTTGGCTTCATAGGCGCGGGTTGCCGATACCAGGGTGGCCATCTCCCTGGCGGCCTCGATGTTCGGGTAGTGCACCATGCCGTTATGGTCAGCCAGCGGGTGGGCAGGGTCGTGAACCAGCCGGGTGTCGCTGCGTGCCTGAGCGTGAACCATTGGTTGTGGCAAACCCATCTGGCTGGCAAAGCTGGCCGGAGGCGATACGCCGAGCAACGGAGAGCGCTGGCCTGGAGCGATCGCCACGTTGGCGATCGCCAGGTTGTAACTGGCGACCTCCACCCTGGAACGCTCATAAGCCATGCTTGCGCGAACGGTTTCGCTGATGTTGTCCAGAGGCACTCTCAGCGGCCTCCCTTGATCGCCAACTGCATCAGTGCGAACTGCCGAGAGACGCCGTCAGCCAGGGCCTGATAGCGGCCGCTCGCGGCGGACATCTGTGCAACTTCGCCGTCCAGGGCCAGAGGCGACAGCGGCGTATAGCTTTGTAGGTACGGCGTTAATTCACTGTCTTGCATCGCACGCAACGCCTGGCCAAGCAGCTCCGGATCGTTGCGCAAGCCATGCAAGGCAGCCATCGGCTCGAAACGGTTGAGGCGCATGGCCTTGCTTCCCGGAACGTTGGCCATGGCAATATTGTGGGCCGCCACCTTGGCCTGCATTTGCTCCAGGTCCATGGCAAAGCGCACCGTTTCTATTGCAAGACTCATATCAGCTGACATCAATCTTCCTTATTGAACGATAAGTTCGGCGTGCAAAGCGCCCGCCTGTTTAATGGCTTGCAACACAGTGATCACTTCTCGTGTACTCAATCGAACCTGATTGAGCGCTTTCACCAGATCGCCCACCGTCGCCCCTTCGGCTAACTTCACGGGGCCATGCTCTTCTTCATTTACGGTCAGTTCGGTGTCAGGCACGACCACGGTACCCACGCCCGGCCCAGTACGTGCGACCCAGGACGGCTGCGAAACCTGGTACTTGGTGCTGATCACAACACTCAACGAGCCCTGGGAAATACTCACCTCTCCCAATTGAACGTTGGCACCCGCCACCACCGTACCGGTGCGCTCATTGACGACGACGCGAGCGGCATAATCCGGTGCGACGGCAATGTCCTGCACCCGTGCGATCAGTCGAGGCATGCTCATCCCCGCTGCAACAGGCACCTCGACCTTGGCCGCGTGCACCACCCGCACACCGGGCACGCCCAACTCCCGAGTCAAGGCATCGGCGATGCGCTGGGCAGTGGTGTAGTCCGGTTCATTGAGAATCAACACGAGGCTTTTCGAAACCTCACCGTTGTCTGCAAAAGCCGAGCGCTCGACACTGGCGCCCCGTGGGATGCGGCCCACCGTTGGATGATTCTTCTGGACGGAGTTGGCATTGGCTTCAAAGACGTACCCACCCACCGACATTGGCCCTTGGGCAAGGGCATACAACTTCTCGTCAGGACCGTACAGAGGTGTCATCAACAAGGTGCCCCCAAGCAGACTGCGAGCGTCACCCAGCGAAGAAACCTCGACGTCCAGTTTGTCCCCCGATTCGCTGAACGAACGCAGGCTGCCCGTGACCATTACAGCCGCGGTGTTGCGGGTATTGAGATCTCCATCGGCGACGTTCACGCTGAAGTTCTTCAACGTGTTGACCAACGACTGTCGCGTGGCCCGGTTACGGTCGGTATCACCTGTCCCGGCCAGGCCCACCACCAGGCCATAGCCGATGATGGAGTAGTCGCGCACACCCTGGATGCGGGTCAGTTCCTTGATCCGGACATCCGACCATGCAGGTTGCAGCCATAGGGCAAGCAACAGCCCCGACAGCAGTCGAGCAACGGTTTTCATAAGATACGCATCCACTTGAGCACCCGGAAAACGATGTTCTGCTTCTGCGCATCGGTCACTACACCATCCCCGACGATGTCGATCTGTGCGTCCGCCAGGCGATAGGAGAGCACCGTGTTGTTGTAAGCGATGTCATCTGGCCTGACCAGCCCGGTGATTCTCACCTGTTGTTTCTCGTCATTGACCGTCACCCGCTGCTCTCCACTGACACGCAGCAGGCCTTCGGGCAGTTGTTCAATGATCCGTACCGAGACATTGGTGCGGATCTGTCCGCTGCGATTGGTTTGCCCCGAGCCATTGGTGTCGCCTTTCAGACCCAGGCTGGCCTGATGGGTATTGCTGTCCAGGCCCGTGCGCGCGGATATGTCGGTGTTGCTGTCGGCTCCTGTACCGGCCGCACTCTGGGCCGAGGTGGACTCCATCACCAGGACCGTCAGGGTATCGCCCAGATGGTAGCCACGACGGTCACCAGTCAGGGACCTATAGCCATCGGGATCGATCAGGCTCTGGGCACAAACCACCCCCGGTAACAGCAGCATTGCCAGCAACGCGCCGCGGATGTCATCTATCCACATGAACCTCTCCTTTGCCAGCGACCACCGCCAGCAGGCTCGACTCGGCACCGTTCAGAATCACCGGGACACGTTCTCCCAGGACACCAGGACGCAGCGCCCTGCCTTCGGTACGCAACATCAAGCCCGGCCCGTAGACCACCACGGTCACCGGAGCGTCGCGATACACCAGCGGCTCAGCCTTCAGATGACGCTTGAGCACAGGCATGCCGGCATTGACCGACTGATTCAGCCACTGCCCTGCCACTTCAGTGGGCAGGTCGCCCGGAGCAAGTTGCGCCGCCGCCAGGTCCACTCGTTCAAGACGCGGCTGGACATCGGCGACGGCCTGTTCGGCACGTCCATTGCGGCCATAGACCCACGCTTGCCTCCAGGCCTGAACCTTGAACCACACGGTCACCACACTGGGTCGATCATGGCCGCAGACGGTGCCTGAAAATGAAACCGGGACCCGGCTGCGAATCCCTTGGCTCGACAGCCTGAGCTGTGGATGCTCCATTGCCGGCAGCTCCCCCATGGGTGTGAACTGAAGTTCGGTATCGGGCGCCGCCAGTTGAGCCTGGAGCACCTGCAGAGCCGCCGTCATTGCATGGCCTGCAGCCACGTCACAACCCGTGCCCGACGCCGAATAGGCATAGCAACCACTTGCGAACCACAGCCCGAGCCCGGCCAGGCAACGAATAATCATCATGATCAACGGCGCAGGTTATTGATGGTTTCCAGAATCTGATCACTGGCCTGCAGCAATCGCGCATTCATCTGGTAAGCCCGTTGAGCCAGCACCAAACCGCTCATTTCGTCGATCAGGTTGACGTTCGACATTTCGACATAACCCTGCAGCAGCACCCCCTGCCCGTCCCGTCCCGGCTCTGCATAGATGGCTTCACCGCTGGCCTGGGTCGGTCGATAGAGGCCGTCGCTGAGTTTGCTCAATGCTTCGGCGCTGGCGAATTTGGCCAACTGCACCTGTCCGACATTGATGACCTCTCCCGTTTCGGTGATCGTCGCCTGAACCTCGCCGTTCTGTTTGATCACCAAGTTGCGCGCATCCGGCGGTACGCGCAGATCAGCAGTCAGCGTCTGCCCGTCCGGCATTGCCAATTGACCTTCGCTGTCCAGATGAAAACGTCCGGCACGGGTATAGGCCAGTTCGCCGGTAGGCAACGCCACCTCGAAAAAGCCATCGCCCTGAATGGCCAGGTCCAATGCATTGCCGCTTTCCCTTACGGTCCCCGGGCTGAAGACCTGGCTCGGCTGCGAAGCCTGGATACCCGCGCCGGTCAGCAAGCTCTCGGTCATGCCGCCACCGTCATCGCGCGTGCCGACTTCACGAACCATGTCATGGAAATCCACCTGACTACGTTTGTAGCCAATGGTCTGCATGTTGGCGACATTGTTGGAAATGCTGTCGATCCACGCCTGGTTCGCTGCCAGGCCAGAGCTGGCGATACTTAATGAGTCAATCACAACAACATTCCCTGATCAGTTCTTGCCGATTTGGTTAATACCGCTATTGAGCATGCCGTCGTAGGCCGATAACGCTCGCTGCATGGTTTCGACATGCCGTGACACTTCCATCATTTTCACCATGTCGGTGCTCATGGCTGCATTCGAACGCTCCAGCAATCCTTGATGCACCACGTAATCCCTGGCGGGAATCACTTTTGATGTAGCCACATAGAGCCCTGCACCGATGGGAAGCAGCTGCCGGGGTTGATCGACGCGCACAATATCCAGGCGTCCTATCGGCCGATCATCAACACTGACCTGGCCGCCAGCGTCGACCTTCAACACCCCGCCCGACACCTGCAATGGCCCACCCTCGGCCAGAACCGGATAACCCGCCTTGCTGACCAGATAGCCGGCGTTGTCGACCTGAAAGCGTCCATCTCGGCTGAGCACGACCCCGTCCGGTGTCTTCATGGCAAACCAGGCGTCCCCCGACAGCGACAAGTCGGTCACCCGTCCCGTAAATTGCAGCGCACCGCCATCGGCATTGATCGAAGTCTGTGCCTGGATGTCATCGAGCCCACCCTGCACGCCAATGCCAGTCGCATCCGTGCCCATGACGTTGAACGTGCGCTCGGCCTTGTAGCCATAGGTGTTGGCGTTGGCGACGTTCTGCGACACGCCTTTGAGACTGTCGACATCACGCTGAATGACGCCAGCCAGTTGCATGATCAGATCACTCATTGGGACTCCAGGCTGGGGAAACCGGGCAAATCAATCATGCCTGCCGAGGTAACGCGGGCGTGCTGCCCGACTTCATTGACCGACAACACCGCCATGTGCGGCACGGCTCGCGACATGAACGCACGCAGGAGCCGGCGTAACGGTGCCGCACACAACAGCACCGGCTGCTTGTTGCCACTGAGTTGCCGTTCGGCCTCTCTCGCCAGAGTGGTGACAAACCGCTCCAGCTCCTGAGCCGGCAACAACGCCGCCTGCAAGCCTTCGCGTGGGCGGGCAGCGGCGAGCATGTAACCCTCCAACTGCGGTGCAATCGTGAAGACGTTGAGCTCGCCGTTTTTATCGACCAGACGCTCATACAGCGCCGCGCCCAGGCGCTCGCGGACTCGCTCCACGAGATCTTCGGCGTTCTTGTTGGTGCGCCCTGCATCCACCAGCACTTCGAGAATGGTTTCAAGATTGCGGATGGACACTTGCTCACGCAGCAGAAACTGCAGGACCCGCTGGATATCCGAATAACTGAGGACCTGGGGCACCAACTCATCCACCAGGCTGCCCAGGCTCGCGCGCTTTTTCTCGATCAATCGCTCGGTCTCGGCGCGCGTCAGGAACTCCGGCGCATAACGGCGCGCCAGCTCGGACAGATGAGTCAGCAACACCGTGTCAGGCTCAACCAGGGTGTAGCCTGCCGTTCGCGCCTGGCCCCGTTGCGCGACTTCAATCCATAGCGCCTTGAGCCCGTAGGTAGGTTCCTTGGTGGCTCGTCCTTCCAGCGCCAGCGTCACACCGCCCGGATTGATCGCCAGCAACTTGTCGAACTCCAGCTCGCCGGTGGCGATCGCCGCGCCCTGTACACAAACCTGATAGGTACCATTGGCCAGCTTCTTGTCGGCATGCACATTGAGCTGCGGTAATGCGAAACCGTAATCCCTGGCAAATTGCTTACGCAGGTTGTCGATGCGCAGGCTCAGCGTGCTGGTGGCGGCAAGAACATGCACGGCCAAGTCCGCACTTAAACGCAACTCGAACGGATCGGTACTCATCAACGCGTAGACGTCATTGGACTCGTTGTCTTGCCCCGTCAGCAGGTCCGATTTTTGCGAGTCATTATCTTTGTTGGCCTTGCGTCGCAACTTTCGGTAGGAAAACCAAGCCGCCGCGAAGAAAGCGAAAAACAACATCAACAGCGGAATCAGCGGCAACCCCGGCATCATCGCCAGGAACAGCGTCACCAGCGCCACCACCGCCAAAGTCTTTGGATAAGCCGACACTTGCCGTCCCAGCTCGGGTCCCAGCCGTGCATCGGTGGCGGCCCGGGTAATAATGATGCCAGCTGCCACCGCAATGATCAGTGAAGGGATCTGCGTGACGATGCCGTCGCCCACGGTCAACAAGGTGTAGTGGTGCAACGCATCACCCCAGCTCTGCCCTTTTTGCAGGATGCCGACCGACAGGCCGCCAATGATGTTGATCGCGATGATCACAATGCCCGCAATCGCATCGCCCTTGACGAACTTGGATGCGCCATCCATGGCGCCGTAGAAGTTCGATTCGCGCTCCAACTGGCTACGTCGGCGCTTGGCCTCTTCCTGGTCGATGATGCCCATGTTCAAGTCGGCGTCGATGCTCATCTGCTTACCCGGCAAGGAGTCCAGGGTAAACCGGGCAGCTACTTCGGCCACACGCTGGGCACCACTGGTGACCACGACGTACTGCACCACCACCAGAATCAGGAAAACCACGAAGCCAATCACGTAGTTGCCGCCCACGACATGGGTGCCCACAGCGGCGATGACCAGCCCCGCATCACCATCGGTGAGGATCAGCCGCGTCGCGGAGATATTCAGGGCCAGGCGAAACAAGGTGGTCATCAGCAACAGCGACGGAAAGGTCGAGAAGCTCAACGGCTTATCGATGTCGAAGGTCACCAGCAACACCATCAACGCAACGGCAAAGTTGGTCAGCAGCAGCAAGTCCAACAGCCAGGTGGAGATCGGCGTGAACAACACCAGCAAAATGCCGATAACCGCCACAGCCAGCAGCAGATCGCTGCCCTCGGAAAGCAGGCGTGACAAGAGTGGCTTCATGGCGCAAGCACCTTATTGCCTGGCAGTGCGATGACCCAGCGATAAATACGCGCCACGTCGGCCTGCGTCGAATCCGGAATCGCCGAATCGACCCGTGCCAAGGCATGCAGCGCCCGCGCCAAGGGCGGACGACGCAAAATCGGTACCTGGTGTTTCCTGGCAACATGGCAGATACGTCGGGCATGCAGGCCGCGTCCCATGGCCAGCACCTTGGGCGCGAGCATGCTGGACGGTCGGTATTGCAAAGCCACCGCGTAATGAGTCGGGTTAGTGATGATAACGTCGGCATCCTTGACCTGACCCAGCGCAGCGGCCTTCTTCAACAGCGCCTGCTGGATGCCTTTGCGCTTGGCGCGCACTTCAGGATCGCCTTCGCGGCGGCGATGTTCGTCCTTCGTTTCCCGACGACTCATACGCATCTGCCGCCCAAACTCGCGCCGCGAATACCAGATATCAAACAGCGCCGCAGCCGCCATCACCGCCAGCACGGTAAAACCCAACTGCATCAGCAATTGTTTGCTGGCCTGCGGCAACGCCAGGGGCGATATCGTCGCCATGCCCAACAATTGCGGCAGCACGCTTTGGAACAGGTAATACAAGACCAGCGAGAACAGTGCGCCCTTGACCAGCACCTTGATCAGTTCGACGAACATGCGTCGCGAAAACAGTTTCTTGAGACCCTGGATCGGATGCAGCCGCTTGAAGTCAGGCTTCAATGCCGTCATTGAAAACACCGGGCCGCTGAACAACAGGTTCGTCAGGATCGCCATCAGCACCAGCGCGCCAATCAACGGCAACAACCCGTACACCACCTGCCGCAGGCTGTAGCCGCCCTGCTCGCCCAGGTAACCAAAGCCTTGCCCCAGTTGCCCGGCGTTGCCCAGCCACCAATGGGTGTGAGCAGCAATGACACTCGCCAACGGGTACGCGATGGCTGAAAAGACCATCAGGAAGGTCAACAACATGATGAAGGACAACAGATCGGGGCTACGCGGCACCTGCCCTTTCTTGCGCGCCTCTTCGAGCTTGTAGGGTGTAGCCTCTTCGCTCTTGTCCTGTTGATCGCTCATTGCACACCCGCCGGTGACAGGGCAAACCGCAAGGCGCTTTCAATCAGCAGCGGCAAACGCTGGACGATCATCGGTAAGGTCAGGATAAAAATGAACATGCCCACGCCCAACTTGAGGGGCAAGGACAGGAAATAGACATTGGCCTGGGGCATGGAACGGGACAAAAACGCAAACGCCACATCGATCAGCCACAGCCCGAGAATCACCGGCACGACAATCATGAACGCCAGCAAGAACTGCTGCGTCATGACCGTCGCCAGAGAAAAGGACAACGTGGTCAACGACACGCTGCCGGGCGGAACGGCCACCAGCAACTGAGCGAAGACCCGGAGCAAATCGTGATGCAGATTGAGCACGACAAATAACGCAGCCAACGACCAGCCCAACAGCTCGGCCAACAAGCCCGCCATGTTCGAGGTACCCGGATCAAACACCCCGGCCGCATTCAAACCGATTTGAGTGTCAATCAACTTGCCAGCCATATCGACACCGGCATGAGCGGCATGAAAACCGAAGGCCATCAACACACCCAGCAGCAACTCGCCCAACACCACGGGCAGCGTGAAAACAGGCGCCTGAGTGAGCGTCATGCTGCCGACCAACACGGCGGACAACGCCAGTGCCAGGATCAACCGGACAGTCAATGGAATGCGCGAAAAAAACAGGATCGGCGAAACCACCACGAGCGGAATCAACCTGACCGATACGAGAAGCGCATTGAGGAGGAAAGATGTCAGCACAAACTCACACCAAAAACGCTGCTAGAAGCTAGCGGCCTGAGTTAATGCACTGAGTGCGAATTGTTTGAGGACCGTCAGCATCCAGCCACCGAAGACCAGCAACATGACGACCGTCACGATCAGCTTGGGGATGAAGGTCAGGGTCATTTCCTGGATCTGGGTCGCGACTTGCAGAATGCTGACCAGAAGGCCGACGATCAGGATGGCCAGAAGTAGCGGAGCAGCCACCATTGCGGAGGTCAGAAGCGCTTCTTTGAGCGCGTAGAGCATGAAATCCTGCGTCATCCATAACCCCAACTGAGCTTGATCCAAGGTGCACTCTGGGCGCGCCATAGCCTGAATGGCAGATCGCCATGATTTCGCCATGGTAGCGATTTAGTGTCAGTGGATGCAACAGGATGTTACGAGGCGGGGACAAATGGTAGGGTTGCTTGGCTTACCGGAGGGTCAGCACTAATTCAAAGGACTTCGCGCACTTCCTATAAGGTACGCGCCCGCGAGCCTTCTTCCGCCTGCGCTAACTCTCGTTTCTTGCCAAAAGGGATGGGGGGAACGAAACGGGGAACGTCTGCCTTCCGAGAGGGGATCCATCAAACAGGCACCAATCGTTGGAGCAGATTTGTGGGGCTCCCTTAAGGTCTGGCCCCTATATCCTCAGGATGTTTTTTTGATAAAGGCAGGAAATTTAACTCCCCTCACCTTCAGCATATCTATGACAGTATTTTTCCAACGCTGTGCTTCGGAGTCTGGTGGTACCTGACGTACTTCAACACTTATTGCCAACTTGCGCAGGTCATAGGTGTAGCCATGCTCCAACAGCCAAGCGATCACCTCAAAATTTGCCAACGCAGCAGCAGCAATGGCCGCCGACTTACCATATTCATCATGGTCATTAACGTCTGCTCCGGCGGCGACGATTAGCATGACGTTCTGCAATCGTCCTTCTCGCGCAGCGCGATCCAAAGGTTTCATGCTCCTTTTGAGCCCAGTCCCTTTAGCATCACCTCCGTAACGAAGTATTAGTTCCAATAGCTCCAAACTATTTCCCCCCGCAAGAAGGGCCATGGCCGAGAGACCACCAAGCTTTTCAGACACTAGGTTGGGATTTGCCCCAGCTTTCAATAATGCTTCGACACCTTTAGCGTTACGAGCGTTAAGTGCCCAAATGAGTGGAGTCGTTCCATCACTCCCCACTTCATCTACGTTGACTCCTTGGGCAGCCAGTCGATTCACATCACCGACACGACCCTCCATTGCGGCGTCAATCAGAGCGACAACCGCAGCATCCCCGAAAACCTGAGACGTCGTATTGCCACCAAGCCGTAAGGAAGCCTGAGCAACTCCTATATTCATAAAAACAAACCACACTAATAGAATAATTCTTGATTTCACTCTCGAAATACTCATCGCGCTGAAGCACCAATCAAATATTCCAAAGACCGTAGTACAGATCCATTTTTATGTTGCTGCAACTGATTTAATGGATTGAGCCGCTCCGAACGCGACATAGGCCTTCCGCTCTGTACAGAAGGTAGCTCAATTCGTCGACCTAAAGCTTCCGGAGCGTAGGCAAAGCCGATATTCGAAGCGAATTTATTACCTGAGAGCAGCCGTCCTGCCTCTATGCCAGCGACGGGTAGTGTACCCAGCAGAGCGGCCGCTACGTCATACCCTAAACTGTCTTGTGCAATGGAAACCAGATCCCCCGCAACATGATATGCCATCACATTAGCTTTTGCAGGCAAAATATCTAGCTTAAGCATTGTTGCAACACGGGGATGCACACCCGCCGCATTGAACGTAATTGCTCGTCCTCCAACCGAGGTAGCTTGTACTGAGGCCAATCCACCACCAAGTGAATGTCCGACAAATGTCACATTTCCTTCAAGCGCCTCGTAAACACCTACCGCCAACGATACCGCAGTTTCGAACTGCCCATCTACATACCCAAAGTTATTAACCGCGTCAGTCCAGGCGTCTGCACCACTTTCTGTGCCTCGATTGGCAAGATAATAACCCCCCTCACTCTCATCTTTGTAAAGAGCAGCAAAAAAATCTGATTTTTTATTTACAAAGTCATCTGGACTCAGCCCAACAACTCGAACCTCATTAGCATCAAGACGATGTATTCCAAACCTGCTTAGATTCTTTCGCATACTCTCGACTCTAAGTTTATTAATCGGATCATCAGAATCATAGTTTAGATAAACGTCATCAGCCATCAGATCCGATATGTATGCTTTCCGGAGCGCCGATGCATCCAGTCCATTCTTCTTCAACTCCTCCAGTTTGGCGGGATCAGCGAGATCTTTAGAGGCTCGCTCTACACGAGAATTCTCATCAGCCACTTCCTTCAACGCAGCATCATACTTTTCTGCATAGCTAATCCGAGCCGCTCGCTCAAAAGCATCAGCGACGATTCCCTGCCGCTTACTCATCGCGCCCGACTCAGGGCCAAAGAAATCGCCCCCCAACGACGCTTCAATCAAACCATTCCCTATCGCGTTACCAAAGGCATCTGCCGCTACGTCTACATAATCCAGCTTGCCGCCTTTTCCAATCAAGGCCTGAACACTGGAACCGACCTGAGCACCAATGATCCCGTTCATGAAGTTGGATTTGAAGTTATCGGTAGTCAGGCCCAACCCTTTGCTGATCCGAGCGGTGGCTACGGAAGCCAACGCTGACGTAGCGATTGAACGCCAGCTGAAGCTGGTGTCCAGGCCGACAATTTTGCTGGCTCCGTAGTTGCCAAAAGAGTTCAGTACAGCGGCAGTAGCGATTTTGCCATAGCTACCCACCTTTGCCAGTTCCTGGACGGTCTGCCCGCCCGAGACCAGATTACCAACTCCAGCGCCAATACCTGCGGCGAGTCCCCCCATGGCGACTTGTCCCCAGGAAAAACCGTCTGTCACTCCCATGGCATTACCAGCGAGTTGGGCGGCAGCGCTACCGGCCATACCACCCACTACCGCGGCTCCAAAACCAGCCCACCCTGCCGCACCGCTGAGCGCGGCGACCCCGGCACCAGCAATAGTCGCACCTCCAGCAGCCCCCACTGCCACCAACGCCGCGCCTGCCGTGAACACCGTTGCTACTACAGCCACCACCACCATGACGACGCTGGCAAGCCCTTTACTCTTCTTTTTCTTCGGTTTTGGCGGCTGATAGATCGGCACTGGCGTAAGATCACCAGTCACTTCACTCTGATCATAGGCCTTGAAGGTATCGGCGTTGTTGGCATTGCTACCGGCGATGTTGGGAATGACCAGGCTTGTGCCACGCTCCAAAACATCGTCGACACTTAATCCATTGGCATCGGCAATTAGGTACCACATGCTCGAATCGCCCCAGGTTTTCTGGGCGATGCCTTGGAGGGTATCGCCGTCCACGATCACGTAGCTACCAGGCGTGCGCGGCACTTCATCGAGTGAGACAGATGCGATGGTGTCGTAAATCTCCACAGCACTGTTATTACCGATACTTGCTAGCACGTTGCCATTATGGAGAATATAACGCTGGGAAGAGAAATCGTAACCATCCGTGCGCACAGTCAGATGACCATTTCGGTCCGAAGTAAAATATCGACTAAAAGTCGCTTTCCCACTCGCATACGCCATAAGCAGTTCGCCGCGAGCGCTGTAGGACATGGTCGTCAGGCCATTGCTTCCCCTATTAACAGTTGCCTGGATCGTGCTTTCCTTCCATGTATCAAACCCTGTAAGAGCCGTGAAATTCTCCCCCCACATGGTCCGATTACCGTTCTTGTCGTAGACGGTATAGCGATAGTGAACAGAACGTCCGGCAGCGTTATATCCGACAAGAGAATCACTTTCCACACCATCAGCATCGATCTTTCGTGTTTCATTGAAGAACGTGTTTTGAGAGGCAGTCCAAATGCTACCGTTCCAGCGGGCTACCAACTGATTATTGAGCTGCCCATCTCCACGATAGGTGTAGGTGGTACGGGTGCGCTCACTGCCATTGACATCCTCTTGGGAGATGCGGTTATTGCGTACGTCATACTGAGCACTGAATATCTGACTGGCCTCGCCGAGTAACGAGGTAAAAGAAGTATCGGGACTGGCCGACTGATTTCGAACCGAAGCCCGTTTAGTAATCGAGAGCTGGGCACCCAAGTCGTTATAGGTGTAATTGTTCAGAACATATTCGTAAGCAGGGGTACCGAAAAAATCAATAGCTTTTACATATTCCTCGGCGGATGTGCGACTGCCTGCTGCGTTATAGGTGTAGGCCTTGCCCTTCCCTTTACCGGCAACAACTCCTGCAGCCACAACCCCTCCACTGTTGACGAAGCCGTCTTCAACCAGCACCCGCCCTTCCAGGTCATATTTAAACCAGTTGTCAATCACCGTGCGTGCGCCGGCCTGGTTGGTAGTATCCATTGCGACACGGCGCCGATTGCCCACCTCGTCATAGCTATAATCGAGACGGGCGGTATTGCCACCCGCAAAGTCAGTACCGGCAGGCGCGCTTACCCCAGTCAGCCTACCCAACGCATCATATTTGTAGAGCATTTCATAGACGGAATTGAAGGTATACGTATCCGTCTTCATCCTGGCGGAGTTGAATTCACGTACTTTATTCCCAGCCAAATCATATTCCGATCCAGTAGCAGCCGAGTTATTTATGGGCCCCTCGGTTACTAACTTGGTCAGACCATTGGCAAAGTATTGATAAGTTTTGTCAGGGCCATCAGCAATCTGCTCTTTCTCCACCTCACCAAAAGCATTGTAAGTATAGGTGTAGGTATGTCCGCCCCAATCCTTATACCCAACCAGCCGAGAAACGTCCCCAGTTGAATATGTCCAAGTTTTGGTGCTTCCCATCTCATCCTGTTCGAGCGTCTTGCGTTTGAGGGCATCGTACGCATAGCTAAACATCACCCCGGATTCGTTCATGCTGTGGGTGATATCGCCACGCTCGTTATAAACCGTGTACCGGGTTGTCCCCGCTACCCCTGACATATAGGAATTGCCTTGACGGCCATCCTCCACGTTCTTTAACGTCTCCGCCGTTTCTACAGTACCGCTGATCTCGGCATACAGACGCCCGGCCTGGTCGTACTTATTGGTCAATAAAGTGACTTGAGCGCCACTACGAATAACGCCGTGGTTGATCTGCCGATCCATGGCATCGTAACCGTCGACCAACACCGTACCCAAGGCATCCTGGGTGGCGACACGGTTGCCATGGATGTCGTACCGGTACTGCCGCGAGTTGCCCAGCGCGTCGACATCGCGAGTCAGCTGGCCCACCTGGTTGTAGACGTGCTGGCGGGTGCGCAATAGGGTATTGCTGGCCATGCCGGTGTATGGCCCTACAAGGTCGGCCTCCTGAATCAGCCGGCCAAGGGCATCGTAGCGCTTCTCATGGATCAGGCTGGCCCGGTAGCTGGTGCCGTTCTCGCGCAGGATGTCGGTCACCGGCAGCGTTTCGGTAAGCACCTGGTTGGCGTGGTTATAGCTATAACTGGTGACGTAGCCGCGGGCGTCAGTGCGGCTGAGGACGTTGCCCCAACGGTCCACGGTCTGCCGGATGATCGGCGTGCTCAAGGTCAGTGTCGCGCTGTTGAGGGTGTCAGTGCTCAGATTGGCTTCGAACGCCGGCAAGTGTTGTTCGACAGTGCGACCGAGCAAGTCGTTGCGCATGTAGGTGATGCGGTCATCGGTGGTGATGCTCCAGTCACCCAACACCGTGCTTCGGCTGACTTTTTCGGAAAGGTCATACTGGAACGCGGTCACACTGGTTGCGTTGCCGTAGGACTCAAGTCGACCGATCTGATCATAATTGAAGATTTCCACGACGGCGCCGTTGACCTGCTTACGGGTCACTTCGCCGAAGCGGTTATACAACGCGCCTTCACGAGCGGACGCTTGGGTGCTCAGGCCTTCCGTATACCAATCCACCGTGGCGATCTGCTGACCGAGCATGTCGTATTCAAAGGTACGGCGAATGGTGTGATTCATCGGCATCGGTACGCCAAATGCCGTCATCCATGCATTCATCGTGACATTAATCTGTCGGCTTTCCTCAACCCGTCGGCCGGCGATATCGACCTTGTAATTCTGCGACGAACCGGCCGCGTCAATTTCCTGGATCTCATGCCCGACAGCGTCGTAACGGGTACGGGTAATCTGACCCAGGCCGGCCTGCACGGTACCTGCGCCATCAGTGCCTGCAGCCCGAATCTCACGGATCTGCTGCCCGAACGCATTGAGCAGGTAGGTCGTGGTTGGCGACGCAGTGACGGTAGCGCTGGCAAAGGGGTCGACAGCGCCGTTCTTGGCAGTAGCCCGTGCGGGCTCGGTAACTTTGAGCACCTGACCAAGGGTGTTGTAGTCGGTGCTGACCACGTTGCCCTGGGCGTCGGTAACAGTCTTGACGTTGCCTACACCATCATAAGTGCTACGGCTAAGCAGCAGATCGGCAGTCACCAGGGTGGCGCTGACCGCGCCAGTGCTGGCGTTAATGCTCTGTTGCCAGAAACGCGCGCCCTCAATGGTGGTCTGGCTCTGGCGCCCCATGGCGTCGTAAGTGAAACGAACGCGGCGATCAGTGGCGCTGGCCGTCGGTGCGGCCGGAAGCGCGTTCTCGGTCCAACTGGTGAGTTTGTTGGCGTAGTCGATCTGCCGGGTCAACTGGCCGAGGGCGTCATACTCCATGCGGCTGTAGTAGCCCAGGGCATCCACCGTGCCGATGCGCTGGCCGCCTTTATTATAGAAATACACGCTGCTGGCGCCGGTTTGCACGGTGGCACCGCTGGCGTTACGCGCGGTCTGGGTCTCGCGTACCAACTGACCGAAAGCGTCGTAGCTATAGAGCGTGGTGGGTGCCAGGGTATTCTGGGTCGAGGTAGCGACGTTGCCAGTGAAGGTGTAGAGGCCGACCAGGTTCTTCTGCACCGCCGTCTTACGCCCGAGGGCGTCGTATCGGGTGATCAGGGTGCGATCCTGAGTCGCGTCGGGCACGAGGTTGGTGCCGGTCATATCAGTCCCGAGGTAATAACCCCTGGCTGGCGCAGCCAACGTCAGTGCGTTCGCGTAACGCACGGTGCGGATGTTCTGACCGAGCGCATCATAGTCATAGGAAGTGACGCCCTTGAGTGCGTCGACGTCATGGCTGACTCGACCCAACACGTCATAAACCTTATAGGTGTCGACAAAATCGGTCGTTGCAACACCCGTGTTGTTCACTCGAACGCGGTTGCGCACGGCATTGCCAACCGAGTCGTAGGTCACCTCGGTGGTGATCTGGAATGTGTTGGCGGTACCGTCCGAACTCTGCTGGTAGCGACCGTTGAGCTTGTTGTACCAACCGGGGCTGGTGATCCGAATCTGCCGTCCAACGGCATCGTAGGCATAGGCCGTGGTACGTGCCTCACTCACCTCGTCCAATGCCGGGTCGGCCGTTACGCCGGCCCGCAGGCGACCTTCGGTACGACGGGTCACATTACCCAAAGCATCGTAAGTGGTGCTGGTCACCAGATAGCGAGACGCGGCCGTGACCACGCCGGCCTCGGTGATGCTGGCTACAGTGACCGCCGGGGTAATCTCCTCCACCAGCCGATTGAGCGCGTCGTAGTTGTAGGTCCAGACGTCGCCGTTCTTGTTGGTCAGCGTCTTGCGGTTGCCCACCGCATCATAGGTGTACGTCTCTACCTTGCCGGCAGCGTCAGTAACGGTTTTCCGTTGGCCGGCGGCATCGTAGGTGTACCGGGTGCTACGGTCATTGCTGCTGTCCGGGCGCAACAGCGTTTGCAGGCGCTCGGCACTGAGGGTATCGCTTGCGTTGTTTGCGCCGACAAGTCCAGCCGAGGCCCAATTCGCTAGGCCTGCACCGACGCTCGAATTGGCATTGAGCACCTGGCCGGTGGCCGTGTCGACCAGTTCCAGTGAATCCACTTCGATCTGCCGGCTCGGATCACCGCTGCCGTTGGCGCCATAGTTGTACAAGAGCAAAGGCACCGCGCTGACACTGCCCTCGAAAAACTTGTTGGGGCTGGCGCTCGCATTGATCGGATTAGTGCCACTGATGGTGCCCTCGAAGGTACGCCAACCCATCTCTGGGGTCAGTTTCACACCTGCCGCGGCGTTATAGGCGTAGGAGCCACCGTATGGATTGGAGATCTCTTTGCCGGTGCTGTCATGAGTCACTACACCGGCATAAATAAGCCCTTCCCCTGTCACCTGGCGCACCTTGATACGCACGGTGTAGGTCTTGGCTGGATCGATAGCCACTTTCGCTATAGCGGTCATTGAACGGGTATCACCGCTCAAGGTAAGCGTCCGGCCGTCGCTGCTGCCGTCCGCCGGCAGTTGTATGCCTTTGGCGTATTGCACGGTTTCGGTGAGACGGCCATTGGCGTCGTACCTGTTTTCGGTAACCGCACCCTGGGCATCGATCACATAACGCTGACGGCCCATAGCGTCGTAAACGAACTGGGTGCGACGATCGTTGCTGTCCTGGCGCAGCAGCGTTTGCAACTGCTCGGCGCCGAGGGCATCGCTTGGGCCATTTGCCCCGACAAGACCGGCCGAGTACCAGTTCGTCTGGCCGGCCCTCGCATTTCCATTGGCGTTGAGAACCTGGCCGGTCGCGGTGTCGATCAACTCCAGCGAATCCACCTCGACCAGGCGGCTCCCCTCGCCACTGGTGTCGACACCGTAGTTGTACAGCAGCAGGGGCAGTGCACCGACACTACCCTCAAAGAACTTGTTGGGGCTGGCGCTCGCATTGATCGGGTTGGTGCCGCTGATGGTTCCCTCAAACGTCTGCCAACCCATTTCCGGCGTCAGCTTTACACCCGCTACCGCACTATAGGCATAGGAGCTGCCGGCTGCGTTGGAAAGCCACTTGCCCGCGCTGTCATGAGTCAATACACCGGCATAAACCTGGCCCTCCCCTGTCAGTTGACGAAGCCTGACACGGACGGTGTAGGTCTTGGCCGGATCGATGGGGATTTTTTCCACCGAATTCAGTCTGCTCGTGTTGCCGCCCAGCGTAAGGGTCCGGCCATCGTTGCCGCCGATCGTAGGTATCTGTATCGGGCTGGCACGACGCACCGTCTCGATCACCCGTCCATTGGCATCGTATTTATTCTCGCTGACGTAGCCGAGGGCATCGACGGTGGCGCTCAGGCGGCCGGCGGCATCGTAGACGTACCAGGTGCTGTTCCCCGTCGCATCGATTTTGCGTGTGACTTGATCGTTACCGTCGTAGCGGTATTGGGTTGTCAGGTTCAGCCCGCTCGGGTCCTGACGCTCACTGATGCGTCGGCCCAGCTTGTCGAATGCATACAGGGTGACCTGTTGGTTGGGGCTGGCACCGGTGCCGCGCATGACCTGAACTTGCTGGCCAACGCCGTCATAACTGTAGCTGGTGGTGATATTCAGGCCGCCAGGGTCTTGGGTCACCCTCAACAACTGACCTTTACGGTCGTAGGCATAATCGGTAATACGCTGCTCGGCCTTTCCTTCCGCGTCTACCACCCGCACCTGGCGTCCTTGGCCATCGAAGCTATAGCGGGTCACGCCATTGGTGGCATCGGTTCGGGTCAGTACGCGATTGACCGCATCGTAGCCATAGCGGGTGACCCGTCCCAGGGCGTCCGTTACCGTCAGCAGGCGCCCAGCCGTATCGTAGGCATTGGTGGTGACCTGGTTCAGGCCATCCTGACGTGTAAGAAGCTGACCGTCCTTGTTGTAGCTATGGCGTGTCACCGCTCCGGTACCATCGGTGATCGTCAATGTCTGACCATGACGATCCTTTACAGTCACGACACTGACCCCATCTGGGGTGGTTACCGTCAAGCTTCGCGCGCTGTCGTTGTAGCCGTAAGTCGTGATCTTGCCCAGGGCATCCGTTTGCCTGAGCACTCGACCAAAGGCGTCGTACTCGCTGGTTTGCCCTTGATTGAGCGGGTTCTTGAGGGTAATCACCCGACCATTGCTGGCATAGGTGGTCGTGCTGGTCTGGCCTCGACCATCGGTCTGGCCGATCACTCGGCCAAAGGCATCGTAGACCGTGGCACTGCTGCGGGCCAAGCCACCGACATCGTCGATGCGGCCTGTCTGCTCGCCACGCTTGTTATAGGTGGTGTTGCTGATAACCGTGTTGTTCGCGGAAAGGGACCGAGTCACGGAGGTTTGATTACCGAAGGCGTTGTACCCATAAGAAGTGACATAGCCCAGCGCATCGGTGCTGGAAGCCAGCAGGCCTCGGTTGTCATATTCATACACGCGCCGATTGTCATTGGTCGCGTTGCGGATCGCTTGCACCAGGGTTTTCAAGGGTGCGTCCAGAACCCCGCCTGAGAGAGCGGCAACGTCCGAAGCCGCCAGTCGCGCGGTGAAATCCGTTCGTTCGCGGGCTTCGCCAAACGCGCTGTACACCGTCTCACTGACCTCACCCAACGCGTTGACCACGTCAGTCAGGCGTCCTGCCGCATCATAGTAGGACAAGGTCCGGTTGCCCGATGCGTCACTGGCACTTGCTACTCTGCCAGCAGCATCGTAGCGGTAGGTCAGGCCGTACTGCGTATAAATCGCAGCGACCTGGGTATCGCTCATGCCCGCGGTGATGCGCGCCGACGCTTCACCCAATAGCTTGCCAATGGTTTGTCCGAAGGCATCGTACTGAGTACGGACGCTACGCTCCTCGGTGGCTCCCTGGGCCTGGACTTCACGTACCAATCGCCCGGCCGTATCGTACTCATACGCGGTGACCGTACCATCGGTAGCGACGCGCCGAGCAACGCGCCCCTGGCCATCAAAGGTCGTGGTCGTTGTCTGTGCTACCCCCGTAGCCACCACGGCCTTGATCGTTGCGAATACCGTTGCGTCCGATATCGTCGCGGTAAAGGCCGTACCATAACTAATCGTCTTCTGTGTATTGCTCGCTTCGTCGTACACCGTTTCAGTGACGAACTGTTTCTCATCGACACTCGCGATCTGGCGGCCGGCCGTGTCGTAGTAATACCAGGTCGACAGATCATCAGCGGATGGCTGACGCAACTGGTCAAGGCTGCCGCCAAGCCGACTGGCCGCCGGTGCCACGCTCGCGTAGCGAATGCTTTGCGTCAACCGCCCTGCTGCGTCATAGCGGTTTTCGCGCAGATAGCCTTCAGCGTCCAGTTGACCGTTCTGGTGCCCAGTGGCGTCATAGAAAAACCGAGTGATTCGATCGCCGGTCTGCTGCTTGATCAACTGCCCACGACCGTCATAGGTAAACGTCGTCAGCGTTCCCACCCCGTCGGCCGAGGTCATCAGTCGACCCGCCGTGTCGTATGAAAACGTCAACAGGCGATCCGCTGAGGTACTCGCCGGACGAACATCGCCCACCCGTTTTTTGAGCACTGCCGTACCGTCGTACCAACCCGAGGTATCGACAAGGGTCGCATAGCGTTTTTCCTGGACGCGCTGGCCGCCAGCATTGTAGCTGTACTCCACCACCGCTCCGACACCATCGACCAGCGCACTGACTCGCCCGGCCTCGTCGTAGAACGTATAACTGCGCGCGCCGGTCGCATCCTGGACCATGACCTGGCGACCAGCATTATCATAGACATACGAAGTGGTACGCACTACCTGGCCAGTTGCTGTTTGCGTCAGGCTGATCAGCCGCCCCTTGCTGTCGTAGGCCTGGGCAACGGTCATTCCCGCGCTGTTGGTGACCGCCACCGTACGATTAATGCCGTTGTAGACGGTTGTTCGTGTTCCGGCCGAATCGGTCTGACTGACCACGCGACCCAGGCCATCGTAAACGACAGAGCTCAGGATGGTTTTCTGACTGCGGTCCGCCCCGCGCGCCACGAGCGTCTGCAACAGCTGGCCATACTGGCTGTAAACGTACTCGGTGACGCTGGTACTGCTTTCCTGCGTGCCAACGCCTGCTGCATTGACCACACTGTAAGTCACTCGACGGCTCAAGTTACCGCGCAAATCGTAACTCAGCTCGGTCAAGGTCGAGCGGGTCCGGTCACGCGCCCCGACCCAGGTGACCAGTTGCGATTCTGTCAATTCGGCCTGGGGCGAGAGCCCGCTCAACGAGAACAGCGCGTCACCGTAGCTGATCTCCTGGTTTCTCAACCCCTGGGCGTTGTAGCGATATTCCACGACCTGGCCTCGTCCATCGACCATGAAGCGCACCCGATTGTTACTGTCGTAGGCCAATCGAGTAACTTGCGCGGTGCTGGCCGGCGGCTCGGTCCAGAGCCCGGTAGAACTGTTCAGGATTGCCGAGGCGCTGTAGCGAATCTCGTTGAGCAACTGGTTGTCGGCACTGTAAGTACGAACGACGGTAGTACCCGCCCCATCGCGCTCCAGCAGAGCATTACCGTTCGCGTCGTACTGGTAGGTGATGGCGTTGCCACGCCCATCCGTAACCTTGATGACATTGCCGTCCAAGTCATAGGCATAACGCGTGGACAGCCGTTGGCCATCCACCGCGGGGGTTTGCACTTCGATCAACCGATCATCGGCATCGTAGAAGTAGCTCCACTGCTGGCCCGTGCCATTGACCACATCAGTGCGGTTATTAGCGGTGTCATAGGTGAACGTGGTAATGCCGGACCCATCGGATACGGTCTTGACCCGATACTCGCCATCGAGCAACTGGTACGTGAAGCTGGTCGATGTGCCATCGCTTTGCGCGACACTGGCAATGCGGAAACTGTCCGCGTCATAGGTATAGTCGGTTCGATAGACGTTACCGTCGACGATGCTGTTGTCCTCAGGACTCAGATCAGTACTGACATTGATCAACCGACCCTGGGCGTCATAACCGTAGTACACCTGGCGAGTCAGCGCACCGCCAGACGCGCTAAGGGTATCCAGGCGATCGAGCTTGCCGGACGCGTTGTAGGTCAGTACCAATTCCTGGCCAGAGCTGTCCTTGACCGAGTTCAGGCGCCCGTTGGCGTCATAGCCATAGCTGATCTGAGTGCCGTTGGCATCGGTAACCGACAACAGCTTGCCATTACTGTCGTAGCGCTCGACAAGACGCCTCGAACCATCCGTCCAGACCATCTGGCCGTTACCAGCATCCCAACTGACTGTGTCATGAGCGCCATCACCTTCGGTTGATTGGTATCGAGTGCCGTTCCATTGATAAACCGTCTGATGGCCATCACCTGTCGTGCGGGTCACTTGGCTGCCTGAGGTGTTCACTGAACCGCTCAACGACAGTCTGCGCTCGCCATCCCAACGCCAGCCGTCGGCATCACCGTCGCTCAGACCGCCCTGGGTGTTATAGGTGCGGGTATGTAGCAAATCCTGACCCAAGCCGGACAACTGCTCGTCGGTGAAGCGCAACACCAGGTTGCCATTACTGACATTGACCAGCGCCTGCCCCCCGGCCTGGCCCAGAGTGCCCTGGCCACCAACACCGCTGCCTCCGAGTGAATTCAACGAGGCATTGAACAGCCCTAATCCATTACCGGCGACGATGGCGACCATGATTTCCTGAACTCCCCGACGAAGCTGAGCCGTCCGCGCGGCTAAAAACATTGCTGCTGGCCCAACCGCCAAGCAGCGCTACTGTCAGGGCTTATGCTCGTTTTTTTAATAAAGTTTAGGGCGAACGAAAAATATTTTATGAGCGACGTAAATCGGCTGTTAACGCATGACAGACCGCAACTCCCGAGGCAATAATCAGCCGACGGAACCGCTTCACTCCTTTTCCAATCGCCGACAAAGTGCCCATTCATGACCGCTGACCACACGCCCGCTGAACAGAATCGCTTGGCGCGCCTGCTCTCTTACCTGGTGCAGGATCCCGGTAATTTGTCGCTTTTGGCGGATGCGCTGTCATTGGCCATTGACTTGGGCGACATTGCCGCTGGCCAGCAACTGATCGCGCACATGCAAGCGCAGGGTATCGAGCAACCCCATACTTACGCACTGGCAGCGCATGCATCATTGCAGGCAGGACGATATGCCGCGGCCGCGGCGTTCGGCGACAAGGCAATCGAAGGAGGCATCCATCACGCGGCCGTTCTTTTCAATACTGCCCTTGGCCACTTTCACAGCGGCGACTACGGGGCGACCCACACCCTGCTCTCCCGGCTGAGCAAGGACCCCCAAAGCCCTGCCCATCTGCTGGTGATGCATGCACGTGCACTACACCAGTTGGAAGAAACGGAAGAAGCCGAGCGTCTGGTGACCAGGGCCCGGCAACTGGAACCGGAGAACACCAACACGCGCGGCCTGCTCGCGCTGTTGCAATATGAGAACGACAACTACTCGCCGGCATTGATCACGGCGCACGAAACGCTGGCCGAAGATCCCGATCAACTCGATGCACTGATTGCCTGCGCCTCGGTCCACTTCGAGCAAAACAACATCGTCGCATCACGCAACGCGTGGCTTCATACGATCAAGCAACATCCGGAATGCGGCCGGGCATGGTCCGGCCTGGCACGACTGGAGTTCAACGAACTGGAGTTCGACCAGGCCGAAGAACACCTGAAAATGGCTGTCCGCTTCATGCCGGACCATATCGGCACCTGGCATCTACTGGCCTGGATCTACATTCTGCGTCGGGACAGCGTTCAAGCTCGCCAGGCGCTTGATGCCTCCTATGTGCTGGACCGCAATTTTGGCGAGACCCATGGAGGACTGGCCATCGTCGACATCCTGGATGGAATGAAAGAACGCGCCCAGAAAAGCATACGCCGAGCCCTCAAACTCAATCCGCTGGGTCTGTCGGTGCAGTATGCCGAAGCGCTCTTGCTCCAGGACGCAGGCCAACCCGAAAAGGCAGTTCAACTGATCGGCCAGGTACTTGACCGGACCCGCCCTGACAGCGACATCACCGGTCGCGTTTTGATGGAAAACTGGTTGAGAACACACCAGAACAAAATCCCAGACCGTCATCCAGACCAACACTAAGTCATCGCTCACAGGGAGCCTCTACATGCTGGACGCGCCGGAATATTTGCACTTGGCTATCAACGCCAGCCAGAACGGTGACCACCACGCGGCATTGAGTTATCTGAACACCGCCCTTGAACTGGAACCAAATAATGCCGCCGTGCATTATTTTCGCGCCGCCGAACATGCCGAACTGGGCCTGATGGAGCGTGCATATGCGGAAATGATTGAAGCACTCGAACTCGACCCTGGGATGGACATCGCTCGCTTCCAACTGGGTTTACTTGGCCTTCAGCTTGCGAAGTTGGACGAAGCCCGCAGTACTTTCCTCACCCTCCAGGACACGTCGCAAGATATGAGCCTGCGGGAATTTTCCAGTGCCTATCTGGAGCTGCTGGATGAGCGCCCGCAGAACGCCGCCACGCGGTTGGCTCAAGGCCTGATCGATTGCTCCAATCCGGCACTGAAGGCTGACATGGAACGAGTACTGGCAAGCCTCTCAAGCACTCCGCCCTCCACCTCCAATCTGACTGAACCCGCCGCGTTCCTTGGCGCCTACCGCAACAGTTTCGAGACTACCGATGAGTAAGATCGATTCGACTCGGCTGTCACAGGTCCTGGCCGCGCTGGCCAAGCCCAAGGAGCGAGTGGTATCGAACGCAGCCAATTCCGCTCCTGCCGCCACATCAAGGAAAGACGCAAAAGAGCTCGAAGTGCTGCGAACTCACCTGCAAAATCGCCTTAGGGACCTTAAAGACACTGAAGGCTTTCACGCAGCGGCGCCGGTCATCACGGTGCAGGAAATCCTGCGCTGGGAGTTTGGCGAGAGCATTCTGGAGCACCCTGAATTCGGCAACATATCGAAAAAAGTGGCTGAAACCATGCTTGAAAACCAGGCGCTGGAAAAAGCGATCTACACCATCGTGGATCGGATGCTGTCGCCTGGTTCCTGATTCTCCGAAACCGGCTTCCCCACCAAACCACCTTGAACTGACCGACCTAACGGCTGCCGGTACTCCTGGCTGCGGACGATTATGGCAGTGAGATCATGCTGCGCCAGATCATTGGAGTTTTTCGAAAACCAGGCGCCAGAATCAGACAACTCCAACCACCGAACGCTCGGGACAGCTAGCCCTCAACCTCCTCACTGCTCTGCACATCCAGCATCTCCCCGGCGTGGTCTTCAGCCCAGCGTACCAGGGCCGTCACGGGGGTTTCGAGTGTCCGGCCAAGGTCGGTCACTTCGTATTGAACGGCCACGGGCGAGGAGCAGATCACCTCGCGGCGGATCAACTTGTGGCGTTCGAGGCGCCTGAGGGCCTCGGTCAGCGATTTGTGGGTGATGTTCCCCAGCAGTCTGCGCAGTTCATTGAAACGGACGGGCCCGTCGGCCAGCCGGGTCATGATCATGATCGACCATTTGTTGGCGATCTGGTCCAGGACCAGGCGGGTTTGCTCCAGCCGTTGCGGGGTGCATTCGGGCTTTGCAGTATCGTCGAGCATATCTAGTACCCTTAAGGTGCGTAATTGCAACCTAGTATCCGATGTATACCATGGCGACTCAACCGTAAATCTCGTCGTGAATCCTCACGATGAGCACAAGAGGATGGGTCATGAACGCACTGACTGGACAAGTCGTACTGATTACCGGTGCATCGAGCGGCATTGGCGAAGCCACCGCGAAGAAACTCGCCGCCGCGGGCGCGAGGGTGGGTCTTGCGGCGCGCCGGGCCGATCGCCTTCACGCGTTGCACGCTGAGATTGAACAACAAGGTGGCCAGGCCGTCGTCCTGGAAATGGACGTCGCCGACAAGGCCTCCGTCGACGCTGGCGTGAGGAAACTGCTCGACACCTACGGCAGGATCGACGTGGCCTTCAACAACGCCGGGCTGATGCCGTTGTCGAGCGTCGATGAATTCAAGACCGACGAGTGGGATCGCATGGTGGACGTCAACATCAAGGGCGTATTGAACGTGTCGGCGGCGGTACTTCCACAGATGATCGAGCAGCATTCCGGCCACATCATCAACACGTCATCGGTCGCCGGTCGCAAGGTATTCGGCCAGGGTTTCGCCGTGTACTCAGCCACCAAGTTCGCCGTGAGCGCCTTTACCGAAGGCCTGCGCATGGAGGTCGGGCACAAGCACAATATCCGCGTGACCAGCATCCAGCCCGGTGCGACGGCCACGGAACTGACGCAGCACACGACCAGCGAAGAGTATGTGCAGATGATTGCCGGCTTCTCGGGGCAGTTGCAGTTCCTGTCGCCGGAAGACATTGCCGACACGGTCCTGTTCGCGGTCTCGGCCCCCCGCAACGTCAACATTGCCGAGTTGTTCGTGATGCCGACCAATCAGGTCTGAATCGAACGAGCGGCTGCGGATCGAAGTTCGATCCGCAGCCGCCCCCCTTCAGGCCACCTTGAAACGACTGACCAACTGCTGCTGGTACTCCGCCAGGCGCGCCAGTTCCTGGCTGGTGATTGCCGTCTGCTCGGCCCCGGCGCTGACCTGGATCACCAGGTCATTGATCTCGTTGACATTGCGATTGATGTCTTCGGACACCGCACTCTGTTCTTCCGCCGCCGAAGCGATCTGGATGTTACGGTCGCTGATGGTCGCCACGCCCTCGGCAATTTCCACCAGCAACTCACCCGCCCGCTCGACCTTGCTCGCGCCATCCTGAGCCTTGCCCAGGGTCTGCTGCATGGACAGCGCCGCGCGGTCCGAACCGGCCTGCAAGTTGCTGATCATCTGCTGGATGCTGCCCGTGGACTCTTGCGTCTTTTGCGCCAGGGTACGCACTTCCGAGGCCACCACCGCGAACCCGCGACCGTGATCGCCGGCACGCGCAGCCTCGATCGCCGCATTGAGGGCCAACAGGTTGGTCTGCTCGGCAATGCCACGAATCACATCCAGCACCGAGGAAATGGCATCGCTTTCCTCCTTGAGGTCCCCGATGATCGCTGCAGTCTCCTCGGCCTGGCCGGACAACTGGCGGATCAGCCCGATGGTGCTTTCGATCTCGACCCGGCCCTGAGCGGTGCTGATGTTCACCTGCTGTGACATGTGCGCCGCATCGTTGGTGCTTTGGGCCACCTCTCGCACCGTTGCGCTCATCTGGTTGATCGCCGTGGCGACCAGTTCAGTGCCCTGGCGTTGTTGCTCGACACTCTGGCTGGTCTGGATCGTCACCGTGGAAGACTCTTCCGCCGCCGTCGCCACTTGTGCCGTGGCGTTGCCGATTTCCTGCACCACCCCGCTGATCTCCTGGGCCATGCGGTTGAGGTTGCGGGAGATCTGGCCGAACTCGTCCTTGCCTTCGTGACTTGCCCTGGCAGTGAGATCACGCTCCGCCAGGTCATTGAGGACTTGATTCACGTCGCGCACCGCCAGGTCGATCATGCGGATGATCAGGTACGACAGCACCGCCACCGCCAACAACGCAACGACCACGGCACCGAGCGTCAGCCACAGGGCACGGCTGGCGCTATCGCGCTCGTGCATGGCCAGGCGGCTGACACTCTGACCGAGGGCTTCTTCCATCTGGCCCATCAGGTCGATCCGTTGGGTCGCGGTTTCAAACCAGTCTTGCGGCTTGATGCCCAGCGACTGGCCCAGCGGCACCTCGAATGCCAGGCGCTGCAACCGGGCAACATCGACGGCCGCCGGCTCGCGCATCTGATCATCGAACTGCTGCAACAAGACGGGTGGGGCCTTGCGACGGAAAGCGTCCAGGTAGGCGGTAAATTCACCCCAGTTGCGGCTGAACCGTGACAACAGCCCTTCGTCGAAGCGGTCCTGGGCGAACACCAGGCCGAGCACGACGCGCTCGCGCCCGGCCCGTTCTTTCATTTCGATGAATTGATTGAGTGCGCCGAGCGCATGAACAATGGTCGCGTTATTGATGGTCGCTTCCAGGGAGTGGGTATAACCGATCAATACTTGAATAATGTCGGTGTAGCGAACACCGGATTCGGTGCTGCTGATATTTAACTTGTCGACTTGTGCACGCACACTGGACAACTCATCCAAGGCACTAATGACTTTGGTGAGTTGATTGTTCCTCGACACCGGCAATTCACGAATCACCGCGACCGATGTGTCGGCATCCCGGCGCATCTGGGCCAGCCGGTCACCCATGGATTTACCGCCGCTACCGAGGAAAACCCCGCTGGCGCCGCGTTCGCGCTGGAGGGTGGTGATGAGCAGGCTCAGTTTCTGGGCGGTGGCGCTGGCGGTCACCGTCGCGTCCATGTCGCGCAGCGTCCGGTAGTTATCGCCGACAAAAATACCGGCCAGGGTCAGGAATCCTAATAACGGCAGTAAAAGAATCAATAAAAGTTTCAGACGTAGCGGTGCATTCCTGAGCATATTCGTTCAAGCCTCATTCCATACTCGATTAGTTGACGCGCGGCGCTGTTGTAAGAAGGGATTTTGTACACGCTGATCGTGGGGTGATATTAACCCAATATCAAATAGCCATCACCCCTAATATCCTACCGTACAGCGTTTATCTAAGCGCCAAGTGCAGAATTTGAATTTGCCTTGATCAAGATCAATAACCTGGCATTTAGTTGATGAGTGGCGGTACGTCACATCTGAGTCTTGTGCCGGGTGCAAGCCCCCTCCCCGGAGGCGGATTCAGGCACCACCGCGCGCCGGCCCCTCATGCGTTCCACCAGGGACAGCACCGCGACATAGAACACCGGCACCCACAGCACCCCGAGCACGGTCGCGGCCAGCATTCCGCCGATCACCCCGGTGCCGATCGCGCGCTGGCTGGCCGCACCGGCATCGCTGGCAAGCGCCAGGGGCAGCACGCCCAGGATGAACGCCAGCGAGGTCATGACAATCGGCCGGAACCGCAAGCGCGCCGCCTGTGCCGCGGCCTGCGTCAGGTTTGCCCCTTCGGCGTGCAACGCCCTGGCGAACTCGACGATGAGGATCGCGTTCTTCGCGGACAAGCCGATGATGGTGATCAAGCCGACCTTGAAGTAGACATCGTTGGGCAAGCCCATCACCGTCACCGCCAGTACCGCACCGAGCACACCCACCGGCACGATCAGCAGCACCGCGAACGGGATCGCCCAGCTCTCATAGAGTGCAACCAACACCAGCAACACCATCGTCAACGACAGGCCCACCAACAGCGGCACCTGATCGCTGGCCTGCTGCTCTTGCAACGACAGCCCTGCCCACTCAAGACTGAAGCCGGCCGGCAACTGCCGGGCAATCGCCTGCAACGCGGCCATTGCCTGGCCGGTGCTGTAGCCCGGCGCGGCATCCCCGGAAAAACGCAGCGATGCCGAGCCGTTGTAGCGACCGATCTGCAACGGCCCGACCTGCCACTCGAACCGACTGAAGGCTTCCAGCGGCACCAGACGGCCTTGGCGATTGGGCACCTGCAGGCGCAGCAGCGCTTGCGGGGTCTGCCGACTGGCCCCGTCGGCCTGGATGATCACCCGTTGCATGCGGCCCTGGTTGACGAATTCGTTGACCTGCTCCGACCCCAGCGCCGAAGACAACGCCGCGCTGATCACCTCGAAACCCACGCCCAGGGCCTCGGCCTTCTCGCGGTCGATGCTGACCTTGATTTGCGGCGCATCCGCCAGGCCATCCTCCCTCAAGTGTGCGATCACGGGCGAGGCCTTGGCCGCCTCGAGCAATTGGTTACGCGCCGCCAGCAGAGCCTCGTGCCCCTGCCCTGCGAGGTCCTGCAAGCGCAAATCGAAGCCGCTGGAGGTGCCGAGGCCGTCCACCGGCGGCGGCACGACGCTGTACAGCGTGCCATCGGCCACGTCCTCGAAGGCGGCGTTCGCCCGCCGGGCCACCTCTTCGCTGGTCTGGCCACTGCCGCGCAACGACCAGTCCTTGAGGGTGACGTAGGACAACGCTGCGTTGGCCCCTTCCCCGGAAAAGCTGAAGCCCATGATCGCCAGCACCTGATCGGTGGCCGGTTGGGCCAGGGCATATTTTTCCCACGCCTGGACCGTCACGTCCGTGCGCGAGGCCGAGGCGGCGGGCGGCAGCTGGATATCGGTCACGATGTAGCCCTGGTCTTCCTCGGGCAGGAACGAGGACGGCAACCGGGCATAGGCGAAGGCCAGCACCAGCAGCAACGCCAGGTACAGGCACAGGCTGCGGGCACGGCGGCGCAACCAGCGTTCGCCCAGCCGGTCATAGCGCCGGGCCAGGGCCTGGAAGTGGCGATTGAAGCCCTGGGCCCAACGCGGCACGCGCACCGGGCGCGTCGGATCAACCGGCTTGAGCAGGGTCGCGCACAAGGCCGGCGTCAGGCTCAGCGCGAGAAAACCGGAGAACAGGATCGACACCGACAGGGTCATCGCGAACTGCTGGTAGATCACCCCCACCGAACCGCCCATGAATGCCAGGGGCAGGAACACCGCCGACAGCACCAGGGTGATGCCGACAATCGCCCCGCTGATCTGCTGCATGGCCTTGCGGGTCGCCGCCTTGGGCGACAGGTGTTCCTCGCTGATCAGCCGCTCGACGTTCTCCACCACGACAATGGCGTCGTCCACCAGGATCCCGATCGCCAGCACCATGCCGAACAGCGTCATCATGTTGATCGAGAAGCCCAGCGGCGCCATGACCGCCATCGTGCCCAGCAGACAGACCGGCACCACCACCGCCGGGATCAGCATATAGCGCAGTTTCTGCAGGAACAGCAGCATCACCAGGAACACCAGGACCATGGCTTCGATCAGCGTGTAGAGGACTTGCTTGATCGCCACCTCGACAAAATACGAGGTGTCGTAGGGCACGCTCAGGGCCATGTTCGCCGGCAAGGTGCTCGACAGTTGATCCAGCCGCAGCTTGATCGCCTCCGCGGTTTCCAGCGCGTTGGCGCCCGGTGCCAGTTGCACCGACATGGCCGCCGCCGGCTTGCCGTTCAGCCGCGCGTCGAAGCGGTAGTCCTTGCGCCCCAGTTCAACCCGCGCCACGTCGCGAATCCGCACGCTGGAGCCGTCGTCATTGGCCCGCAGCACGATGTTGCCGAAAGCCTCCACCGAGTCCAACTGCCCTTGCACCATGACGGTGGCGGTAATGTGCTGGTCCGCCGGCCCCGGCCGCTCGCCCATGCTGCCGGCCGGCACCTGGATGTTCTGCCCGGCGATGGCCCTGCCCACATCGCTCATCGACAGGTCATAACCCACCAGGCGCGCCGGATCGACCCAGATCCGCATCGCCCGCTCGGCGGTGTACATCTGCACCCGCCCGACCCCGGCCACCCGACGGATTTCATTGTTGATCGCGCGAGCGGCATAGTTCGCCAACCCGACGGAGTCCTGCTGGTCGTCGGTGTAGGACAAGGCATACACCAATAGGAAGTTGGAGCGCGCCTGCTCCACCTCCAGGCCTTGCTCGATCACCGCCTGGGGCAAGCGACCGACCACCCGTTGCAGGCGATTCTGCACGTCGACCTGGGCCATGTCCGGGTCGGTGCCCGGCTTGAAGGTAATGGTGGTTTCGGCACCGCCGTTGGCACTGTTGGACTCGTAGTAAAGCAGGCCTTTGAGGCCGTTGAGCTCTTCTTCGATCAGGCTGGTGACGTTCTGGCTGACGATCTGTGCCGACGCCCCTGGGTAATCGACACTGACGTTGATTTGCGGCGGCGCCACGTCCGGGTACTGGTTGACCGGCAGACGCCCCAGGGTCAGCGCACCCGCCAGGGCGATCAGCAGTGCGATGACCCAGGCGAAGTTCGGACGGTTGATGAAAAAATCCGGCATGGTGTGCTTCCCAAGGTCGGTCAGTGGCGAGCTTGCTGCCCGGCCAGAGTGACAACGTGGACCTGCGTCCCCGCGCTGAGCTTGTCGGCCCGCTCGATCACCACCTGCTCGCCGGCCACCAGGCCCTGGGTGATCTGCCAGTCGGAACCGAGCATGGCGCCGGTGCTGACCACCCGCTCACGGACCACGCCACTGTCGTCCACCAGCATCAACCGGGCCTGACCGTCGGCGCCGCGCTGCACGGCCTGCTGCGGCACGAACAACGCTTGCCGGTCGACACCGGCCGGCGCGATCACCCGCACGTACATGCCGGGCAGCAGGAGGTTGTCCGGGTTGGGAAACTCACCGCGCAAGGTTACCTGGCCGGTGCTCCGGTCCACGGAGATGTCGGAAAACATCAAGGTGCCACGGCGTAACTGGGGAGGATTGCCCACTTGCACCGTCACCTGCGCCGTACCGTTGCCATCGAGGCTCAGGCGCCCGCTGGCCAGTGCCTGCTGCAAGGCCACCACCTGGTCGGCGGACTGGGTGAAGTCAGCGTAGATCGGGTCCAGTTGCTGGATTCGCGCCATTTGCGTCGCCTCGTCCTGCCCTACCAGCGAACCTTCGCTGACCAGAGCCCGACCGATGCGCCCGCTGATCGGCGCACGCACCTGGCAGTAACCAAGGTTGAGCCGCGCACTGGCCACGTCGGCCTGGGCCGCCAGGCGATTGGCCTGGGCGCTCTTGAGGTCGGACATGGCTTCGTCGAAGGCTTGCGGGCTGACGGCGTTGATCGCCACCAGTTGCTTGAAACGCTGCACCTGGGCGTTGGCCCGATAGACATCGGCCTCGGCCCGCGCCAAGGCACCCTCGGTGCGCATCAGCGCAGCCTTGAGCGGCGCCGGGTCGATGCTGAACAGCAACTGGCCGGCCTTGACGTCGCTGCCTTCCTGGAAATGCCGGGTCAGCACCACCCCGGCCACCCGCGCGCGCACCTCGGCGATGCGCACCGGCTCGATGCGCCCGGGCAAGTCCGTGGTCATGGCGAACGCCCGAGGCTGCACCGTCAGCGTCTTCACTTGCGGCACCGCCGCAGCCGGTTTGGCCGGTGCTTGCCGGTCGCCGCACGCGCTTAAACCCAGCAAGCCCAGCAACACCCAGGCGGGTGCCATCGCGGCGAAAATCTTCTGCATGGTCACTCCCTGCCCAATGAAAAAAGGCCCGCCGATTGCAATCGACAGGCCCCAATACCCCGTGGGAATGGGCTCGCTCGCGAAAGCGTCATCCCATCCAGCATCACTTCAAGCTGACCCACCGCTTTCGCGGGCAAGCCCGCTCCCACAGGTAATGTCGGCGAACACATCACGTGCAATCCCCACCCAACCCCTGTGGGAGCGGGCTCGCTCGCGAAGGCGTCATCCCATCCAACATCACTTCTAACTGACCCAACGCTTTCGCGAGCAAGCAGCGAAAACGCTCAATCAACGCGCTGAACGCTCGTTGAGGCTGCTCGCTGCCTGGAACAGGATCTTCGCCACGAAGTCGACCTCCTGCTCGGTGATGATCAACGGTGGCAGCAAGCGCACTGTCGCACCGTGCCGCCCACCGAGTTCGACGATCAAGCCGTGTCGCAGGCAAGCCTGCTGGAAGGCCTTGGCCCTGGCCGTGTCCACCGGTGGATGGCCCTGGGCATCCGGCGCCCCCTGGGGATCGACGATTTCCATGCCAAGCATCAGGCCACGGCCGCGAACATCGCCCACCCAGGCGAATTCGCTCTGCAACGCCTCAAGCTGTTTGCGCAGTTGCGCACCCACCGTTTCGGCGTGCTTGACCAGGCCTTCATCGCGGATAAAGCGCAAGGTCGCGGTGCCCGCCGCCATCGCCAGCTGATTGCCGCGGAAGGTGCCGGCGTGAGCGCCCGGCTGCCAGACGTCCAGCGAATCGTTGTAGACCATGACCGACAACGGCAAGCCACCGCCAATGGCCTTGGACAACGTGATGACATCCGGGGTGATGCCCGACTGCTCGAAACCGAACATCCGGCCGCTACGGGCGATGCCGCACTGGATCTCGTCGACGATCAACGGGATGCCATGGGCCTGGGTCAGTCGGCGCAGTTCCTGCAACCAGCGATCCGGCGCGGCAATCACCCCGCCCTCGCCCTGGATCGGTTCCAGGATCATCGCCGCCGGCGCGGTCACGCCGCTCTCCGGGTCGTTGAGCAAGTGTTCGAGGTAACGCACGTTCAAGGTGACCGCCTGGTCGCCGGCCACACCGAACGGGCAACGGTAGTCGTGGGGGAACGGCAGGCGCTGTACACCCGGCATCAACGCACCGAGGGCATTCTTCGGCGACAGGTTGCCGCTGATGGCCAGCGTGCCCAGGGTCATCCCGTGGTAGGCCCCTTCGAACGCCAGCACCGAGTGCCGGCCAGTCGCGGTGCGGGTCAGCTTGAGGGCCGCCTCCACCGCATCGGCCCCGCTTGGGCCGCAAAACTGGATGCGTGCGTTGCGAGCGAACTCGGCAGGCAAGCAACCGAAAATTTCCTGGACGAACGCGTCCTTGACCGGCGTCATGAGGTCCAGGGTGTGCATCGGCACGCCCGCGGCCATGACCTGGGTGATGGCTTCGATGATCACCGGATGATTGTGCCCCAGGGCCAGGGTGCCAGCCCCTGCCAGGCAGTCGACGAACACTTGCCCGCGGCTGTCCTGAACATAAATGCCATGGGCCCTTTCGAGCACCAGCGGAATGCGCCGTGGATAACTGCGGGCGTTGGATTCCTGCTGTTGCTGGCGTTCCAGAAGCGGCGTCGGATCGAGGCAGTAAGGGCTCGACAGACCGGTATGCAACAGGCGTAGCTGTTGCGCGCCACCCGCTGTGACATTCGAAAAAGCACTCATGATTTCCTCCATGGAGGCTGGGTTTGGAAGGGAACTGCAGCCTGGAAACACATCGCTGACCTGCACCCTCGAGCGCGGGGAGATTGCCTCCCCGCGCCTTCGGTTTTACATGTCGTAGCGCAGGATCATCCCCACCGTGCGCGGTGCGCCGACGTCGATGATGGTGTCGTCGCGGTTGTTGGTGATGTATTCCTTGTCGAACGCATTCTTGACGTAGGCAGACACAGCGACATTCTTGGTGACTTTGTACTCGGTATTGAAGTTGACCAGCACATAAGCGTCGCTCTTACGCTCCCCACTGACCTTGCCGTTGGAGTCGAACTCGTACTCCGAGGGCGCAGTGCTCTGATAGACAATGTCCGTGCCGAACATCAGGCGATCATCGAAGCGATAGACACCGCCCACCGACGCCTTGTATTTCGGCGAATAGAGGAACGACTCGCCGCTCCTGTCCTGGCCATTGTCAGCAACGAAGTCCTTGTATTTGCTATCGGTAACGGCGCCGCCGAAATTCAGGGTCAACTGCTCGGTGATGTCTTTCTCGACGAAGACTTCCAGCCCCTTGATGTCACTGCGACCGGCGTTGTAGATATCAATGACGGTGCTGCCGGGCTGCCGAACGCTGACCTGCTGATCTTTCCAGTCGGTGTAGTACAGGTTGGCGCGGGCACGCAGGCTCTTGTCGAAGAACGAACCGCGATAGGACAGCTCGTAGTTGGTGGTGTATTCCGGGTCGTAGGCTTGGTGACCGCTACCGGAGCGCAGGTTGACACCGCCGCCGCGATAACCCTTCTGCACCATGAAGCCAAGGTACTGATCCGTTGCCAGCTCGTAGTCGATACCGAGTTTCGGCAACACGGCATCAAACGACTTTTTGATTTTCTCGGGAACGAAACGGCCGTCTGCCTCGATGTCGGTATCGTTCGTCTCGTGGTCGTAACGCAGGCCGGTGATCAATGTCCAGCGCGGCGCGAACGTCCAGTTGACTTCACCGAACACCGCCTTGTTTTCAATCTTGGTATCACCCTTGACCGTGCGAGCCAGCACGTTGTCGAACAACAGCCGGTCATGGAACTTGTTGGTGTTGTGGCCGTAATAGGCACCGATGAAACTCTTCACCGTGTCCGAGTCGTAATTCAGACGCAACTCCTGGCTGAACAGGTTACCGTCCTGTTTACGCAGAACGACCTCGTTGTCCACGGCATTCTGATCGAAGTCCAGGCGGTTGCTGTAGTCCGAGCTGGTGTTGGCGGTCATGCTCGTCAACGACCAGGCATCGTTCAGACGATGATCCACCTTGGCGCTGACGGTGTCCTGCTTGAGGTTGTCGAAGGCTTCGGTGTTGGATGAAATGTCGTAATAGCTGGGCTTGCCGTCGGAACCACGCATGGTCGAGCGATCACCCTGGCGGTGTTCGTTGTGGGCGTAGGTCAGCAGGACGTCGGTGTCGTCATTGGGCAGGATCAGCAATTTGCCGCGGGCGTTGCTGGTACGGTGCGGGTTGGCATCCTTGTCGAGCGTGGTGTTGCGGATGTAGCCGTCACCGTCGGAATAGTCCACGGCGATACGACCGGCGATCTTGTCGTCGACGATGGCGCCGCCACCGGCAACCGCGGCCCCATGCTCACCGTAGTTACCAACGTTGGTTTGCGCCGAGAAGCTTGGTTCGAAGGTTGGATTCTTGGTGCGGATCACCACCGCACCGGCCAGGGAGTTGCGGCCCTGGGTGGTGGATTGCGGGCCGAGGAAGACTTCGACCTGCTCGGCGTCCCACAGCGGAACCGGGCTCAAGGTCAGCGCGCGGTTCGGCTGTACGGCACCGTCGACATACACCGACACCGCACCGTTCAGGGCCGCCGGGCCCTGGTCATCGAAACCGGATACCGGCACGCCACGAATGCCCCAGTTTTCGTTGCCAGCCTGGCTGTAGACGCCTGGCGTGCGGGCAAACACATCCACCAGGTCTTTGTCGCCGTGTTCACGCAGGGTCTTGTCAGTCATGACCACCACGCTGGACTGGGTCTGGTCCAGGGTACGGTCAATCTTTTCACCGGTGACGGTGATCGGAGCGATCTCCATCTTGCCGGCCTCTTCAGCCGCCCACGCACCGCTGCTCAGGCCCAACGCCGACCCCACAGCCAACGCAATTGTAGTCTTTTTGAAATTCACGCCCCGCTCCCCTGCGACAGATATTTTTGGTTTTCTTCGAGCTGGCTGAAGGCTGTTCGGTGCCAGCGGAGCGGAGTCTAATCCAAAAAATTATTTAAATAAATAGTATTGATAATCTCTCTCATTTGTACCTAATATGCCGTCCTGTATTGTTTTGCATACATTTACAGACCCGTCCTACATCTGCGACCACTGCCTTGCTGTTCCGGTCGTGACGGGTCGAAAAAGCTATAAGAGGATGCGCAAGGATGACCTCAATCGAACACCTGAACGGGCGTTCCGAGCCTGTTCCATTGGCTTGCACGGATGGCAGCGCAACGGCGTTACCCGTGCTGGTACAGGCCACACCAGGGCAGTCGATCCACGACCTGGAAGCTTCGATTCGCGAACGCCTGCCCCACCTGCTGGCGACCGTTGGCGGTGTCCTGTTTCGCGGATTCGGCGTGCCCACCCCGATCGATTTCAAGCGCTTCGCCGCCAGCTTCGGCGCACCGCTGGCCAGCTACGAATTCGGCTCCACGCCCCGCAGTAAAGTCTTTGCCGGGGTCTACAGCTCCACTGAATACCCGGCCCACCAGTTCATCCCCCTGCACAACGAACAGGCCTATACCCGGCCCTGGCCTTCGCGCATCTGGTTCCACTGCATCAAGGCCAGCGAGACCGGCGGCGAAACGCCGATCGCCGACAGCCGCCTGATCTACCAGCGCATGCCCGACGAAATCCGTGAGCTGTTCGCCCGCCGCGAGCTGCTTTACGTGCGCAACTACAGCGGCGCCCTGGACCTGCCCTGGGAGAAGGTCTTCAACACCCAGGACCGGGCCCAGGTCGAGCGTTACTGCCAGGACAACGACATCGAGTGGGAATGGAAAGCCGACGGCGACCTGCGCACCCGCCAGCGCTGCGCGGCGGTGCAACAGCACCCCGATACCGGCGAATGGGTCTGGTTCAACCAGGCGCACCTGTTCCATGTGTCGGCCATCGAGCCGAGCGTGCGCGCCAGCCTGCTGGCGGCGGTGGGTGAAGAGAACCTGCCGCGCCATGTCTATTTCGGCGATGGCTCGGCCATCCCCGACGCCATGCTCGACACCGTGCGCGAAGTCTATCGCCAGACCGCCATCAGCTTCCCCTGGCAGCCCGGCGACGTTCTGATGCTCGATAACCGACTGGTGGCACACGGTCGCAATCCTTATACCGGTGACCGCAAGGTCATCGTGGCCATGGCGTGAATTGCAGATGTTTTCATTCAAACAGTGGATCGAAGTGCTGGAGACCAACGCCCGGCATTTTCCAGAGCGTGCAGCCCTGCACTTTTTGCCGGACGGCGTAGAGATCGGCGAAACCCTGACCTTTTCCCAATTGCACGAGCAGTCCCAGTCCCTGGCCGCCGCGTTGCAGGCACGCTACGCGCCGGGTGACCGGGTGTTGCTGATGCAGCCCAGCAGCCTCGACTACGCCCGCGCATTCTGTGCCTGCCTGTACGCAGGCATGATCGCGGTGCCGCTGTTCCCGCCGCCGTCACGTAAACCGCGTCACCTCGAACGCGTGCGAAACGTGGTGATGGACGCCGAGCCGGCGCTGATCCTGGCCCCGGCGGAGCATTGCGAAGGCTTGCGAGAACTGGTGCAAGGCCGGGTCGACGTGCTGACGGTCCAGCACCTGGGCACGCCAGCCGCCAGCCAGTGGCAACGCCCGGCCATCGACGGTTCGACCGTGGCCTTCCTGCAATACACCTCAGGCTCCACCGGCTCGCCCAAAGGCGTCGAGGTGCGTCAGCGCAACCTGATCGCCAACGTCGAGCTGATGCGCCAGGCCTACGGTTTCGATGAGCACGGCGCCATGGTCAACTGGCTGCCGCTGTACCACGACATGGGCCTGATCGGCGGCCTCCTGGCGCCGCTCTACAGTGGCATGCCCTGCTACCTGATGGCTTCGCAGACCTTCGTCAACGCACCGTCCACCTGGTTGCAGGCCTTGAGTCGCTACCGTGGCACCGTGAGTTTCGCCCCCAATTTCGCCTACGCCCTGTGCAACCGGGTGGTCAGCGACAACCTGATCGCCCAACTCGACCTGAGCGCCTGGAAACACGCCATCAACGGCGCCGAGCCGATCCACCCCGGCACTCTGGATGCCTTCGCCCAGCGCTTTGCCGCTTGCGGGCTGAACCCGCTGGCGATCAGCCCCGGTTATGGCCAGGCCGAAGCGACGCTGTGTGTCAGCGCCACCCCGGCGGATGTGCTGCCGGTGGTGTTGCGCCTGGACAAGGCTGTGCTGGAAACCGGCCGCGCGGCCCTGGCGAACGCCGATGCCGCCGCCGTCGAATTCGTCGCCTGTGGCTTCCCGCAGGCCTTGCACAGCATCGCCATCGTCGACCCGCAGACCCACGAGCGTTGCGCCGCTGATCGCATCGGCGAAGTCTGGCTCAAGGGCCCGAGCAACGCCGAGTCCTATTGGAAAAACCCCGAGGCCACCCGCGAAGCCTTTGAAGCACAGATCGTCGGTTCCTCCGAGCACTACCTGCGCTCCGGCGACCTGGGTTTCATGCACAAAGGCCAGGTGGTGATCTGCGGACGGCTCAAGGACCTGTTGATCCTCAACGGGCGCAACCTCTACCCCCACGACATCGAGTTCGCCATCACCGATGCCGAGCCCGGCATCCGCACCGGGCGCATCGCCGCGTTCTCGGAAATGGACCCGGTCCTGGGCCGCGAGAAACTGGTGATCGTCGCCGAGCCGCAGCGCAAGTTCGTCGACCCGGCGCGGCATCCGGCGCTGTTCGCGTCGATGCAGAACGCCGTGCGTGAAGCCGCCGACTGTGGCATCGACCAGATCGTGCTGGTGGAAGCCGGCACCATCCCGATGACCACCAGCGGCAAGATCGCCCGCCAGGGCGCACGCAAGCAACTGGCGGCGGGCACGTTGAGCATCATCGCCCAGAGCGGCGGGCCGGCGCCTTCCCCGCGTGAAACCCTTGATGCAGGCCAGCTCAAGGCCCTGGTCCAGGCGTCGAAACACGAGGCCCAAAGCGCCTGCCGCCAATGGCTCGCGCAGACCTTGCACGAGGTCAATCCGTACCTGGCCGTGGATTTCCAACAGAGCCTGGTAGGCCAGGGACTGGACTCCATCAGCGTCGCCGATTTCGCCGCACGCCTGCACCGGGACCTGGGTTGGAACCTCGACACCCAGGACCTGTTCGGCGAGCAGACCCTGGCGCAATGGGCCAAGGCCCTGCTGGATTTCCTCAGTGAGCCGCCAGCGGCCGAGCGACCCTCGACGGCGCGCGACAACGCCAGCGAACATCGCCAATCCTTCGCCCAGCGCCGCTTGTGGTTCCTGCGCCAACTCAACCCGGACGACACCCGGCACAACCTGGTGCTGCACCTGAGCCTGCGAGGTCCACTTGAAATCGAGGTGCTGGCCGAGCGCTTGAGCGCCTTGGTCAACCGACACAGCGTATTGCGCACGGTCTACCGCGATGGCATCGACGGCCCGCAGCAACAGGTGCAGCCCGCCACGCCGGTCGCATTGGACTGGCACGACCTGCAAGGGCAGAGTGAGGCGCAGCAACGGCAAGCGCTGCGCGACGCCCTGGCACGCGAACACACCACCCCGGTCAATCTCACCGAGGGGCCGCTGCTGCGCGCCCAACTGCTGAGCCGTGACGCGCAGCAACACGACCTGCTGCTGACCCTGCACCACATCGCCTTTGACGGGCGTTCGGCGCAAGTGCTGCTGGCGGAGTTGGCCGGTGTAGCAAACGCCCAACAACCGGTGCAATACCTCGATTTCGCCCAGTGGGAAGCGACCCACTGGAGCGAACAGCGGATCGCCACCGAGCAGGACTTCTGGCGCGCCCACCTGGCCGGCCTGCCGCAAAGCCTCGAACTGGGCGGCAGCGGCCAGGCCCAGGGTGAACACAGCCTGCACTTCAACGTGCCCCAGGCCACCTGCGAACAACTCTCGGCATTGGCCCGCGAGCGCGGCATGACCCTGTTCATGCTGTTGCTGGCCCACTACCAACTGGTGCTCAAGCAACTGGGCGGCCAGCAACGGTTCCTGCTCGGCACCGACGTCAGCGGCCGCCCCCTGGCGGAGCACCAAGACGTGATCGGTTTCTTCGTCAACCAACTGACCCTGCGCTGCGACCTGCACGGTGAGCCGACGCTGGCCGGTTTTCTTGAGCGGGTCCGCGATGAAGCGCGTCTGGCGTATGCCCACCAGGGCCTGCCGTTCGACCTGGTGGTTTCGGCCCTGGCGCCGCAACGCCTGCCCGGCCACTCGCCGCTGTTCCAGGTCAAGCTCAACTATCAACCGTCCCGCGTCACACCCGCCAGCATCGCCGGTGCGCAGTTGGACACGCTGGAAGTGGCGCAGGCGCCGGGGGATTTTCACCTGGTGCTGGACCTGGTGCACGGCACCGATGGCCTGGAAGCGACCCTCAAGTACCGCGGCGAATACTTCGACCAGGACCGTGCCTTGCGCCTGCAACACCTGTGGACGCGCCTGCTGGAAGACACCCGCCAGCAGCTGGAAGAGCCGCTGCCGGCGCTGGCTGCGCGCGTCGACGCCTGGGACCAGGCGTTCCAGCGTGAGCGCCAGCAGGCCCAGGCGCAGACCGGACGCAGCCAGATGCTGCAAGCCAAACGTCGTTCCATGCCCCTTTAACCGAGTCGGATGCCGTTATGTCTATCGTGCCCCCATCGCCCCGCGCCCTAGGCGCCGTGCGTCGCAAAGCCATGAACGTCTCGGAACAGCGACTGGTCACCGAGCGCCTGCTCAGCCCCGAACACGCCCTGCCGCTGGTGATCGAACCGGCGGTCAGCGGCGTTGACCTGGTCGCCTGGGCCGCCCGCGAACGCGAGTCTCTGGAGAAAAAACTGCTGCAGTACGGCGCCTTGTTGTTTCGCGGGTTCAACGTGGCGTCGGTCGAGCAGTTCGACCAGGTGATCGCCGCGCTCTCCCCTGGCGCCCTCGAATACATGTTCCGCGCCTCGCCCCGAACCCGGGTCGGCGGCAACATCTACACCTCGACCGACTACCCGGCCGACCAGATGATTTTCCCCCACAACGAACACTCTTACTCGCCACGCTTCCCGCTGCGATTGTTCTTCTACTGTCAGCTCGCTTCCGAGACCGGTGGCGAAACGCCGATCGGCTCGACCCGCGCGGTCAAGGCCCGCATCAGCCCGGAAATCGAAGCACGCTTCCGGGAAAAAGGCGTGTTGTACGTGCGCAACTATGGCGACGGTTTCGGCCTGCCCTGGCAGAGCGTGTTCCAGTCCGAAGATCGCAGCGAAGTGGAAACCTACTGCGCCAGCGTCGGCATCGAAGTGGAATGGAAGGACAACAATCGCCTGCGCACCCGTCAGCGCGGGCCGGCCGTGGTGCGTCATCCGCGCACCGGCGAAGAAGTCTGGTTCAACCACGCGACCTTCTTCCACATCAGCACCCTGCCACCGCGCATCCGGGATTCGCTGCAAAGCAACTTCAGCGACCTGGACCTGCCCACCAACACCTTCTACGGCGACGGCGAACCGATCGAGCCGCAGGTACTGGAGTCGCTGCGAGCGGCCTACCTCGACTCGCTGGTGCGATTCAGCTGGCAGCCGGGCGACGTGTTGTTCATCGACAACATGCTCGCGGTGCACGGTCGCGAACCCTTTACCGGCAAGCGCGCAATCATGACCGGCATGGCCGAAGCCCTGCTGTCGAGCGACGTCGCCGTTTGACTTCCAACGGGTCCACCCACCGCTTGCCAGCGGCTCGCTCGACTCTCGGTCAGCGAGCCCCGGCGGGCGCGGTGTCACCCCGATCCAAGCCCCCTTTCCAGACGAGTTGAACATGAGCGGACTTCAAGGTTTTCGTATCTCGCCGCAACAGGCAGCCCTCTACCCACACCTCAATGGCGTCGCCGCGCACCCTTACGGCTGTCACCTGCAATGGACGCTGTCCGGCCCGACGGACGTCGACGCGCTGGACAACCGCCTGCGCACGCTGCTGGCCGACTGCGAGATTCTGCGCACGCGCCTGATGCCGGTGCCCGGCCTGCGCCACCCGGTGCAAGTGATCGACGACAGCGGCTCGCTGGCGGTGACGTCGGTGGACCTGCGTCAACGTCCTGTCGCCGAGCAGGAGGCCGAACTGGCGCGCCTGGCATCGCAGCCGCGGGACTGGACCACGCCGCTGGCCGTGACCGTGGTGCACCTGTCCGATGACCGCGCCGTGCTGGACCTGGCCGGCGCCAGCAGCCATTTCGACCTCGCCAGCCTCAGGCTGGTGGCGAACGCCCTGTTGCAGGACACTCCGCCGGACCTGTCCGAGACCCTGCAGTACGCCGACTACGCCGAATGGCGCTGGAGCCTGGTTGAAGACGAACCGGACCACCCGGGCACGCGCTTCTGGAAAACCCTGGGCCAGACCGAGCAGCCCACCTTGCAGCTGTCCCTTGAGGCGCCCTGCGGCAGCGGTTTTGCCCCAGCACGGCACACGCTGGCGCTGCCGGACGACCTCAGCCGTCACCCGAGCCTGAACGCAGACCTGCTATTGGCGGCCTGGGCAGCGGTGCTCGGCCGGTTGGCGGGCCAGCAACAGGTCCCGGTCACGCTGATCCATGAAAGCCGTGGCGTCGAGCTGGAAAGCGCCCTCGGCCTGTTCGAACAGGGCCTGCCCCTGAACATCGACCTGGATGCCCAGGCCACCCTGGCCCAACAGAGCCAGCAAGTACGCGCCAGCGTCGAGCACGGCACCGGCTGGCAAGACTATTACACCGAGGGCTTCAGCACCGGCTACGCCTTCGCATGGCGCTCGGGCGACGCCCGGGAACGCTACGCCGACGCGCGGATGAACCCGCTCAAGGCCTGTCTGAACGTGCGCCAGTTGCCCGGCCAACTGTTGGCAGACCTGACGTACGATCGCCACGTGCTGAGCGACGAAGCCGTGCGCTGCCTCGGCGAGCAGTGGCTGCAACTGCTGCTGGGCGCCCTGGCCGAACCGCAGCGAGCCTGGGCGCAATTGCCCTTGGGCGGCCCACTGCAATCGCAACTGCTGGATACCGGCGCCCACCTGCCGGTGATCGAACCCGTGACGCTGGTTGAACTCATCGCCCGCCAGGTTCGCCAGCAACCGGACGCCATCGCCCTCAGCGACCAGGCCGGCGACCTCAGCTACGCCCGCCTCGATGCCTGCGCCACGCGCCTGGCCCATCAACTGGTGGCTGCCGGCATCGGTCGCGACGTGCCGGTGGGCATCCTGTTCCCCCGTGGCAACGCCGCCATCGTCGCCATGCTGGCGGTGTTGAAGGCCGGTGGCGCCTACGTGCCGATCGACCCGACGTACCCGGCCGAACGCCGTGCCTACATGCTCGCCGACAGCGCCATCGCCCACATCGTCGTCAGCGCCGACCTGGCCAACAGCGTGCCGGCCAGCCTGCAACGCTTCGTCCTCGATGACTTGCAAGAGCAAGGCCACGCCGACCTGCCGCCCCTGCCCCAACCGGACCCGGACGCCCTCGCCTACCTGATCTACACCTCCGGTTCCACCGGCGCTCCGAAGGCCGTGGAAATCAGCCACGGCGCGCTGAGTTTCTCGACCCAGGTGCGCATGGCCGCCTATGAAACGCCAGTGCGCGCCTACCTGCTGCTGTCATCGTTTGCCTTCGACAGCTCGGTCGCGGGGATTTTCTGGACCCTGGCCCAAGGCGGGCGACTGGTGCTGCCGGCGCCAGGGGAAGAACTGGAGATGGCGCGCCTGGCGCAACTGGTAACCCAGCATCACGTCAGTCACGGCCTGTCGCTGCCGTCGCTCTACCAAGCGTTGCTGGAGCAGTTGCAACGGGCCGGTGGCAGCGAAAGCCTGCAATGCTGGATCGTCGCCGGCGAGGCCTGCCCGCCGACGCTGGTCAGCCAGCACCACAAGGCCCTGCCCCAGGCGCGCCTGGTGAACGAATACGGCCCCACCGAAGCCACGGTCTGGGCCAGCTACGACGTGCTGGAGCCCAACCGCAGCGTCAGCATCGGCCGCCCCATCGCCGGCATGGACCTGCGCCTGCTGAACGAATTCGACCAGGCCTGCGGCATCGGCGAACCGGGCGAGATCGTCCTCGCCGGCCCGACCCTGGCCCGCGGCTACCGCAACAAACCCGACGAAACCGCCAAGGCTTTCGTCACCCTGGCCGACGGCACCCGCGCCTACCGCACCGGCGACCTGGCCTGCTGGCTGGCGGACGGGCGCCTGGCGTTCCTCGGGCGCAAGGACCACCAGGTGAAAGTGCGCGGCTACCGCATCGAACTGGGTGAAATCGAACGCCAGCTGTGCCTTCACAGCGACGTGCGCGAAGCCGCGGTGATCGTGCAGGAACATGCCGCCGGCAAGCGCCTGCTGGCCTACATCCTCGCCGCCCACGGCTATGCACCGGACTCCGAAGCGCTCAAGCGTTTCCTGGGCGAACGCCTGCCCTCGTACATGGTGCCGGCCCGGGTGCTGACCCTGGCGACCTTTCCGCGCACCCCCAACGGCAAGCTCGACGCCCGGCAACTGCCCGACCCGGATCAGTTCGACGAAAGCACTCATGTGGCGCCGCGCAACGCCATGGAAACCGCCTTGCAAGCCATCGTTGCCAAGGTGCTGAAACTGGCGTCGGTCAGTGTCACCGACAACTTCTTCGCCATTGGCGGCGACTCGATCCTGAGCCTGCAAGTGGTGGCCCAGGCCCACGAGCAAGGCATCGCGCTCTCGGCCAAGCAGGTCTTCGAGCGCCAGACCATCGCCGCCATGGCCGACGTCGCGCAACCGCTGGCCGAGTCCGCCGCCGAACCGCTCGCCCAGAGCACCGAGTTCAGCGCCTCGGGCCTGTCCGATGACGAAATGCAAGCGCTGATGGCTGAACTGAACGAGGCCGACCTGTGAGCGGTTTCACCCGTCGCCAGGCCATCACCGTCGCCCCTTTTTACGCAGGACGCTTTCAATGACCACCGCAAAGACCACCGGCAACCCGATCGAAGACATCTACCCGCTGTCGCCGCTGCAACAGGGGATGCTGTTCCATTCCCTGCTCCACGAAGACTCCGGTGTCTACCTGATGCAGGATCGCTACCGCATCGGCGGGGCCATCGACGAAGCCCTGTTTCTCGAATCGTGGCGCCAGGTGGTGGCGCTGCACCCGTCCCTGCGCGCCAGTTTCCAATGGAAAAGCCAGAAGCAACCGGTGCAGGTGATCCACCGCGAGGTCAAGGTGCCCCTGGATACCCTCGACCTGCGCGGCCTCGCCCCTCACGAACAGGAGGCACGCATCCGCACCCTGCTCGAAGACGAGCAGAAAGTCGGCTTCAACCTGTCGAAGCCACCGCTGATTCGCTTCCGCCTGGTGCGCCTGGCCGACGAGTCGTACGAATTCATTCGCAGCTTCCACCACATCCTGATGGATGCCTGGTGCATTTCCCTGGTGACGGTGGACTTCCTCAAGGTCTACGAAGCGCTGTGCAACGACCGCACTCCCGAGCTGAAAAGCCCACGGCCGTTTCGCGACTACATCCAGTGGCTGCAACGCCAGGACGCGAGCAAGGCCGAACAGTTCTGGCGTGGCCAACTGCAAGGCCTCAATGCGCCCACTCCATTGACCGTGGACAACGGCGTGGCCCGCGACCGCTACACCGACGCGGTGCTGGTGGACGATCAACTGATTCACCTCAGCGCCACGCAGACCCAGGCGCTGGCCGCGTTCTGCCGCAGCCGCCGGATCACCCCGAACACGTTTTTCCAGGGCGTCTGGTCGTTGCTGCTGTCGCGCTACAGCGGGCAGCAGGACGTGGTCTTCGGCGTCACCGTGGCCGGCCGTCCGGCGGACCTGACCGGCGTGGCGGAAATGATCGGCCTGTTCATCAACACCCTGCCGCTGCGGGTCTCGGTTGACCCGAACGCTACCCTTGGCGATTGGCTGGGTGCCCTGCAGGGGCTCAACGTCGACATGCGCGACTTCGAGCACACGCCGTTGACCGACATCCAGGGCTGGAGCGATTTCCCTCGCGGCGAAACCCTGTTCGACAGCATCCTGGTGTTTGAAAACGCGCCCATCGACGAGCAAATCCTCGAGGGCGGCTTCCAGTTCAGCCTTGAAGGCATGGACCACAGCGTGCACACCCACTACGGCCTGACCGTGGTGATCCTGCCCGGCGAGCAACTGGGCATCCGCGTGTCCTATGACCGCGAACGCTTCGAAGCGTCTACCGTGCAACGCCTGCTCGGGCATATCGCCAGCCTGGTCGAAGGCATGCTGGCGGCGCCGGACGCGCCCCTGGGCAGCTTTGAACTGCTGGCCGTCGAAGAACGCCAGCAATTGCTGGGCGATTGGGCGGTCAACCCACACGACTTCCCCCTCGACCAGAGCTACGCCCAGTTGTTCGCCGCCCAGGTCGCCCAGCGCGGTGATCAGGTTGTCGCGCGCTGTGACGACGAGTCGCTGACCTATGCCGAGCTGGACCGGCGCTCCACCCGCCTGGCCCACGCCTTGCGCGACGCCGGTGCCGGAGAAGATCAACTGGTCGCCCTGGTCGCTCCCCGTGGCCTGGCACTCCTGACCATGATGATCGCCGTGTTCAAGGCCGGCGCCGCCATGCTGCCGTTGGAAGTCAACCACCCGCCCGAGCGCCTGCGGGAAATCCTCGGCCTGGCCCGCGCGCCGTTGCTGGTGGTCAGCGAAGCGGCCGGCGGCTTGCTCGAGCCCTTGCTCAGTGGCCTCGACCAACCCCCTGCGGCGTTGTTCGCCGAAGCCTGCTGGAAATCCTGCAACGACGCGCCGCTGCCCCTGCTCGGTCGTCCGCAGAGCCTGGCCTACGTGCTGTTCACCTCGGGTTCGACCGGTACGCCAAAGGGCGTGATGATCGAACAGCGCGGCATGCTCAACAACATCTTCGGCAAGGTCCCGGCCCTGGGGCTGGGTGCCGAGGACCGGATTCCCCAGACCGCCTCGGTGGCGTTCGACATTTCGGTGTGGCAGTTCCTCGCCGCCCCGGTGCTCGGTGCCACCGTGCACATCCTTGCGGACGAAATCGCCCACGACCCGCAGCGCCTGCTGCACGTGCTCGCCAGCGAGCGCCTGAGCGTGCTGGAAATCGTCCCGAGCCTGATGCGCACCTTGCTCGCCCTGTGCCCGTGCGACCTGCAACTGCCCGACCTGCGCTGGGTCCTGCCCACCGGTGAAGCCCTGCCGCCCACCGTGGCCCGGGACTGGTTCGCGCGCTTCCCCGACATTGCCCTGATGAACGCCTACGGGCCGGCCGAGTGCGCCGACGACGTGGCGTTCCAGCCGATCTTTGCCGCACCCGATGCCAACGTCAGCCACATGCCCATCGGCCAGCCGACCGCCAACAACCGCCTGTATGTGCTGGACGAAAGCCTGCGCCCGGTGCCGGTCGGCGTGGCCGGGGAGATCTGCGTCGGTGGCGTCGGTGTCGGCCGCGGCTACCTGCACGACCCTAAGCGCACCGCCGATGCCTTCATCGACCACCCATCACTCAACGCTCGCGTGTACCGCACCGGTGACCTGGGACGCTGGCGTGCCGACGGGGTGATCGAATACCTCGGCCGACGCGACCAGCAGGTAAAACTGCGCGGCCACCGGATCGAACTGACCGAAATCGAACACCGCCTCGCCCAGCATGCCAACGTGCGCGAAGCCGCCGTGCTGCTGCGGGAAAACACCGCGGGCGAAGCCTGGCTGGTGGCGTACTGGTCGGCCCATGACGACACACTGGGCAGCGATGGGCTGAGCGACCACCTGCGGGCGCAGTTGCCGCCGTACATGGTGCCGGCGGCGTTCGTCTGCCTGGAACGCCTGCCGCTGAACAACAACGGCAAGGTCGACCGCAAGGCCCTGGCCGCCCGGGAGCTGGACTGGCAGGTCGACACCCGGCAAAGCATCGCCCCGCGCAACGCGCTGGAAAGCGCCGTGGCCGCCATCTGGGCCGAGGTCCTGGGGCGCGACAGCATTGGCGTGGAGGACAACTTCTTCACCCTCGGCGGCCACTCGCTGCTGGCGACCCAGATCGTCGCGCGGCTGCGCAGCCACTTCAAACTGGAGCTGCCGCTGCGCACGCTGTTCGAACAACCGACCGTGGCCCTACTGGCCGACGCCATCGCCGCACGCCAGGCCGACGCCGCCGCGCCGCAGGCCACCGCCCTCGCGGCGCCGACCGCCCGACCGCGCCCGGCCTTGCTGCCGCTGTCGTTCTCGCAGCAACGCCTGTGGTTCATCGAGCAACTGACCCCGGGCACGACGCTGTTCAACATCCCGTTCGCCCTGCACCTCAAGGGCGAGCTCAATGTCGAGGCCCTGCACGCCAGCTTGAATGACCTGCTGGCGCGCCATGAAATCCTGCGCACCGGCATCGACAGCCGCGACGGCGTGCCGAGCCAATGCATCAGCCCGTCGCTGACCATCGCCCTGCCCTTCGACGACCTTTCCGGACTTTCCACCACGGCGCGCGAGGGCGCGCAGTTCACGGCCCTGCAAGACACCTTCGAGCAGCCGTTCGACCTGGCCACCCCGCCGCTGCTGCGCGCACGCCTGCTACGCCTGGCGCCGCAGGAACACGTGCTGGGCATCGCCCTGCACCACCTGGTGTCGGACGCCTGGTCGGCCACCATCGCCCTGCGCGAACTGGCCCTGGGTTATGAAGCCCGCTGCAACGGCGCCGCCGCCCAACTGCCAGACCTGGCGCTGCAATACGCCGACTTCGCCCTCTGGCAGCGCGAACACCTGCAAGGCACCGAACTCAAGCGCCAGCTCGACTACTGGACCACCACCCTGGATCGGCGCGACAGCGAAGGCAGCCCGTTGCTGGCGCTGCCGACCGACCATCCACGGCCGTCGGTGCAAAGCTACCGCGCCGGGATCGTCCAGCGTGAACTGAGCACCGACCTCAGTGGCCGAGTGCAAGCCTTTGCCAGCCGTCTCGGCACCACGCCGTTCACGGTGCTGTTCGCCGGTTTCGCCGTGCTGATGCACCGCCTGAGCGGCGATGCCACGGTGCTGGTCGGCACCCCGGTGACCCATCGCGAGCAACCGGGCACCGAAGGCCTGCTCGGCATCCTGCTGAACAACCTGGCGATCCGGGCCGACTTTGCCCCCCTGGCAGACTTCACCGCCTTGGTCAAACAAGTGGCCGAACGCCTGCGCAGTGGCCTGCAACACCAGGACCTGCCTTTCGAGCAACTGGTGGACAGCCTGCAACTGCCCCGCAGCCTCAGCCACGCGCCGTTGTATCAGGTGATGGTGGCGCAACAGTTGGCCATGGAATCGCGGCTGCGCTTCCCCGGGCTGGAGTTCGAAGCACTGGACACGCCGCTGCGGCACTCGGAATGCGACCTGGACTTGCACGTGCTGTGCCCGGCCAATGCGCCGATCCAGCTGGAGCTGATGTTCGCCCTCGACCTGTTCACCGCCGACAGCGCCCGCCAGACCCTCGCCCGCCTTGAGCACCTGCTCGAACACATGCTCGCCGAGCCGCAACGCCCGGTGGCAGCCTTGCCGCTGTTGATGGATGCAGAATGGCAACGCACCGTGGTGGAGTGGAACAGGACCGAGATGCAGGTGCCCAGCCACCTGACCTTCACCCAACTGTTCGAACAACAGGCCGAGCGGACCCCGGAGCGCGATGCACTGTGCTTCGAGGGCCGCCGCCTGAGCTACGACGAGTTGAACCGTCGGGCCAACCAGTTGGCCCATTACCTGCGCAGCCGTGGCGTGGTCGCCAATCGTCCGGTGGCGCTGTGTGTCGAGCGCTCGTTGGACCTGTTGGTCGGCCTGCTGGGCATCCTCAAGGCCGGCGGCGCCTACGTGCCGCTGGACCCGACCTACCCGGTGGATCGCCTGGCGTACATGCTCGAAGACGCGCAACCGGCGCTGTTCCTCGGCCAACAAGGGCTGTTGGAGCAGTTGGGCGCCGACCTGCCCCGCCTGCGCCTGGACAGCGACGCGGCACACTTGGCCGACCTGCCGGACGACAACCTGCCGGCGCTCGCCGGGCCGAACGACCTGGCCTACATCATGTACACCTCTGGCTCGACCGGTAAGCCCAAGGGCACCCTGGTCACCAACGGCTCGGTGGTCAACCTGGCCTGGGCGCGCATCCATGGCCTGTATCGCCGCTACACCGACCAGCCGATGCGCACCAGCTTCAACTACTCGTTCGCCTTCGACAGTTCGGTGGCCGAGCTCATCCTGCTGCTCGACGGCCACAGCCTGTACCTGACCCCGGAAGACGTGCGCTACGACCCACAGGCGCTGGCGCAGTTCTTCGCCGAAACCCGCCTGGACGCTTTCGAATGCACTCCGGCCCAACTCAAGGCCCTGCTCGAAAGCGACGGCGTGCGCCGTGGCGAGGTGTACCTGCCGCGCTTCGTGCTGTTCGGCGGCGACGCGGTGGACGCGCAACTGTGGCAACGCCTGCCATCGATTGCCGGCAGCCGCTTCTTCAACACCTACGGCCCGACCGAATGCACCGTGGACGCCACCGGTTGTGCGGTCGATGATTTCCCCCAGCGCCCGATCATTGGCCGGCCGATTGCCAACGTGCGCACCTACGTCCTCGATGGGTTTCTCAACCCGATGCCGGTGGGCGTACCGGGCGAACTGCACATCGGCGGCGCCGGCGTGACCCTGGGCTACCTCAACCGCGCCGAGCAGACCGCCAAGGTGTTCATCGACGACCCGTTCTCGCCGGTCGAAGGCGCCCGGATGTACAAGTCCGGCGACCTGGTGCGCTGGTTGCCCGACGGCCAGCTCGAATACCTGGGACGCATGGATCACCAGGTCAAGATCCGTGGCTTCCGCGTCGAACTGGGGGAAATCGAAACCCTGATCGGCGCCCAGCCGGGCGTGCGCCAGGCCGTGGTGCTGGCCCGCGAGGACGTGCCCGGCGACAAGCGCCTGGTGGCCTACGTGACCTGTGACGAACAGGCCGACATCCATGCCTGGCGCAAGACCCTCGGCGCCGCCCTGCCCGACTACATGGTGCCTTCGGCGTTCGTGCTGCTGGATGAACTGCCGCTGACCGACAATGGCAAGCTCAACCGCAAGGCCTTGCCGGCACCGGACATCCAGGCCGCCCCGGACGCCCTCGATCCGCCCCGCAGCGCCGCCGAACAGCAACTCGCCGCGCTGTGGTCGGAACTGCTCAACGTGCCGGCGGCCCAGATCGGTCGCGACAGCCACTTCTTCTACCTCGGCGGCCATTCGCTGCTGGCGGCGGCGCTGTTTGCCCGCCTGCGCCAACAGTTCGCCACGGTGCCGCCGCTGCGCGCGGTGTTCGAGCACCCGACCCTCCAAGCCCTGGCCGCGCTGCTGGACGACCCGTTGCAAGCACCCGCCGCGACATTCCAACCGGCGCCTCGCCCGGCACGCCTGCCGCTGTCGTTCGAACAACAGCGCCTGTGGTTCCTTGAACAATTGAGTGCCGGCGGTGGCGAGTACAACGTGGTCAGCGCCGTGCAACTGGACGGCGAACTCGACACGCGCACCCTGCAAGCAGCCCTTGAGCAAGTGGCCCAGCGTCACGAAATCCTGCGCAGCCGCATCGTGCGCGCCGACGACGGCGAGTTGGCACTGGTCATCGACCCCCAGGCCAACCTCACCTTGGGCGTCAGCACCCTGGAGGCAACCGACGACGCTTACTGGCAGCAGTTGACCGACGCCGCCGTCCACACCGAGACCGGGCGCCGTTTCGACCTCGCCAGCGAACAGCCGATCCGCGCCACGCTGCTACAACGCAGCGGCCGCGCCCAGTCGTTGTTGCTGCTCAGCGTGCACCACTGCGCCACCGACGATGCCTCCAGCCAGAACCTGCTGGATGAGCTGGGCCGCTGCTACAGCGCCCATGGCCAGGGCACCCGCGCCACACTGCCGGAGCTGGCGCTGCAATACCCCGACTACGCGCTCTGGCAACGCGAGCCCGCTCAGCAGGCCGCGTTCAGCAGCCAGTTGAACTACTGGCGCAACCAGCTGGAGGACGGTGATTACCTGCTGGACCTGCCCACCGAGCACGGTCGTCCCGACCAACTCGCCCCAGCGGCCGGCGCCGTGCAATGGCAACTGCCACCGGCCCTGGTCGGTCGCCTGCGGCAATTCGCCCAGCAACGCGGCGCCACGCTGTACATGCTGATGCTCGCGGCGGCGCAGCTGCTCCTGGGCCGCTACGCCAACCAGCGCGATGTGCGGGTCGGCAGCCCGGTGGCCCAACGTCCGTTCGCCGAGCTGCAACCGCTGATCGGTTGCTTCGTCAACACCGTGGTGATGCGCGCCGACCTCGACCCGAACCTGGATTTCGAAGGCCTGCTGAATCAGGTCCGCGGCACCGTGCTGGACGCCCAGCAGCATCAGGACGTGCCGTTCGAACAGGTCGTCGAACACCTCAAGCCGGCCCGCAGCCTCGGCCAGACGCCGTTGTTCCAGGTGCTGTTCGCCATGCAGAACGCCGAGGCGTCGAGCCAGTCGTGGTCGCCGCTGCAAGTCAGCGAACAGGCAGTGAGCGCCCAGGCGACCAAGTTCGACCTGAACTGGGAAGTGCACGACGGTGAAGTGCTGTCGGTGTTGCTGGAGTACCGCACCGCGCTGTTCAGCGAAACCACTGCCCGGCGCTGGCTGGAACAGTGGCAGCAGTTGCTTGAGACCCTGCTCGAAGCCCCCCGCACCCGTCTTGGCGACTGGTCGCCACTGCCAACGGCCGAGCGCCAACGGCAACTGGTCGAGTGGAACGCCACCGAGCATCATTACAGCGGCCCGCATGACCTGCACACCGCCCTGAGCCAGCAAGCGGCCCTGAGCCCCAACGCCCCGGCGCTGGTGTTCGAAGACCAACGCCTGAGCTACGCCGAACTGGACCTGCGCGCCCAAGCCGTTGCCCGTGCCCTGCGCGCAGCCGGCATCGGCGCCGACACCATCGTGCCGGTGTGCATGGAGCGTTCCGTGGACATGGTCGTCGCCCTGCTCGGCATCGTCCACGCCGGCGCCGCCTGGCTGCCGCTGGACCCGGAACTGCCCGCCGCGCGCCTGGCGTTCCTGATCGAGGACGCCGACGCCAAGGTCACCCTGACCCAAGCCCAATGGCTGCCGAAACTGCCGGCCGGGCATTCGGCCTGGACCCTCGACGCCCTGCCCGAGGCCCCTGCGTTCGAACCGATCAGCGTGCAGGCCAACGACCTGGCCTACGTGCTCTACACCTCCGGCTCCACCGGCCAGCCGAAAGGCGTGATGAATGAACACGGCGCCCTGATGAACCGCCTGTACTGGATGCAGGACGCCTTCCCGATTGGCCCGAACGACCGTGTATTGCAGAAAACCCCGTACAGCTTCGACGTCTCGGTGTGGGAGTTTTTCTGGCCGCTGATCACCGGTGCGACCCTGGTGGTCGCCCGTCCGGACGGCCATCGCGACCCGGCCTACCTCAGCCGGTTGATCCAGCAGGAACAGGTCACCACGCTGCACTTCGTGCCGTCGATGCTGCGCGCCTTTGTCGAGGAGCCGAGCCTGGCCGACTGCCACAGCCTGCGCCAGGTGTTCGCCAGCGGCGAAGCGTTGCCGGTGGACCTGGTGCGGCGTTTCATGGGCCAACACCCGGCCGCCCTGGTCAACCTCTACGGCCCGACCGAAGCGGCCATCGACGTCTCGGTGTGGCGTTGCTCGGTGAACGATACGATCGTGCCGATCGGCAAGCCCATTGCCAACCTGCGCCTGTACATCCTCGACGAAACCCTGCAACCGTTGCCGATCGGCAGCATCGGCGAGCTGTACATCGGTGGCGTCGGCGTGGCCCGCGGTTACCTCAAGCGCCCGGACCTGACCGAGGAGCGTTTCCTGGCCAGCCCGTTCATCAACGGTGATCGCCTGTACCGCACCGGCGACCGTTGCCGCTTCCTCGCCGACGGCAACATCGAATACCTCGGGCGCCTCGACCATCAGGTCAAGCTGCGGGGCCAGCGTATCGAGCTGGGTGAGATCGACGCGGTGCTGCTGGCCCAGGACGGCGTTCGCGATGCCGCGACCGTGCTGCTCGACCAACGCCTGGTGAGCTTCTGGTGCGGTGACGCGGATGAAGCCGCCTTGCGCAGCGCCTTGGGCGCCAGCCTGCCCGCGCACATGTTGCCCGGCCTCTTCGTTCAGCTCGAACGCCTGCCGCTCAACAGCAACGGCAAACTCGACCGCAAGGCCCTGGCCGCCCTGCCGTTGCCGCAAAGCCAGCGCGAACGCCCTCACACGGCACCGCGCAACGCCACCGAAGCCGTGCTCTGCGAAGTGTTCAGCGAAGTGCTGGCGTGCGACTGCGTCAGTGTCGACGATCACTTCTTCCAGCTCGGCGGCCACTCCCTGCTGGCCACGCGCCTGGTCAGCCGGGTACGTGAGCGCCTTGGGGTAGCCTTGCCCCTGGCACTGGTGTTCGCCCAGCCCACGGTGGCGGCCCTGGCCGAACACCTGCGCGCCGCATTGCCAGGCGAGTCGATCACGCCGCAGCCACGTCCGGACGTACTGCCGTTGGGCCTGGCGCAAAAACGCTTCTGGCTGCTCAGCCGCCTGGTGCCGGATTCGCGCGAGTACCACATGCCGTTCGCCCTGACCTTGCGCGGCGCGCTTCAGGTCAGCGTCCTGGGCGAAGCGTTCGAACAGGTCAGCCAACGTCACCTGGTGCTGCGCAGCCGCATTGTCGAGGTCGAAGGCGAGCCGCAACTGCTGATCGACGACCATGGGCCGGCGCTCACGGTCACGTCCGTCACCACCCAAGACTGGGCCGGCGCCTGCGCCACGGCCCAGGCCGAGTTGATGCGCCCGTTCGACCTGGCCCGCGCCGCGCCTTGGCGGGCGCACCTGCTGCAACGCCAGGGCAGCGACGAGAATCTCCTGCTGGTCTGCCTGCACCACAGCGCCACCGACGGCTGGGCCATGCAATTGCTCATCGATGAACTGACCCAGGCCTACGCTGCCGGTCTCGAAGGGCAATCGCCGACCTGGGCGCCGCTGGACATCGACTACGTCGACTTCGCCCTGTGGCAACAACACCCGGACACCCAGGCCCGACGCAATGCCAGCCTGGACTACTGGAAAAACCACCTGGGCCAGGACGACTATCAACTCGACCTGCCTGTGGACCATCCTCGTGGCGCCGAAGCGGATCGACGAGCCCGCCAACTGATCGTCAGCCTCGGCGCCCAGCGGGCCGAGGCGATCCGCCAGTTCGCCCGCCAGCGCGGCACGACCCCGTACGTGGTCCTGGCCGCGGCCCTGAGTGCACTGCTGGCGCGTTATAGCGGCCAGCGCGAGATTCGTCTCGGCACCCCGGCCGACCAGCGTGAACAGGCGCAATCCCAGGCGCTGCTCGCCTGCCTGGTCAACACCCTGGTGATCCGCAGCGAAGTCGATCCGCGTGCCCCGGCCGAACAGTTGCTCGCCCACCTCGAAGCCGACCTGCGCGCGGCCCAAGCGCACGCCGACCTGCCCTTCGCCACCCTGGTTGGCGCGGTCGCCCAACACCGCGACCTGAACCGCACGCCGCTGTTCCAGGTGCTGTTCTCCCTCAACTACGGTCGGGTGGACAGCCGCCAGTGGCCAGAGCTGAACGTCGAAGAGCAGGCCTTGCCAGTGATCGACGCCAAGTTCGAGCAGAGCTGGGAAGTCCAGGACGACGGCAGCGACATGACACTGGCGCTGGAGTACCAGGCAGCGCTGTTCGACGAAGCGACGATGCAACGCTGGAGCGCGCAATGGTGTGCGCTGCTGGATGCATGGGTGGCGGCGCCGACACGCACGCTGATCGAGCTGTTCCCGCAGCAGCAGGATCAGCAGCAACTGGACCGCTGGAACGCCACCGAGCGTCACTACAGCGGCCCGCGTGACTTGCACACCGCCCTGAGCCAGCAAGCGGCCCTGAGCCCCAACGCCCCGGCGCTGGTGTTCGAAGGCCAACGCCTGAGCTACGCCGAACTGGACCTGCGCGCCCAAGCCGTTGCCCGTGCCCTGCGCGCAGCCGGCATCGGCGCCGACACCATCGTCCCGGTGTGCATGGAGCGTTCCGTGGACATGGTCGTCGCCCTGCTCGGCATCGTCCACGCCGGCGCCGCCTGGCTGCCGCTGGACCCGGACCTGCCCGCCGCGCGCCTGGCGTTCCTGATCGAGGACGCCGACGCCAAGGTCACCCTGACCCAAGCCCAGTGGCTGCCGAAACTGCCGGCCGGGCATTCGGCCTGGACCCTCGACGCCCTGCCCGAGGCGCCTGCGTTCGAACCGATCAGTGTGCAGGCCAACGACCTGGCCTACGTGCTCTACACCTCCGGCTCCACCGGCCAGCCGAAAGGCGTGATGAACGAACACGGCGCCCTGATGAACCGCCTGTACTGGATGCAGGACGCCTTCCCGATTGGCCCGAACGACCGCGTATTGCAGAAAACCCCGTACAGCTTCGACGTCTCGGTGTGGGAGTTCTTCTGGCCGCTGATCACCGGCGCGACCCTGGTGGTCGCCCGTCCGGACGGCCATCGTGACCCGGCCTACCTCAGCCGGTTGATCCAGCAGGAACAGGTCACCACGCTGCACTTCGTGCCGTCGATGCTGCGCGCCTTTGTCGAGGAGCCAAGCCTGGCCGACTGCCACAGCCTGCGTCAGGTGTTCGCCAGCGGCGAAGCGTTGCCGGTGGACCTGGTGCGGCGTTTCATGGGCCAACACCCGGCCGCCCTGGTCAACCTCTACGGCCCGACCGAAGCGGCCATCGACGTCTCGGTGTGGCGTTGCTCGGTGAACGATACGATCGTGCCGATCGGCAAACCCATCGCCAACCTGCGCCTGTACATCCTCGACGAAACCCTGCAACCGTTGCCGATCGGCAGCATCGGCGAGCTGTACATCGGGGGCGTCGGCGTGGCCCGCGGTTACCTCAAGCGCCCGGACCTGACCGAGGAGCGTTTCCTGGCCAGCCCGTTCATCGACGGTGATCGCCTGTACCGCACCGGCGACCGCTGCCGCTTCCTCGCCGACGGCAACGTCGAATACCTCGGGCGCCTCGACCATCAGGTCAAGCTGCGTGGCCAGCGTATCGAACTGGGTGAGATCGACGCGGCGCTGTTGAACCTTCCGGCCATCACCGCGGCCTGCACCCTGGTGATCGACAACCGCCTGGTGGCGTTCTACAGCAGCGCCACCGCGCAATCGGACCTCGATAGCCTGCTCGCTACCGAGCTACCGGCCTACATGGTGCCGGCGGTGTGGGTCCAGGTGCCGGCGCTGCCGCTCAACAGCAACGGCAAGATCGACCGCAAGGCCCTCGCCGCCCTGCCGTTGCCGCAAACCCACAAGGACTACGCCGCACCGCGCAACGCCCTGGAAAGCCTGTTGTGCCAACTGTTCGGCGAACTGCTCGGGGAAAGCCTGACCGGCGGCCGTGAGGTCGGCACCACAGACAGTTTCTTCGCCTTGGGCGGTGACTCGATTCTCGGCCTGAAGCTGATCAGCCGCTTGCGGGAGCAGGGCTACTCGCTCACCCCACGCGACCTGTTCCGCTCGCCGACCCCGGCGGCGCTGGCCCAAGTGACCACCGCGCTGCTGAGCCAGGCCGAACAGGGCGAGATCACCGGCGCGATGCCGCTGATGCCGTTGCACCAGTGGTTCTTCGACCAACAGCAACCGCAACCCGCGCACTGGAACCAATCGGTGCTGGCCGACAGCGACCGGCGCCTGGAACCGGCCCTCGTGCAGGCCGCACTGGATCGGCTGGTGGCGCACCACGACGCCTTGCGCCTGCGTTTCAGCCAGATCGCCGGGCAAGCCGAGGTGCAATGGCAAGCGCAGATCGCCGCCGTGGCGCCTGCACAACTGACCTGCTGCACTCACGCCGATCAACTGGCCGCGGTCGCGCAAAGCCTGGACCTGCAACACGGCCCGTTGTTTGCCGCCGCGCTGCTGGAAGGTGAACCGCAACGCCTGTACCTGGTGGCGCATCACCTGGTGGTGGATGCCGTGTCCTGGACCCCGCTGCTGGAAGACTTCCAACAGCTGTACGCAGCCCTGGAACGCGGCGAGACGCCGACGTTGCCGGCGAAAACCACCGCCTACCGGCAGTGGTCCGAGCAACTGCACGCCCACGCCGCCAAGGTCACCGGCGAACAGCGCTACTGGAGCACCCAGGTCGGCACGAACCCGGCGCCGCTGGCGACAGTCGCCGAACGCCAGACCCTGTCGGCTCGTTGGGAAGCGACCCGCACCCATCAATGGCTGACCGAGTCCCAGGCGGCCTACCGCACGCAACCGGAAGAGCTGCTGATCGCCGCCCTGGCCGCCACCCTGGCGGAGGCCAACGGCCACAGCGACATCGTCGTGGACCTCGAACGCCACGGTCGCGATGCGCCCCTCGACGGCCTGGACGTCGGTCGCACCGTCGGTTGGTTCACCACGCTGTTCCCGCTGCGGGTCAGCGCCAGCGGCGCCCGTGGCGAGCAGGTCCGCCAGGCCAAGGAGGCGCTGCGTGCGGTGCCGGGCCAAGGGCTTGGCTACGGCCTGTTGCGCCAACGCGGTCAACTGCCGGCCGGTCACGGCGATGTGCTGTTCAACTACCTTGGGCATGAACAGGCACCGGCAGGCTGGTTACGCGCCAGCGGCCTGACACCACCGCCGGACGTGGCGCCGGCGAACCGGGTGACTCACGCCCGCGAAGTGGTGGCCTGGCTGGAGGACGGTGTGTTGCGTGTCGAATGGCACAGCGTCACGCCGGACACCGACAGTCGCTTGCCCGCCCGCTTGCTCGAACACCTGCAAGCGCTGGTCGAACACTGCCTCGACCCGCAAGCCGGCGCACTGATGCCTTCGGACTTCCCGCTGGCCAAGGCGCTGAACCAGAAATCCCTGGACAAGTTGCTGGGCAAGCTCAAGACCAAACCGAACTCCCAAAGCCAGTGAGTGGCGCAGCGCCCGCGGGGTCATCACCTGACCCCAGCGGGGCGCCAGACCGACGCTCACTGTTTTCAAGCCTTTGAAATGGACCAAGCAAGCATGAACAACATCGAAGACATCTACTCCCTTTCGCCGACCCAGCACGGCCTGCTGTTTCACAGTGTCTTTGAACCGGACTCGCGGGTGTACTACCAGCAACTGACCCTGGAAATGAACGGCCCGCTGCAACTGGGCGCCTTTCGCGGGGCCTGGCAGGCGCTGATGCAACGCCACGCGGTGCTGCGCAGTGCGTTCCTGTGGGAAGAGCTGGACGATGCCTATCAGGTGGTGCAGCAGGACGTCGACCTGCCCCTGACCGAACTGGACTGGCAGGACCGCGCCGACACGCAAGCGGCCCTGGAGCAACTGGGCCTTGAGCAACGGGCCCAACCGCTGGAACTGAACGAGTCGCCGCTGATGCGCGTGTGCCTGGTGCGCCTGGCGCCCGAGCGCTGGCACCTGATCTGGACCTTCCATCACATCCTCATGGACGGCTGGAGCGTCGGCATCGCAGTCCAGGAGTGGCTGGCGCTGTACTACGAACAGGCCCACGGCCGCCCGGCGCACCTGGCAGCCACCCGCCCTTACCGCGACTACATCGCCTGGCTGGCGGAACAGGACATGGCCGTCACCGAACAGTTCTGGCGCGAACAGTTGCAGGACCTGAGCGAACCGACCCCGCTGCCGTCCTTCGCCACTCGCCAGGCCGCGCCGTCGGGCGCGCCGTTCGCCGAGCGGGAAAGCCGCCTGGACGCAGGTGAAACCGAGCAACTGACCCAGTTCGCCCGGCGCCATGACCTGACCATCAACACCTTGATCCAAGGCGCCTGGGCGTTGTTGCTGGGCCAGCACGCCGGACGCGACGACGTGGTGTACGGCGTCACGGTCGCCGGCCGGCCGGAGAACCTGGCGGCGGTGGACAGCACCGTCGGGCTGTTCATCAACACCCTGCCGCTGCGGGTGCAGTGGGCCGAGAGCCCGACGCTGGTGGACTGGCTGCAACAGTTGCAGCACGCCAACAGCGACCTGCGCCACCACGCCTACCTGCCGTTGGGCAAACTCAAGGCGATGACCCGCATTGCCGCCGAGCAGGCGTTGTTCGACTCGATCCTGGTGTTCGAGAACTTCCCGGTGACCGATGCCCTCAACCAGGACACCGGTGGCTTGAGCTTCAGCGCCCCGGCCAACGACCAGCAGGTCGACGGCCTCACCCTCACCCAGGGCCGCAACCACTTCCCGTTGTCGCTGATCGTGATGCCGGACACCCAACTGCACTACCTGATCAGCTACGACCGCAGCCGCTTCAGCGACGCCGAAGTCGCGGTGTTGTCCGCGCAGTTGCGCGCGATCCTGCTGGCGATGACCAGCCAAGCCCAATGCCAGGTCAACCGCCTGGAATGGCTGGACGCCGAAGAGCGCCAGCAATTGTTGGCGCAAGGCCGTGGCGCGCAACTGCCAGTGCCCCTCGAATGCCTGCACCAGCGCTTCGAACAGCAGGCTGCCCGTTGCCCCGAGCACCTGGCGGTTCGCGATCACCAGGTCGCATTGACCTACCGTGAACTCGATCAGCAGGCCAACCGCCTCGCCCACTGCCTGCGCGCCCAGGGCATCGACCAGGGCAGCGTGGTCGCACTGGCCTTCGAGCGCAGCGCCGATTTCGTGATCGCCCTGCTCGCCACCCTCAAGGCCGGCGCGGCGTATCTGCCCTTGGATATCAAGCAACCCGCCGGGCGTCTGGTCGACGTGCTGGTGGACAGCCGCGCGGCGCTGCTGCTTGGCGCCACACCGTCGCCCTTGCTCAAGCAACTGGCCGAACATACCCAGGCGTTGTGGCTGGCGGAACAGGCCGACACCCTCGCCCGTCAACCCGACACGCCACCGGCCGTGGCCCACAGCCCGACCGATGCGGCCTACGTGATCTACACCTCAGGTTCCACCGGCACGCCGAAAGGCGTGGTGGTCGAGCACCGCGCCATTGTCGACTACCTCACGGCAGTGCACGCCGTGCTCAACCCGCCGTCGGTCGCCACCTACGGCTTGCTGTCGAGCATTGCCGCCGACCTCGGCCACACCCAGCTGTTCGGTGCCCTGTGCAGCGGCGCCAGCCTGTTGTTGGTGGACGAGGACAGCGGTTTCAGCCCGCTGGCCCTGGCCGAGCTCTTCGACCGGCACCCGGTGGATGTGCTGAAGATCACCCCAAGTCACCTCGCCGGCCTGTTGCAGGCGCTGCCCGATGCGCGGCTGTTGCCGCGCTCGCTGCTGGTCTTCGGCGGTGACGCCCTCAGCCCGGCGCTCCTGGAGCAGGTGAATCACCTGGCGCCGGGGCTGAGGGTGTTCAACCACTACGGCCCGAGCGAAGCGACGGTCGGCGCGATTGCCACCGAACTGACCCCAGGCCTGCGCAGCATTGCCCTCGGCCGACCGCTGCCCAACCGCCACTTGCAAGTGGTCGATGGCGACGGTCGCCTGACCGCCACCGGCGTCAGCGGTGAGCTGCTGATCAGCGGCGCCCTGGCCCGGGGTTACCTGCACCGCGACGACCTCACCGCCGAACGTTTCCACCTGGATGCGCAACAGCAGCGCTGGTATCGCACCGGTGACCGCGTGCGCTGGCAAGTGGACGGCCAACTGGCGTTCCTCGGCCGCGTCGACAGCCAGGTGAAGATTCGCGGCAACCGCCTGGAGCTGGGGGAAGTCGAGGCACAGATCAAGCGCCTGTCGCCGCTGATCGAGCAGGCCCTGGTGCGTGCCGTGGAACTGGACGGCACCCTGCGCCTGGTGGCCTGGCTGGTCGCCAGCCAATCGCTGTCCGCCACCAAGCTGCGCAACGACCTCAGTGCCCGCGTGCCGGACTACATGGTCCCGGCGCACTTCATCACCCTCGATGAACTGCCCCTCACCCGCAACGGCAAGGTCGACGTCCAACGCCTGCCGACCCCGCAAAAGCCCGCCGAAGACAGCGCCAATCACGTGGCCCCGCGCAACGACGTCGAGGCGTTGCTGGCCGAGATCTGGCAGGACGTCCTGAAGCTGGAACGGGTCAGCGTGCACGACAACTTCTTCGCCCTTGGCGGCGACTCGATCATCAACCTGCAGATCATCGCCCGCGCCAACCAACAAGGGCTGAAACTCACCCCGCGCCAACTGTTCGAGAACCGCACCATCGCTGACATCGCCCGGGTACTGGGTGCCGACGCCAGCCAGGGAATGACGGACAACCTCGCCGAAGGCTACGAACTGCCCCTGGGTGCCGGCCAGCGGGCCCGCCTGGAACAGGGTCCGCTGGACGCCACCTGGCGCTGCGTGGCGCTGGCCCGGGCCCTTGACGGCGAACTGCTGGGCCAGGCGATCAGTGCATTGCAGCAACACCACCAGGCTTTGCGTCTGGCGCTCAAGGCGCTGCCCGAAGGCCAATGGCAACAACGGGTGCTGGGCGCGGCCAAGGCCTCGGTCATTGGCACCGAAACCCTGGCCGCCTGCACACCGGCGCAGTTGCAGCGCCTGGCCCAGACCGGCGTCGATGCCCTGGAGCTGGACGCCGGCCAGACCTTGCATGCCCGACTGCTGGACGTGGCCGGCAAGCCATTCTTGCTGCTGGCCGCTCACCCGCTGTGCGTTGACGAGGCGTCCTGGTCACTGCTGCTGAGCGACCTCAACCTGGCGCTGGCGCAACTGCGCTATCAACGGCCGGTGCGGCTGTCCTATGGTGGCGGCGACTTCACCCAGTGGACCCGGCACCAGCAGGACCACGCCCAAGGGGATGCCCTGGACGAGGCCTGGGAGCACTGGCTGCAATACGCCGGTGCCGATACCCTGCAACTGCCTGCTAGCCAGGCATCGGCCGACCTGGTCGAACAGGCGCTGCCGGCCAGCCTCTCCAGCGACCTCAAGCGCGTGGCCCAAGTGCTGCAACTGGACTGGAACAGCCTGTTGGCCGCTGCCGTGGCCGAACAGTGCCGTGAGCACGGCGGCGCCGGCCTGCTGGCGCTGAGCGTACAGGGTGGGCGCCCCACCGCCGAACGCTTGCCCGTCAATGCACCGATTGCCGTGGCCGACCTTGAGCCGGCCCGCATCCTCGGCCCGTTGGACCTGGCGGTGCCGTACTTCCTCCAGGCCGAAGGCGACAACCTGCTGCAACGCGTGCAGGCGCTGGCCGCGCAGTGGCGGGCCTACCCGCAGCACGGCGTCGACTACGGTGCCCTGCGCTACCTGTCGGACAACGCGTACCTGCAAGAACCCCTGCGTGACCTGCCGCCGGCAGCCGTCGCCATTCGCTGGCAGGGTAACCGCGACAGTCACCGCGAAGCACACGGCATCCTGGCCCAGGTCGAGGCGGCGAGCCCATTGCCGGCAACGAGCTGCCCGCTGACCCTGGACGCCTGGTGGCAGGACGGTTGCCTGCACGTGCGCTGCCAGGGTGCCCTCGCCGCCACCTGGGCGCCGCAGCTCGTGCAACGCTTGGGCGAACTGGCCGGGCTGATCAACGCCGCCGACCTGCGCCCCGCCAGCCAGGCCTTCCCGCTGTGCCACAAGCAAGCGGCGACCCTGGCGGCCGAACCGCTGGACTGGCTGAACATCGAAGACGTCTACCCGCTGTCGTCAATGCAACAGGGCATGCTGCTGCACACCCTGCTGCAACCCCACAGCGGGATCTACCTGATGCAACAGCGCTACAGCTGGGACGGCGTGTTGCAACGCCCGGCGATGGAAGCGGCTTGGCAACTGTTCCTGCAACGCCACCCGATGATGCGCACCGCATTCTGGTGGCAGGACGACCACGAACCGCTGCAATGCGTCTACCGGCAGACCCAGGCGGCGTTCGACTGGCAGGACCTGCGCCATCTCGATACCGAGCAGCAACGCCTGGCGATGGACCAGGCCCTGGAAGCCCAGCGCCTGCAAGGCTTCGACATGGCGTGTGCGCCCCTGACCCACCTGCGGGTATTCCAACTGGATGAGCGTCGCTTCGCCGTGGTGCGCAGCTTCCACCACATCCTCACCGACGCCTGGTGCTTCGGCCTGCTGATGGAAGACCTGCTGGCGATCTACCAAGCCATCGTGCGCGAGGAGCCGGTAGCCCGTCCGCGCCTGCGTTCGTTCCGTGGCTACATGAGCTGGCTGGAGCGCCATGACATGGCCGCCGCCCACGCTTTCTGGCAGGCGCAGATGGCCGGTTTCAGCGAACCGACGCCACTGCACGTGGACAGCCCCGTGGCGCGCCCCGAACAGGCGCCGGAACAGGTGGGTGACTTCGACCAGACCCTGAGCATCGCCCAGACCCAACGTTTGCAGCAGCTGTGCCAGCAATACCAACTGACGCCGAACACCTGGATCCAGGGTGCCTGGGCGCTGTTGCTGTCGCGCTACAGCGGCAACCGCGACGTGCTGTTTGGCGTCACCGTGGCCGGTCGTCCCACCGACCTTGCCGGCGTCGAGGAAATGGTCGGGCTGTTCATCAACAGCCTGCCGCTGCGGGTGGACGTCGACCCGCAAGCGCCGGTCGCCGACTGGCTGCAAGCGCTGCTGTCGCACAACGCGCAATTGCGCGAGCACGAAAGCGCGTCGCTGGTGGACATCCAGCGTTGCAGCGAAGTACCCCGCGGCCAGCAACTGTTCGACAGCCTGGTGGTGTTCGAGAACGCCCCGCTGGACATCAGCAGCGTGCAACTGGATGCCTTCAGCATCGACATCTATGAAGACCGGGTGCACACCAACTTCCCGATGACCGTGGTGCTCTACCCCGGCGATCGCCTGGGCATTCGCCTGTCCTATGACAGCCAGCGCTTCACCACCGACACCGTGCAGCGCATGCTCGGCCACCTGGTGCAATTGCTGTCCAGCATGCTCGACCAGCCACAGGCACCGCTGGGCAGCTTGCAGATGCTCCCCGAAGCGGAGCGCCGTCACTTGCAGGTCGAGTGCAACCCAAGCGCCGTCGACTTCCCGCTGGAGCGCGGCTATGCCTCGCTGTTCGCCGATCAGGTCCGTCGCCGCCCGCAGCACATCGCCGCGGTCTGCCAGGACCAATCACTGACCTACGCCGAACTGGACCGTCGCACCAACGCCATCGCCCACGCGCTGCAACAGGCTGGCGCCGGCCCGGAAACCCTGGTGGCGCTGTTTGCCGAGCGTGGCCTGGCCCTGCTGACGATGATGATCGCCACACTCAAGGCCGGCGCCGCGTTCCAGGCCCTCGACATCCAGCAGCCGCCGGCCCGCCTGGCGGAGCTGCTGGACCTCGGCGAAGCCCCGCTGCTGCTGGTGTGCGACAGCGCCAGCGCGACCCTGGACAACGTCCTGCCACACCTGCGTCGACAACCCACCTGCCTGATCGCCCAGGCGCTCTGGCAAGGCAGCGAGGCACCGGCGGTCACCTATGTCCACGACCCCGACCAACTGGCCTACGTGATCTTCACCTCGGGCTCCACCGGCACACCGAAAGGGGTCATGGTCGAGCAACGCGGGATGCTCAACAACATGTTCGGCAAGGTCCCGAGCCTGGGCCTGGGCGAGCACGACCGGATTGCCCAGACCGCGTCGGCGGCGTTCGATATCTGCGTGTGGCAGTTCCTCGCCGCACCGCTGTTCGGCGCCACCGTGCAGATTCTTCCCGACGCCCAGGCCCATGACCCGGTGGCCCTGCTCGACGCCGTCCAAGCGCACGGGCTGACGCTTTTGGAAACCGTGCCGGCGCTGATCCGCGGCATGCTCCAGGAAAGCCAGGCGCACCATACCCTGGCAAGCCTGCGCTGGTTGCTGCCCACCGGTGAAGCCTTGCCACCGGCCCTGGCGCGGGACTGGTTCGCACGCTTCCCGACCATCGCCCTGATGAACGCCTACGGCCCGGCGGAATGCTCGGACGACGTGGCCTTCCACCCAATCACCCAAGCCCCGGCCGACGACTGCCTGCACATGCCTATCGGCAAACCCACCGCCAACAACCAGGTGTTCGTGCTCGATTCAGCACTGCGCATGGTGCCCATCGGCGTTCCCGGTGAATTGTGCATCGGTGGCGTCGGCGTGGGGCGCGGTTACCTGCACGACCCACAGCGCACCCGCGAAGCCTTCGTCCCGCACCCGTTCCAGGCGGATGCACGGCTGTACCGCAGCGGTGACATCGGCCGGCTGCGCGCCGATGGCGTGCTCGAATACCTCGGCCGCCGCGATCAGCAAGTGAAGATCCGCGGCCACCGGATCGAACTCGGCGAGATCGAAAACCGCCTGATGCAACACCCGGCGGTGAACAGCGCGGCCGTCCTGGCGCTGCCCGACACCCGGGGAGCCCTGCAACTGGTCGCCTGGTACGTGCTGGACAGCACCGCCGACCTGGGCGACGAGCCCGCGCCACAGGTGCTGGCCGCTTACCTGGGCGCGCAACTGGCGAGCTACATGGTGCCGGCGCGCTGGCTGGCGCTGGAGCAATTGCCGCTGAACGCCAACGGCAAGGTCGACCGCCGCGCCCTCGCCGCCCGCGGTGTGCCCCAGGCCGAGACCACCGAAGCATTGTGCGTGGCCCCGCGCACCGAAACCGAACAGGTCCTGGCGCAACTGTGGCAGGAGATTCTCGGCCTGGACACGGTCGGCGTGCACGACGACTTCTTCGCCATCGGCGGTCACTCGCTGTTGGCGACCCAGGTGCTGTCGCGGATTCGTCGACGCCTGAACGTGAACCTGCCGCTGCGCACGCTGTTCGAGCGCGGCACCCTGGAGCAGTTGGCCGCCGCGGTGGACCGCCAGCGCGAGGCCCCGGTCGAGTCCGCGGGCGACAGCGACATCGCCCTGGCGCCACGGCACCAGCCGCTGCCGTTGTCGTTCAGCCAGCAACGCTTGTGGTTCCTCGATCGCTTCGAAGGCCCGAGCGCCGCCTACAACATGAGCACCGTGGTGCGGTTGCGCGGCGCACTGGACATCCCGGCGCTGCAAGCGGCGTTGCAAACCGTGCTGGAGCGCCATGAATCACTGCGCACCGCCTTCCAGCTCAACGGCAACCAACCTTGCCAAGTGATCAGCCCGGCCCCCGTGGTCGACCTGACGCCGACCGAGCTGGCCCCGCTCGACGGCGAACAGCAGGCGCACACCCTGCAACGCCTGATCGACGAGCAGGCCGGCACCCCATTCGACCTGCAACAGGCGCCGATGCTGCGCGCCCGGTTGCTGCGCCTGGGCGCGGACGATCACGTGCTGCAACTGGTGCTGCACCACATCGCCACCGACGCCTGGTCCATGGGCATCCTGGTGCAGGAGCTGATCACCGGCTACCAGGCCTACACTCGCGGTTCGACCCCGGACTTGCCGGTGTTGCCGGTCCAGTACGCCGACTACGCCTACTGGCAACGCAGCGAAGCGCAGCAACGCCAACTGGCACGGGCCATCGACTACTGGCGCCGCCAACTGGACGCTGCACCGACGCTGATCCCGCTGCCGCTCGACTACCCGCGCCCGGCGCGTCCCGACTACCAGGGCGCGGCCCTGGAGCAACGGTTCAGCCCGGCCCAGGCGCAGGTGCTCAAGGCCTATGCGCAACAGCAGCGAGCGACGCTGTTCATGGTCCTGCTCAACGCCTTCAACAGCCTGATGCAGCGCGCCACCGGGGCCAACGACTTCATCGTCGGCACCGACCTGGCCAACCGCGAACACCCGGCGCTGGAACACCTCATCGGCTTTTTCGTCAACGTGCTGCCCATCCGCGCACGCCTGAGCGAAGGCGAAGGGTTCGACGAGCGCCTGCAACGCCTGCGTGAAGACTGCCTGTCAGCCTTCCAGCACCAGCAGGTGCCGTTCGACAAACTGGTCGAGGAACTGCAACCGCCCCGTACGCCAGGGGTGAACCCGCTGGTCCAGGTGCTGTTCGTCATGCAGAACACGCCCACCGGCAATGCCAGCCTGGCCGACCTTGCGGTGGAACACCTGGTGCCGCGCCAGGAAAGCAGCAAGTTCGACCTCGCCGTGTTTGTCGAGGAAGACGAAGCCCAAGGCCTGAATGTGCGTTGGGTGTACCGCACCGGCGTGCTGCAGGAAGCGACCGTCAAGCGCCTCGAACAGGGCTTCGAAAGCCTGGTGGAGCGGATCGCCTCGGCTTCCGGGCAAGCACTGGACGATTGGTCCTGGCGCTTGGCGCACCCTCAGGACAGCAGCGCGCCGACCCAGCCTGAAGCACCGGCCGACGACGCGACGGCACGCAGCGCGCGTAAGCTGTCCAAGCTGAGCAAGCTCAAGCAGACCCGGGCCACCGCCGTCAGCCAGTTGGCCCACGAACAGGTGCGCACCCGCACGCTGATCGCCGGGCAGCCCCTGCCGCTGGTCATCGAACCGCTGCTGGGCGACCTCGACCCGGCGCACTGGGCGCTGCAAGCCCGGGCATGGATCAACGAGCAATTGCGCACCCACGGCGGGCTGCTGTTCCGCGGCTTCAACCTGCCGGACGCCGCCGCCTTCGAACAGTTCGCCCAGGCCATCGAACCGGACCTCTACGGGACCTACGGTGACCTGCCGAAGAACACCTCCGGCAAGAACATCTACCACTCCACGCCGTACCCGGAACAACACATGATTCTCTTCCACAACGAGAGCTCGCACCTGCCGCAGTGGCCGCGCAAGCAGTGGTTCTATTGCGAAACACCGTCGCCGGTGGGCGGCTGCACGCCGATCGTCGATTGCCGCCAGGTGCTGGCGCGCCTGCCGGACGACATCGTTGCCCGCTTGAAGAGCCAGGGTCTGCTCTACGTGCGCCACTTCACCGACAAGCTGGACGTGCGCTGGCAGGACTTCTTCAAGACCCAACAGCGCGAGGAAGTCGAGCGCCAATGCCAGGCATCGGGCATGCGCTGGGAATGGCTGGGGGCCGATAACCTGCGCATCGCCCAGCACTGCCCGGCCATTGTCGAGCACCCCGAGACCGGCGAGCTGTCGTTCTTCAACCAGGTGCAATTGCACCACACCGCCTGCCTGGAGCCTGAAGTGCGCAGCAACCTGATCAATCTGTTCGGCCCGCAACACTTGCCGCGCAACGTTTATTACGGCGACGGCAGCGTGATCGAAGACGCGGTGATGGACGTGATCGGTGCGGCGTACGAAGACTGCGCCGTGCGGTTCGCCTGGCAAAAAGGTGACATGGTGATGCTCGACAACATGCTGGTGGCCCACGCCCGCGACCCGTTCGAAGGCGAGCGCAAGATCTGTGTCGCCATGGGCCAGATGATGCGCCGTGACCAATTGAAGGGGGCTTTGCCCGCCGTGCCGCCGCAGCCGGCGGCGGAGGTGCAGGCATGAGCGCCTACGAAAAGCGTGAAGAAGCCTTCGCCCTCTCGCCACAGCAACGCAGCCAGTGGCTGGGCGGTTTGCCGTCGGCGCGCCTGGAGCTGGAGATCAGCGGCGCGCTGGCCCTGGAGCGCGTGCAGCAACGGCTCGCCGCGCTGAGCGCCTGCCACGAAGCGCTACGCCTGCGGGTACGGCCCGAGCCGGGCCTGTTGCTGCCGTTGCAGGTGGTGGAGTCGGCCGTCACCGCACACGACGCCATCCGTGTCGAGGTGCAATCGGTGGGGGCCGATCGGCATCGGCTCAGCCTGCAACTGCCAGCCCTGGGCGCGGACCGCGGGACCTTGCTGCGCCTGGCCCAGGCCTTGGCTTGCGCGCAGGCGCCGACGGTCGACGACGAAGCCATGACCTACACCCAATACAGCGCCTGGCTCTACGAATTGCAGGCCGACGAAGACGCCGAGCATGGCCGGCGCTTCTGGGCCACTCAAGCGGTGGAGCCCGCGACCACCGGTGAACTGTTTTACCGCCAGGTGCGCAGCGACCGCGCCGCCACCCCGGTGACCACTCGCCTGCTCGCCAGCCCGCTGTTGAACGCGGCCCTGGACAGCTTTTGCCAGCGCCACGATGCGTCTGCCGAGCAGGTGCTGATGACCGCCTGGGCCGTGTTGCTGCAACGCTTGAGCAGCGGCGACAGCCCGGCCCTGACCTTGAACTGGGTCCATGATTGCCGCGACGACTACGAAGAACTCGCCGACTGCTGGGGCCTGTTCGCCAAGCCCCTGCCCCTGCGCTGGCAACCGGCCCCCGAGAGCTCGTTCGCCCAGGCCCTGGCACACCTGCAAAACCTCTGCGAGCAAGCCACCGAATGGCAGGAATACTGCGGCGTCAGCACCGCCCAGGCAGTCGAAGCGTCGCACTACGGCTTCCAGTGGGGCGCGCAACTGCCCGAGCGGCTCGACGTCCTGGGCAGCAGCGCCTCGACGCTCACGGTACTGGACGCCCACGCCATCCCGGCAGGCATGGAGCTGCTGTTGGTGGCTGAAACGACGGGCAGTGGCTATCGCCTGAGCCTGTCTCACCTGCCGAACCGCTACAGCGAACAGGCCGCCGCGATGCTGCTGGAACAGCTGCAGTCGCTGCTGCTCGATGCCCTCGCCAACCCTGCCACGCCGCTGTCGGCGCTGTCGTTGCAGGCCCCAAGCTTCGCCGCAACGCTGGCGGCGCTACAGGGCCCACTCGACAGCGCAGCGGTGTTGGCCAGCGTACCGGCGCGCTTCAGCGCCTGCGCCAGCCAATACCCTCATCACGTGGCCCTGCGCGACCACCATGGGCATCTGGACTACGCCGAGCTGGACGCACGCAGCAACCAACTGGCGCATTACCTGCGGTCCCAGGGTATCGGTCGCGAAGACCGCGTGGCGCTGTACCTGGATCGCTCGGCGCCGATGGTGCTGGCGATGCTCGCCGTGCTGAAAAGCGGTGCCGCGTTCGTGCCGCTGGACGTGCATCAACCCGCCCAACGCTCCCTGGCCATCCTGCAACAGGCGCGACCGACGTTCATCCTCAGCGGCGCGGCGGGCCCGGCACCCGCCCTGCCCGCCGTCGCCAGCCTCGATTTGCGCGAGGAAACGCTCTGGCAGCAAGGTCCGAGCCACGCACCGGAGCACGAGGTCCAACCCGCAGACGCCGCCTACGTGCTGTTCACTTCCGGCAGCACCGGCACGCCCAAAGGCGTCATCGTCGAGCACCGCCAGCTTGCCAGCTACGTCGCCAGTGTCTCCCGGCGCCTGCACCTGGCGGCCGGCGAGCGCAGCGCGGTGGTCACCTCGCTGGCCGCCGACCTGGGCTACACCTTGCTGTTCCCGGCGCTGCTCAGCGGCGGCGAACTGCACCTGCTGGACAAGGAAACCGCCATGGATGCCCAGGCCTGGGCCACGTGGCAGGCGCAGCATCCGGTCGATCACTTGAAGGTCGTACCGTCGTTGCTCGACGCCTGGCTGATTCACGCCCAAAGCGCCGCCGTGCTGCCGCGCAAGCAACTGATCCTCGGCGGTGAAAACTGCTCGCCCCGCCTGCTGCGCAGCATTCGCGAACACGCGCCGGCCCTGACGATCTTCAACCATTACGGCCCCACCGAAACCACGGTCGGGGTGGTGATGCACCAGCTCGAACCGGCCGTGGACTATCGCCGCCTGCCCCTCGGCGACCGTCTCGACGGCATGCGCCTGCACCTGCTGGACGAGCAACTGGCGCCCGTCGCCCCCGGCCAAAGTGCCGAGCTGTACATCGCCGGCCCGCAACTGGCGCGCGGTTACCTGGATGCACAACAGGACGCCGGACGGTTCATCGAGTCGGCGCAAGAGCCCGGCGAGCGCCTGTATCGCACCGGCGACGTGGCGCGCTACCTCCATGACGGCAGCCTGGAGATCGCCGGGCGTGCGGACCGCCAGGTGAAGATCCGCGGCTTTCGCGTGGAACTCGACGAGATACAGGCCCAACTGGCCGGCCTGCCCGGTGTGGCCCAAGCGGCGGTGGAGTGCATTCCCCGTGGCGAACTCGGCCAGCAATTGTTCGCCTTCATGACCCTGGCACCCGGGCATTCGACCAGCGTCGCGCGCTTGCACGGCCAGGCCCAGGATTGCCTGCCGGACTACATGCTGCCGACCCTACGGATCGTCGAAGCGTTGCCGCTGATGGGCAACGGCAAGCTCGACCGCAAGACTTTGCAGCAATGGGCCGACAAAGTGCTCGACACGGTCGGCAGTGCCTTGCCGCGCACACCGCTGGAGGCCCTGCTCGCCGAGGTCTGGGCGCAGGTCCTGGGCCTGGAGCGGGTGGGCATCGACGATGACTTCTTCGAGCTGGGCGGCCATTCCCTGGCGGCGGTAACGCTGGCCAGCCGCTTGCAGACCGCCCTGTCGGCGCCAGTGACCGTCAACGCCGTGTTCAACGCGCCCAGCGTCTCGGCGTTTGCGGCGCTGGTGCAGGCCGAGTTGAAACTGTCGCCGCTGGTCAGGCTGTCGCCGCCCGGCGTCGAAGCGGCCAACCTGTTCTGCTTCCACCCGTCCACCGGCCATGTGCAGGACTACCGCGCGCTGTTGGCGCCGTTGCAGGCCTGGAACCTCTGGGGCTTGCAGGCGGCCTACCTGGCCGAGGACAGCACGGCGCTGGGAGGCGACATCGAGAGCCTCGCCGCGCTCTACGTCGAACACCTGCGCCAACAGCAACCCCACGGGCCTTATCACCTGCTGGGCTTCTCCCTCGGTGGACTGCTGGCGATCGCCGCGGCGGCGCGCCTGGAAAGCCTGGGCGAACAGGTCGCCTTCCTGGGCATCATCGACTCGCAATACCAGCACCAGGCGCCGGAGGACAGCGTCCAAGCGCTGCTGGAATCGGCGGTCGAGGCCTTGACCCCCGACAGCCAGGCGCTGATGCGCCAATTGCCGGCGCCGCTGATGAGCGCGTTGACCGCGCAACTGGATGCCCTGCCTGCGGCGGCACGCCTGCCGGAACTGGTGCAGTGGGCGCGCCAGCAAGGCTTGCAACTCGATGGCGACAGCTGGGAACATTTGCAGACGCGGCTGCGCTACCAGCAGCATACCCAGCACTTGCTGGCCAGCTTCAAGCCGGCCCGGCTGAGCTGCCCGGTGCATGTCTGGTGGGCCAGCGACACCCTGGCCCAGGCTGACTTTGCCGATCCACACTGGGAACGCCTGAGCAGCGGTTCGCTGACCCGCGACGTCATCCCGGCACAGCACCTCACTGTCCTCGAACAGCCCGCCTTCCAGCAGCAACTGGCGGCGCGTCTCGAGGCCCTTGCGACACACGGAGCGGTTTGAAATGGATCTGTTGTTACTCATGGCCAAACGTTCATGGCGCGCCCTGCTGGTGGCGACCTTGACGGGCCTGATCTGCGGCCTTGCGGCGGCTGGCCTGATCGCCAACATCAACCACAGCCTGACGGTGTTCGACCAACTGCGGCCGATGGATGGCGTGTACTTCGGCGCCCTGGTGGCGCTGGTGGCGGTGTCGCGGGTGATCTCCGACGTCAGCCTGCTGCGCCTGGGCCAAGCAGCGGTCAATGACATGCGCCTGCACCTGAGCGCCAAGCTGATCGACACGCCGTACGCGCAGTTGCAGCGCCTGGGCAAGCACCGCCTGCTGGCGATGCTGACCGACGATACGCAAACCATCAGCCAGGCGGTGGAGCTGGTGCCGATCCTGCTGGTCAACGCCGGGATCATCGCCGCCTGCCTGGCCTACCTGGGCTGGCTGAGCCTGCCGTTGCTCGGCCTGACGCTGTTGCTGATCGCCCTGGGCAGCCTCAGCTTCAACTGGCCGCAACGCCGGGCACTGACCTCGATCTCACGGGCCCGTGAGCTCAAGGACCAGTTGTTCGACCAGTACCGCCTGCTCACCGACGGCAGCAAGGAACTGCAACTCAACCACCCGCGCCGGCAACACTTCTTCACTCGGTTGCTGATTCCGGTGAGCCAGCAATATCGCCGGGATTTCGTGCGGGGCATGAGCATCTATGCGCTGGTGATGAACTGGGGCAATGCGGTGTTCTACCTGCTGATCGGCGTGGTGCTGTTCGCCGCGCCGCACTTCATCGAGCTGCAGGTCAGCCTGGTCACCGGCTACATCCTGGCGATCCTCTACATGATCACGCCGCTGTCGGAGCTGATGCACGCCCTGCCGACCCTGGGCCGGGCCAGTGTCGCGCTGAACAAGATTCGCGCCCTGGAAGGCGAGATGCAGGCCGCCGACGAGGCCATCGAGACGATCACCCCGACCCAGGTGCGCAGCCTGGTGTGCCGGCAGGTCAGCCATACCTACTACCGCGAGCGCGAGGACGGCCATTTCACGCTGGGCCCCATCGACCTTACGCTCAATGCCGGCGAAGTGGTGTTCATCACCGGCGGCAACGGCAGCGGCAAGACCACCCTGGCCTTGTTGCTGACGGGCCTCTACCGGCCGGAAAACGGCGACATCGTGCTCGACGAGCAAGTCTCCTCCAGCCACGACAACCACCATTACCGCCAGCACTTCTCGGCGATCTTCACCGACTTCTGCCTGTTCGAGAACCTGTTCGACGGCGACGATCCGCACCTGGTGAAGCAGGCGCAGGACTACCTGATCCAGCTGCAGCTGGATCACAAGGTGCAAATCGAGGAAGGCAAGCTGACGACCCTGGCCCTGTCCACCGGGCAACGCAAGCGCCTGGCGCTGCTCAGTGCCTACCTGGACGATCGCCCGTGCTACCTGTTCGACGAATGGGCGGCCGACCAGGACCCGGTGTTCAAGCACTTTTTCTACACCCGGATCCTGCCGGACCTGCGCGAGCGAGGCAAATTGCTGATCGTCATTTCCCACGACGACGCCTACTTCGGCCTGGCCGACCGGCTGATCCGCATCGAGCACGGCACGCTCAGCGAAGTGGCGCCCCAGGCTGCGGCGAAGGCCTCGGCGGTGTTGTCCTGAGGTCGTCGACAGACCCGTGGATAATCTGGCGAGCCCCGTTACCGGGGCTCACGCCTATTCATAGATGTAATGCAGATAGCTCACCTGCTCCGCCAGGGGCAGGCGATGCAGTTTCGGGCAGGACTCGCAGAGCACCGGTGGCTGGCCTTCGACGGGCTCGTGCAACTGATAGTGCAGGCAGCAATGCCGGCGCAAGGGCAAGGTTGGGCAAATCTGCGGCGCGGGCGACTCGACCATGCGTTGCAGGCCCCGCAACTTCAGGCGCCCGTCGTTGACCGTAGCTTGCTCCAGCCAACGGTGCGCCTCGGCGAACCCGTCCCGGGAGAGGTCGGGGTCCATTCTCGCGAAAGCGCCGTCCCAGATGGCAACCATGTTGCCCCAGAGTATTTTCGGTGCCAGGCCACCGGCAGCCGCCAGCGGGATGAACAACGGCGCCAGGTGCTCATGGACCAACCGCGACCAGTAGGCCGCGCGCTCTTGCGCGCCCAGGGCCGGCAGGCGGCTCGGCAGGCCCAGCGCCGACGGTTGGCCATCATCGTGCAGCAACTGTGCTTGCTCGCCCCAGAAGTCGATAGCGCAGTGACGGGTCAACACACAGGCCAGGGTGGCCGGCAGGACGATGCTCATGTAGTTCATCGACCATTGCGAGACCACGGCCGCGCGGTTCACGCCGGGGTAGCGCAGCGCGAAGCGGGCCAGCAAAGGCTGCAGCACATCGGGGTTGGCCAGTTGGTTCAACGCGATGCAAGGCTGATCGCCAGGCCCCTGTCGGATCACGCGCTTTATCGGCGGCCAGGCCTGGTTCAGCCATTCTGGAAATTCGATAACGGGCTCCCGTGACTTTCCCTAATTAATGCAAACGATTAGCATTGGCTGATCCTATCCTCCCGCCCCTGTAAACTCAACGTCGTCAGCGACCAGGCTTACCAAAGACCTCATGCACACACTTCGCAATTTCTGGCGCCTCGCACGGCCTTTCTGGGTATCCGAGGAAAAGTACCCGGCCCTGTTGCTGCTGCTGGGCACCGTGCTGATGACCCTATGCCTGGTGGGCGTCAATATCCTCAACAATTTCTGGAACCTGCATTTCTACAACGCCTTGCAGGCCCTGGACTACCACGGTTTTCTCGTTGGCAGCCTGCAATTCATCCTGCTGCAGGTCGGCACGGCCGCCTTTACCGTGGGCGCGTTCCACTTCCAGCAGAAGCTGACCATACGCTGGCGGCGCTGGGCCACGCGCAACATGCTCGACCAATGGCTGGGCAGCCAGCGCTACCAGAAGCTGAAGCTGACCGAGACCGAGGTCGATAACCCTGACCAGCGGATCGCCGAGGACATCGACCTGTTCATCGTCAAGTCGCTGAAGTTGAGCCTGGGCTTGCTGACGTCGGTGGTGTCGCTGTTTTCGTTCCTGAACATTCTCTGGCAGGCCTCCAGCCTGGTGAGCGTGCCGTTCAACGACCAGTCGGTGGTCATCCCCGGCCTGCTGGTGTGGATTGCCCTGGTGTACGCGCTGCTGGGCACAGGCCTGGCGTTCTGGCTGGGGCGCGCCCTGCCCGGCCTCAACTTCATGCAACAGCGGCGCGAGGCGGACTTTCGTTTCTCGCTGATTCGCCTGCGGGAAAACGCCAACTCGGTGGCCCAATACCGCGGTGAGGCGGTGGAGAACGAACGCTTCAACCGACGCCTGGAGGCGGCGCTGGAAAACTTCTGGGCGCTGGTCAAGAAGCAAAAGCTGATCATGGGCTACTCGACGTTCTACCTGCGCAGCGCCACGGTCATTCCCATGTTCATCATGGCGCCGCAATTCTTCGCCGGTGCCTTTCCCCTCGGCCGCCTGACCCAGATCAGCGCGGCCTTCGGCGAAGTGCACGCGGCCATCGCCTATCTGGTCAGCGTGTTTCCGGAGCTGTCGGAATGGAAATCGGTGATCGATCGTTTGAACGGGTTCCAGGAGCGCCTGGACAACGTCGAGGTCAAGTCTGCGGTGCGCCTCGAACAGCAGGCCAGCGGCCTCGACATCAAGGACCTGGACGTCTGGCTGCCGAACGGCCGGCAATTGTTCAAGGGCTTCAACCTGTCTCTCAAGCCCGGTGACAGCCTCATGATCAGTGCGCCGTCGGGCTACGGCAAATCGACGCTGATCCGCACCATCACCGGGCTCTGGCCCCACGCCACAGGCAGCAGCCACTATGACCGTGAACGGGCGCTGACGCTGTCGCAAAAACCCTACCTGCCGCTGGGCAGCCTGCGCGAAGCCCTGTGGTACCCCAACCCGCCAAGGCGCGAGGAAGACGCGGCGCTGCGCCAGGCCATGGAGCACATCGGCCTGCAGCACCTGGGCGATCAGTTGGACCAGGAACGGGACTGGGCCCAGACCCTCAGCATCGGCGAACAGCAACGCTGCGCCTTCGTCCGCGCCCTGCTGGCCCGGCCCACGGTGCTGTTCCTCGACGAAAGCAGCTCGGCCCTGGATGCGGCCAACGAACAGCGCTGCTACCAACTGCTCAAGCAGGCCCTGCCGGAATCGATCCTGATCAGCGTCGGGCACAACACCTCGCTGGAACAGATTCACTGGCAAGTCCTCGAACTCAAGGACGAGGCCCAGTGGGTCCAGCGCAAAGCCCGGCAAGCGGCCGTGCCCCTGGGCTGACCCCGCTACCGTCTTCGCGGGCAAGCCCGCTCCCACAGGGTTGTTTGGCGGACTGGAGAGGTGTTTTCGCCATAGATCTCTTTGTGGGAGCGGGCTTGCTCGCGAAGAGGCCGGCAAGCCCTCTCCAACCCACCACAAGGTCCCCCAGCCCAGGACAACCGCCAGTCCTGCGCCCACGAGATCTCTCTGAACTTCCATCCGACCTTGCGTCTCTGCCCTTTACCATCACCCGATTAAAAAGGCAGGACGTCATGAGAGCACTTACTTATCACGGCGCGCACAGCGTCAAGGTCGACACGGTCCCGGACCCGGTTCTGGTGGACAGCGACGACATCATCTTGCGTGTAACGGCAACAGCCATCTGTGGCTCGGACCTGCACCTGTATCGCGGCAAGATCCCCACGGTCGAGCATGGCGATATCTTCGGCCACGAGTTCATGGGCATCGTCGAAGAAACGGGTTCTGCGGTGACCGCCGTACAACCCGGCGACCGCGTGGTGATCCCATTCGTGATCGCCTGCGGCAGCTGCTTTTTCTGCCAGATGGATTTGTTTGCCGCCTGTGAAACCACCAACACCGGCCGCGGCGCGATCCTGAACAAGAAGTCCATTCCACCGGGAGCGGCACTGTTCGGCTTCAGCCACCTGTACGGCGGCGTCCCCGGTGGCCAGGCCGAGTATGTGCGAGTGCCAAAGGCCAACACCGGCCCGTTCAAGGTGCCGGGCACCCTCGCGGACGAGAAAGTGCTGTTCCTCTCGGACATCTTGCCCACCGCGTTTCAAGCCGTCACCAACACGGGCATCGGCAACGGTTCGAGCATCGCGATCTACGGTGCCGGGCCGGTCGGTCTGTTGAGTGCGGCGTGCGCGAGAATGTTGGGGGCCGAGCGGATTTTCATGGTCGATCATCACCCCTATCGACTGGCCTACGCACAACGCACCTACGGTGTGATTCCGATCAACTTCGATGAAGACGATGACCCCGCCGACACGATCATTCGCCAGACCCAAGGCATGCGCGGGGTCGACGGTGTAGTGGACGCGGTCGGCTTCGAAGCCAAGGGCAGCACCACCGAAACCGTGCTCGCCACATTGAAGCTCGAAGGCAGCAGTGGCAAGGCCTTGCGCCAGTGCATTGCCGCCGTACGCCGTGGTGGGGTCGTGAGTGTGCCAGGGGTGTATTCCGGGTTCATCCACGGTTTTCTGTTTGGCGACGCGTTCGACAAAGGGCTGACCTTCAAGATGGGCCAGACCCACGTGCAGCGTTACCTTCCCGAATTGCTCGAACACATCGAGACCGGCCGCCTGGCACCCGAGGTCATCATCAGCCATCGAATGGCCCTGGAGCAGGCGGCCGAGGGCTACAAGATCTTTGACAAAAAACAGGAAGATTGCCGCAAGGTCATCCTGACCCCCGGCGACTCAGCCATCGCAGTGCCAGAGGGCGACGGCCCGGCCCTGGCGCTGGGGACCTAAAGCCGCCTCCCACAGTGTTATGGGGTGGACTGGAAATGTGTGCCCACCATAGATCCACTTGTGGGAGCGGGCTCGCTCGTGAAGACGATGGTCCATCCAGCATCGGGGCAAACTGACCCACCGCATTCGCGGGCAAGCCCGCTCCCACAGGGTTGTTTGGCGGACTGGAGAGGTGTGTCCACCACAGATCCACTTGTGGGAGCGAGCTTGCTCGCGAAGACGATGGTCCATCCAGCATCGGGGCAAACTGCCCCACCGCATTCGCGGGCAAGCCCGCTCCCACAGGGTTGTTTGGCGGACTGGAGAGGTGTGCCCACCACAGATCCACTTGTGGGAGCAAGCTTGCTCGCGAAGACGATGGTCCATCCAGCATCGGGGCAAACTGACCCACCGCATTCGCGGGCAAGCCCGCTCCCACAGGGTTATTTGGCGGACTGGAGAGGTGTGTCCACCACAGATCCACTTGTGGGAGCGGGCTCGCTCGCGAAGACGATGGTCCATCCAGCATCGGGGCAAACTGACCCGCCGCCTTCGCGGGCGGGCCCGCTCCCACAGGGTTGTTTGGCGGACTGGAGAGGTGTGTCCACCATAGGGAGGGTATCTGTCATTCACCTGTGCGGGCTTTGGAGGCGTTCGCTCCATATTTTTCCAGCAACTTGAGTGTCACGCCGTTGGTCCAGCCGAAGCCGTCCTGCAACGCGTATTCACCGCCGCCACCGCCCTGCCCCTGGCCAGACACGTTGTATTTCTCCACGAGTTTGTCCTCCTTGCGGTAAAGGTTTTGGACCTGCTGGAGAAAGCGCTGGCCAATCTGTGCCGCGAGGTCGCCTTGCTGGTAGCGGTCCAGCCCTTCCACCGCCACCCACTGCAACGGCGCCCAGCCATTGGGTTCGTCCCATTGCTGGCCATTGCTGACCTGGGTCGTGGCAAGCCCGCCAGCACGCAGCAGGCCGCCGCGCACTGCCTCGGCCGTGCGCCTGGCGTGCTCGTTGGACGCCAGCCCGGTGTACAGCGGGAACAGCGCCGCAGCCGTCAGGTCCGGACGCTGTCGGTCGAGCTGCCAATCGTAATCGACGTAGTAACCGCCATCGGCCTTCCACAAGTGCCGTTCGATGGCCTGCTGACGCCGGTCGGCGCGCTGGCCGTAAGCCTGGACGCACGACACGTCGCGAAGGGTCTCGCAGCCCTTGGCGATGGTGCGCTCCAGGTGATACATGAGGCTGTTCAAGTCCACCGGCACGATGGCGGTGGTGCGTATCGTCTCCAGGCGCTTGCCGTCACCCAGCCAGCGCGAACTGAAATCCCAGCCGCTTTCGGCGCCGGCGCGCAAGTCGCGCCAGACCTCCTGGCGCGTCCGGTCCGGCGCCTGGGCGGCGGTCTTGATGTCTTGCAGCCAGGACTCCTGGCGGGGCGTCGCGCTGGCGTCCCAATAGCGATTGAGCACGCTGCCGTCGGCCAGCTTGACGACATGCCGGGCGGCCGCGCCGGGCTTGAGCGTCTGCGCACCGTCCATCCAGTAGGCGTACTCACGTTGCAGTTGGGGAAGGTAGCGAGCGTAGGCCTGGTCGCCTTCGATGCGAGCCTGCAGCTCCACCATGTAGGCGAAGAACGGCGGCTGCGACCGGCTCAGGTAGTACGTGCGATTGCCATTGGGGATATGACCGTAGGTGTCGATCATGTAGGCGAAGTTGTCGGTCATCTGCCGGACCTGATCCTTGTCGCCGCTGTGTTCGAGGCCCAGCATGGTGAAATACGAGTCCCAGTAGTACATCTCGCGAAAGCGTCCGCCCGGCACCACGTAGGGCTGCGGCAGCGGCAACAGGCTGCTGTACTGTGGCACCTCGCGGTAGGTGCGGCTCAATACCGGCCAGAGCGAATCGATGTGCGCCTCGATCGGCGCGCCAGGCTTGGGCGGTGGGCTTTGCGCTTCGCCGGATTCGATGAAGTTGTCTTGGACGAAGCCCTTCAGGTCGAAACCGTCGCGCTCATGAAGGGCAAGATAATCGGCGCGGATCTTCGCGGGATCGCGCTTGGGCAGCGCATCGACGAAGTGTTTCTGGTCGGTGAAGATCCCCTGGCGCTGCACCGCTTCAAACAGCTCCGGGTACGCGTGGTCGGGGGCAAGAGGGGTACGTTCCTTGGCGTCTTCATAGCTCCATGTGGCAGGCGGTTGACTCGAACAAGCGGCGCACAACAGTGCGGCGAAAGACAGGCTGGTGAAATCCATAGGTCGCATAGGCAGCTCCATCGTAGTGTCGTTCCTGACACAGGAGTGACCTGATGGACGGGCCCGGGTTCATTAAAAGACCCTGGCCCGGACCACGGCGCCAAGCCGCCTGTGCACGCAGCCACCGGCGCTCAGGCGGTTGCCCAGCCGTTCGGCCTCGGCCGCGCTAGGCCGTCTGTTCCTGCTCCAACCGCTTGAGCAGTGCCTCGGCGACGGCCTCGGAAGACGCCGGGTTCTGGCCGGTGATCAGGTGTCCGTCCTCGACCACATAGACCGCCCAGTCCGCCGCCTTGGAGTACTCGCCGCCCTTGGCCTTGAGCATGTCTTCCACCAGGAACGGCACCACCTGGGTCAGGCCCACCGCGTCTTCCTCGGAATTGGTGAAGCCGGTGACTTTCTTACCCTTGACCAGCGGCTGGCCATCGGGGGCGACGACGTTCTTGAACACGCCAGGGGCATGGCAAACGGCGGCGACGGGTTTGTTCGCGGCGTACATCGCCTCGATGAGGATCTTCGAGTCCCGGTCCTCGGCGAGGTCCCAGAGCGGGCCATGGCCGCCGGGATAGAACACGGCGTCGAAGTCATAGGGATCCACTTCGCCCAGCAGCACCGTGCTGGCCAAGGCAGCCTGGGCCTCGGTGTCCGTGCGGAACCGGCGGGTGGCGTCGGTCTGGGCGTCCTCTTCATTGCTCTTGGGGTCCAGCGGCGGCTGCCCGCCCTGGGGAGAAGCCAGCGTGACGTCCATCCCGGCGTCGACGAACACATAGTAGGGCGCGGCGAACTCCTCCAGCCAGAAGCCGGTTTTCTTGCCGGTATCGCCCAACTGATCGTGAGATGTAAGGACCATTAGAATGTTCATCTTAACCGCTCCTCCGAAGATCAAAGGCAAGGCGCGTGTCGCCTTGCTTAAGGTTCAGAGGTTGTGCCGGGCCAGACGTTCAAATGCGAAGCAGATCATTCCATGGCCACGGCGGCCTCAGGCCGTGTTGCACGCCGTGACAGGCAGGTCTCCGGCATGGCCAACAGCAAGCCGAAGGCCAGCGCAGCAATCGCGGCAAGTGTCAGGAATGCCGCGCTGTAGCCCGCCCCTTCGACTACGAAGCCCGCCAGGCTGTTGCTCAACGCGGCGCCGAGGCCGAACACAGTGGACAGCACGCCGAGGCTGACGTTGAACCGTCCCGTGCCCTGGGTCAGGTCCTTGACCACCAGCGGAAACAGCGCGCCAAACAGCCCGGCGCCGATGCCGTCGAGCAATTGCACCGCCACCAGCCAGTAAAGATCGTCCGAAAGCACGTACAGCACGCCGCGAATCGGCAGGATCAGGAATCCGGCCAGCAGCAGTGGCTTTCGCCCCCAGATGTCGGCCTTGAGGCCCACCAGCCAGGCCATCGGCACCATCACCAGTTGCGCCGCCACAATGCACGCCGAGGTCAGCGGCGTGGCCAGGTGCGCGTTGGCCTGAGCGAGTTTCTGACTGACCAGCGGCAGCATCGCCGCATTGGCCAGGTGGAACAGCGCGCAGCACATGGCGAAGAGCAACAGCGTGCGGTTATCCAGCAGGATCCGTAACGCCGAAGGCATCTCGCCGGTGACGGTCTGGCCGGTCTCCAGGCCGCGGGCCACATCATGGTCGATGGCTTCGGCGGACACGCAACTGACCGCGATGATGCTGGCCAAGGCCATCGCCGCCATCAGGTAGAACACCGCGATGGGACCGAACAGCCAGGCGAAACCACCGGCCAGCAACGCGGCGCAGGCGTTGCCCGCATGATTGAAGGTTTCGTTGCGCCCGGTCCGCCGGGTAAAGGCTTTCGCCCCGGTGATGCCCAGGGAAATGGCCGCGATGGCCGGGGCGAACACCGACGCCGCCACGGCACTGAGGGCCTGGGTCAACGCCACCAGACCAAACGAAGAGGTGAATGGCAACACCAGGCACCCCAGCGTCACCAGCAAGGCCGCGACCGCCACCACCGCGCGCTTGCTGCGAACGCGGTCGATCAACGCGCCGGCGGGGCCCTGGGTGATGAGCCCGGCGACGGCCGCCAGGGTCATGACCATGCCGATGCTGGAGGGTTGCCATTGATGCACGGCCAATAGATAGATGGCCAGGTATGGCCCCAGCCCGTCGCGGACGTCGGCGAGGAAGAAGTTCAGGCTGTCCAGGGACAGGTTATTGCGGCGATCCAGGTGTCGATCCACGTAGGCCTCGGCAAGGGCATTGGCCCGAAGATAATTGACAGCGGCACTGACGCTCAAATGCCGCAAGCGCAAGGCGACCCTAAGGTCCCTTCTTCATTCAGTCAAACCGTCAGACGACGAGAGCGAGGCGTCATTTCAACCAGCCAACCCAGCGACTGACCCACCGCATTCGCGGGCAAGCCCGCTCCCACAGAGTCATTTGGCGGACTGGAGAGGTGTGTCCGCCACAGATCCCCTTGTGGGAGCGAGCTTGCTCGCGAAGGCGGTGGCCCATCCAGCACCGGAGCAAACTGACCCTCCGCCTTCGCGGGCAAGCCCGCTCCCACAAAGAGATGACGGCGCCACCGTGTGGGGTAGGCCTATCCTCCGTTGCCCAGCATCGCCCACAGTGACGCCCCGACCCCAGTGATACTTTCCCCGGCAATCAACCCCGCTGCCGCGGTGATGGCGAACCGTTCCGTGACGGTCGGCCAGCGGCAGCTCACCAGCCAGGTGAGCACGGCGCCGAAAGCCATCATCAACGACACCGATGCCGGCAGTACAAACGCCAGGCCCAGGGCCGCCGTGCTGGGCAGCAGCCGGGCATGGCGTTCGGGCAACATGCTGTCGAGTATGCCCAGCAGCAAGCCGGCCAGGCCGCCGACGAAAATCGACCAACGGATGCTCGTCGACAGGGAATCCAGGCCATGGGTCAGGGTTTGCGCCACGGCTTTCCAGGTGGCGACCGCCGGGGCCGGCCATTCTTCGGAGAGCAGCATGGCCTGTGGGTCCGGGATCAAGGCCAGATAGGCCAGTACCCCGACGATGCTGCCAACGAAAATCCCCAGGGTCTGGGCGATCAACTGCTTGCGAGGCGTCGCGCCGATCGCCCGGCCCACCTTGAAATCGTTCATCAGGTCGGTGCACTGTCCGGCCGAGCCGCCGGCGGTGTTGGCGCTCATCAGGTTGATCGGCACCTGCCCAGGTGCCACGATGCCGAAGCTCAGCTGTGACAGTTGCCCGATGGCCCCGACGGGCGGGATACCCGTGGCGCCGACCACCCGGGCGGCCACGGCGGCCAGGCAGATGGCCAGGGGAATGGTCAGCAAGGCCATCCACAGGTTGATGCCGAACAGCAGCGCTTGCAGGCTCACCACCAGCACAATCGCCAGCCCGAAACCGGCGGCAGGCCCCACCTTGGGCACCCGCCAGAGCACCCCGCCACCGGCCTGGGTGGACGCGTGCAACGACCACAGGCGAATCGCCAGGGAGGCCAGCGTCGAGCAGACCATCAGACTCACGCCCGGCCACAACAACCACTCCACCAGCGCCGCGAACTGCGGACCGCTGCTGCCAGGAGGCAACTGCACCAAGCCTTGCCCCAGCAACCACGGCGCCAACCCGCCCCAGGCCAGCAACGCCCCCAGCAGCAGGCTCAGGCCGACACGAATCCCGATAATGCCGCCGAACCCCAGCAACAGCAGCGAGGGGTCAGCGGTGAAGGTCAGGCGCTCCAACTGGCCCGTCGGCGCCCAGCGTGGCAAGGCCCACATAAACGTGTCGACCCACTTGGCCAGCCCGGACACGAACGCAGCGCCAAGCAACACTTTCAAGCGCGTTGCTGCCTCATGGCCGTGGTTGTAGATGTGCAACAGGGTTTCCAGCGTCGCCATCCCCTCGGGAAACTTCAGCGCCTTGTCATTGAGCAACGACGGTCGCAGGTACCAGGCAATCCAGATCCCGAGAAAACTCACCGAGAACACCCAGGCCACCATCGGCAGGGCATCCAATTGCTGCCCGGTTAGCAAGGTGTACGCCGGAATCGGCGCCACCAACCCACCGGAAATGATCGAGGCCGCGGCAGACGCCACGGTCTGGTTGATGTTGCTTTCGTGCAGCGTCCACGGCACCCCGGCGCCGGAACGCCGGGCCAGGCCTTGCCAAATGCCGTAGCCGATCAGCAGGGCAATGATCGACATGTTGAACGACCAGCCGATCTTCAACCCGGCGTACACATTGGAAGGCGTCAACAGGATCCCAAGCACGATCCCGGTCGTGACCGCTCGCAGGCTGAGCTCGCGTTGCACAGGGCTGTCGAGGGGATTCGGTGGCGAGGTGTGGAGCATGCGAATTCCTTATCGGCGATGAGACAGCACGATCACTCGGCGCGACGGCTTAACAAGTGAGCGCTGTATCCACGGAAGGTTCACACACCCCGGCAAATCCGCGTGTGGGAGCTTGCTCGCGAAAGCGCAGGCCCAGCCAGAGAGTAGATCCCCGGCTGAGCCCACCGGACTCAGCCAGCCTTTTGCGTCTGCCCGGCCAACACCTGCTCCAAGACCACCTCCAGCGGGTGACGCAGCTGCTTGTCCGCCAGGCGCTTCACCTGGCTGCGGCAGGAATAGCCCGTGGCCAAGGCTTCGTCTTCCTTGTCCAGCTTATCGGCCCAGGACTGCTCGAAAATGGTTCGCGAGCTGTCCTGGTTGCGAACCTCATGCCCGTAGGTGCCGGACATGCCGCAGCAGCCGGTCGCCTCGGTCACCAGCTTGAGCCCCAACTGGGCGAACACGGTCTGCCATTGGGCCGTGCTGGCGGGCGCGTTGGTCTTTTCCGTGCAGTGTGCGAGCAAGCGGAACGTGCGCGCCACGGGCGCCGTCTGCGGCGCCACCGCATCGACGAGCCACTCCTGGGGCAGCAAGACCTTCGGGCACGCGTCGAGCCCCGGCACCTTCTGGTATTCCTGGCGATAGACCAGGGTCATGGCCGGGTCGAGGCCCACCAGGGGCACCGCGCAGTCGGCAAGGGCCTGGAGCTGGGTGGCGTTGCGGATCGCCGCCTGGTTGAAGGCACCGAGGAACCCCTGCACGTGCAACGGCTTGCCATTGGCGCTGTAGGGTGCAAGGAAAACCCGGTAGCCCAAGCGGTGAGCCAGCTCGATGAAGGCCGCCAGCAGCGGTGTTTCGAAGTAGCGGGTGAAGGCGTCCTGCACCAGCACCACGCTTCGCTCACGTTGTGCGGCGCTCAACTCACGCAGGGCGGGCACGCTGGCGACGGCGACCTTGCAGCGGGTCAAGGTGGCCTGGAGGTTGTAGCGACTGATCAGCGGACTGTCGACCATGCCGACCTGGCGCGCGAGCAGCCGGCTCAGCCATTTGGAGCCCATTACCGCGTTGTACAGACCCGGTGCGTAAGCCATGTAGGGGATGGTGAATTCCAGCGAGCCGATGAGGTAGTCGCGCAGCGGCCGTTGGTAGCGGCCATGGTAGAGCTGCAGGAAACGCGAGCGGAACTCCGGCACGTTGACCTTGACCGGGCACTGCCCCGCGCAGGATTTGCAGGCCAGGCAGCCGGCCATGGCGTCGTAGACTTCATGGGAGAAATCCGCCTCGCCCTGTGACCGCGCACGGTTGTTGCGCAACCGCGTCGGCAAGCCTTTGAGCCAGGACGCTCCGTCACGTGCCGCCTCCAGTACATCGACATTGGCCGCGCCTTGCAGGCGCAACCACTCGCGCATCAACGACGCCCGGCCCTTGGGCGAGTGCTGGCGTTCGCGGGTGGCTTTCCACGACGGGCACATGGCGTCGTCGGGGTCGAAGTTGTAGCAGGCGCCGTTGCCATTGCAGTGCATGGCGGTGCCGTAGCTTTGCCACACGCGCTCGTCGATTTGCCGATCCAGTTCACCGCGCAGGGTCACTTCGTTGACCTTGAGCAGGCCTTCGCTGGCGTCCGGCGGCGTGCAGATCTTGCCGGGGTTGAACTGGTTGTGAGGGTCGAATGCGCCCTTGAGCGATTGCAACGCCGGGTACAGTTCGCCAAAGAACGCCGGCACGTATTCCGAGCGCAGGCCCTTACCATGCTCACCCCACAGCAAGCCACCGTAGCGTTGGGTGAGTGCGGCCACGGCATCGGAAATCGGCTTGACCAGCGCGGCCTGGGCCGGGTCCTTCATGTCCAGGGCGGGGCGTACGTGCAGCACCCCGGCGTCGACGTGGCCGAACATGCCGTAGCTCAAGCCGTGGCTGTCAAGCAATGCGCGGAACTCGGCGATGTAGTCGGCGAGCCGCTCCGGCGGGACCGCCGTGTCCTCCACGAACGGTTGCGGGCGAACCTCGCCCTCGACGTTACCCAGCAAGCCCACCGAGCGCTTGCGCATGGCATAGACGCGGTTCACCGCCGCGGCGCCTTCGGCCAGCGTATGGCCCAGGCGCTCGATGGTCTTGTCGCTTTGCAGGTGCTCCACGAACGCCGCCACGCGAGCATTCACCTGGGCGGCGTCGTCGCCGCTGAATTCCACCAGGTTGATGCCCAGGGTCGGGCGCTCGGCGTCTGCCGGAAAGTATTCGGCGACGCTGTGCCAGACGATGTCCTTCATCGCCAGCATCAGCACCCGCGAATCCACGGTTTCGATCGACAGCGGCTCGTGGGCCAGCAACGCATTGGCATCGCGCAGGGCGTCCATGAAGCTGCCGTAGCGCACGTTCACCAGCACCGAATAGTGGGGAATCGGCAGCACGTTGAGCTTGGCCTCGACCACGAAACCCAGCGAGCCTTCGGCGCCGCACAGCACGCTGTTGAGGTTGAAACGCCCCTGCTCATCGCGCAGGTGCGCCAGGTCGTAACCGGTCAGGCAACGGTTGAGCTTGGGGAACACCGACTCGATCAAGTCGGCCTGGGTGTCGTGGATCTGCCGCGCGGTGCGGTACACCTCGCCGATGCGCCCGGGCTCGGCGCAGGCCTGCGTCAGCTCGGCGTCGGACAGCGGCTGGCTGTGCAGGCGCTCACCGCCGAGCAGCACGCTGTGCAGTTCCAGCACATGATCGCGGGTCTTGCCGTAGGTGCAACTGCCCTGGCCGCTGGCATCGGTGTTGATCATGCCGCCCACGGTGGCGCGGTTGGAGGTGGACAGCTCCGGGGCGAAGAACAACCCATGGGGCTTGAGCGCAGCGTTGAGCTGGTCCTTGACCACGCCCGCTTGCACCCGCACCCAGCGCTCGGCCACGTTGATCTCAAGGATGGTGTTCATGTGCCGCGACAGGTCGACCACGAGGCCGTCGGTGAGGGACTGGCCGTTGGTGCCAGTGCCTCCCCCTCGTGGCGTCAGTTTGATCTGGCGAAAGCGCGGTTCGGCCATCAGCCGGGCAATGCGCGCGACGTCATCGGCGTCCAGGGGAAAGACCGCGGCTTGCGGCAGGCGCTGGTAGATCGAGTTGTCGGTCGCCAGCACGGTACGGGTGGCGTAGTCGGCACTCAGGTGGCCACGAAAGCCGCTGGCGCGCAGGGCCTCGAGAAATTCCGGGTAATGGGCCGCAGGGGCAACGGCCGGCAATTGGGCGATCATTTAATGGCCTCTCAAGGGTCTCATCAGGTCATACTTGTCGCCGGCGCATGAATCGGTCAGGCTCCTACCGGCATTTTAGCCAATGTTCCCTTAGGCTCTGCGGCCAGACAAACGGATAATCCTGCCGCTATCGATGACTTTTACGAATGAATTATCGCCACCTCACACCGTCCATGTCGCTGCTGCTGGCATTTGAAGCCGCGGCCCGGCATGAAAGCTATACCCGCGCCGCCGTGGAACTGTCGCTGACCCAAAGCGCCGTCAGTCGGCAGGTGCAGGCTCTGGAAGAACAATTGGGGCTGACGCTGTTTCGTCGTGAAGGCCGGCAGGTCCGGCTGACCGACGTCGGACGCCTGTACCAGCGGGAAATGAGTGAGGCGCTCGGGCGCATCCGTAGCGCGACACTTCAGGCGATGGCGTATCAGTCCGGCAGTGGCACCTTGCGCCTGGCGACATTGCCGACGTTCGGTTCGAAGTGGCTGCTGCCGCGGCTGCATGCGTTCTACAAGACCCACCCCGGCATCCTGGTGCACATCAACTCCCGGATCGATGCCATCGACTTCGACACCAGCGACATCGATGCCGCCATCGTCGTCGGCCATGCCGATATGCCCGGCCTGATCAGCCATCGCCTGCACGCCGAAGAACTGACCGTGGTCATTTCCGCGCAAGCGGCCAAGGCCCATCAGACATGGACCCCCCAGCGGATCAGCGAACAGATGCTGCTCAACGTCGCGAACAACCCCACCGTCTGGGGCGACTGGTTCAGCCATTACAACCTGCCCCACCGCATGATGCGCCTGGGCCCCAGCTTCGAACTCACCTCTCACCTGATCCAGGCGGTGAAGGCGGACATCGGCATCGGCCTGGTACCGCGCATCCTGGTGGCCGATGAGCTGGCCAACGCCGAACTGATCAGCCTTGACCTGCCGGTCGCCAGCCGCCGCAGCTATTACCTGACCTACCCGCCCCGCAACGAAATGCTGCCGTCGCTGCGGGCGTTCCGTAGCTGGTTGCTGGAGCAGATCTGATGCCCAGGCGCGCCACGGTCAGCGCGCAGGCCCGGGGGCCGAGATGAACCCGGTGATGGCCGCGACGACCTCGGCGCCCCGCTCAAGGTAGGGCACATGCCCCGAGTCTTCGATCAACTGGCCACGGGCATCGGGCAATTGCTGGAGCAGGTGATCCAGCGTCGCGGGAAGGAACACCTGGTCATGCTGCCCCCAGATCACCAACGTTCTCGAAACGATTTGCGGAAGCCGATCGAGCAGCACATCCAGGCCTTCGCGGCGAAAGTCCTCGACCACTCGCTGTACCGCCGCGAACCTCGCCCTGCCGCTGGCGGCCATGGCCTGCGCCAGGCGCCCGCCTACCCGGGGCGGCTGGCGGAACAACAAGCGCCAGAACTGCCGCATTTCCTCGACCGTGCGATAACCAAAGACGCTGCCCTGCCCTTGCAGGCCTGCTTGCAACGCCGGGCCGAGCGCGTTCGGGCCCAGTCCCGCCGGCGCCAACAGGACCAGGTGACTGACCCGCTGGGGATGCCTGGCGGCGTACAGGCCGGCCACGCAACCGCCCAGGGAGCTGCCGACCAGCACGAAGGGGCCTTCGATGACCTTATCCAACAGGCCCTCAAGTGCTGCCAGCAAGGCCTGCGGCCCGTAACCCGCGGACGGCGCGTACAAGGACTGGCCATGGCCCGGCAGATCGACGAAGAGACACGGGTGACGGCGCGCCATGCCCAGGATCGCAGGCCCCCACTGATCCTTGCTGGCGCCCAGGCCGTGCAGGATGACCAGGGTCGGGCCTGTCCGCTCGCCGGTGCTTTGCAGGTACGCCAGGCGTCACTGCTCACTCGTGTGCCAGCGCAGCTTCAGGCCGAACTGCCAGCGGTGGACCAGGCGCAAGGTGCCGAGCAACAGCCGATCAACGCTGTTCATCCGCCACCTCTTGCCGCTTGCGCCCCGCGAGCCTGGAAAAAAGCCGTTGCGCCACGCGCAGTTGGCACAACGCCACGCCCGACAGCGTCAACGCGGCACCGATCACCAGGCGCTGGCTGATCCCTTCTGCGAGCAGGATCTGGCTGACGGCGATCGCGAACAACGGCACCAGGAGCAGGTACGGGCTCAGTTGCTGCATCGAATTACGCCCCAGCAACCAGAACCACAGGCCGAACCCCAGCAGGCCGCCACTGAGCGCCGTATACACGACCGCCCACCAGGCCTGGGCGCTGGCCGCCTGGACACTTGCCCATTGCCCGCCTTCCTGGATGAACGACCATAGCAGCAGTTGCGGTGCGGCAATCACAGCGGTCCAGGCACTCAACGCCAGCGGGTCCAACGGCCCGAGGCGCTTGGTCAACACCGACCCGAGCGCGAAGGCCAGGGCCGCCAGCGCCACCAGCAGCATGCCCACGACACTCCCGCTCGCCGACGGTTTGGCCAGCAGCACCAGCACCCCGGCGAACGCCAGCACGATGCCCACCAGCACCTGCACCTTGAGCACTTCGCCCAACAACGCGAACGCCAGGATCAGGGTAAAGGGGGCCGCCAACTGGTAGATGATCGCCGAGGTCGAGGCATCTACCCGGGCGATGCCGCAATACAGCAAGCCAAAGTGCAAGGTGCCGGTGATCGTCGCGACCAGCGCCACGGTCCCGAATTGTTCGCGCTTGAGACGCTTGAGCAACGGCAGGAGAAACAGCGCCATGATCGCGTAGCGCATGGCGACCATGAGGATCGGTGGCAACTCGGCGCCGCCGATCTTCACGGCGGTGACCTGCGCGCCCCAGAGCAGCGCGACCAGCAGCGCCAGCAATGAATCTTTCAATGGCATGACGGTTATCCCTTCTGAAACTGAATGGGGCGCAGGATCCGTTCCGGCTTGGCCGGCACGAGCCCCGTGGGGTGAAGTCGACGGTGGTGCTCGCAGAGCCGGTCCAGCGTCTCGCACAAGGCCTGCTCCGCTTCGGGGTCGTGGGCCAGTTGTGTCTGGAAACACGGTGGAAAGCCCGACCCCACCAGGATCATTTTGTTGAGCAGCACGTTCAACGCGACCTGGGAGAAAACGGCCGTGTGCCCATAGCGCCGGCCGACGACCGCAATCGCCGCGAGCTTGTCGCGCAAGGGGCGCTGGCGCGGCCGCAGGAAGCCGTAGCCGACGCGCTCCAGGAACGCCTGGAAGCGACTGTTGGTACCGTAGGCGTGCATGACGGGGAGGTAGAGCACCGCATCGGCGCGATCCAGCCGCGCCACCAACTGCCCGACGTCGTCCTGCATCGCGCAGTCCTGTTCCGAGCAGGCGTTATCGGCGTCGCAGTAGTCGATCCGGTAGTCCTTGAGCCAGATGGCATCGACCTCGACCTCCTCGCCCAGGTGGCGGCGCACCAGCGCCACCACCCGTGCACTGACCCCACAAGGTCGGCTGGAACCGACAATGATGGTCAGGTTCATGATTCAGGACGCCTCCCGCAGCCCTTCTTCACTCACCAGGTAAGCGCGTAACGCCTCCTCCATCAGTTGCCCGGTCAGCCACAACGTGACACGCGCCACTTCCTTGATCTGGCGGCGATGCTCTTCGGTCTTCACCGCTCGTTGCATGGCCACGCGCACTTCCTCGGCATGCTTCTCATCAATGGTCGAGTGAGCGACGAAGAAGGTCATCTGCTCGTCCTTCAGGCCCAGGTCGGCGCGGAACCGTTCCAGGATCGGCTGGATGTGCTCGTAGACGTCCTCGGCCCAGTAGCTGTAGCCCAGCCGCGCAATCGGCCCTTTGCGGATCGCCACGTCGTTGAGGAACGCAATCAGCGCCTGGGTCGGCGCCAGGGGCGCCGGCATTTCCTGCGGCAGCAGCCCGACCGATTCGAGGTCGCGCAGCACCATGCGCTCGTGGCCCAGCTCTTCCAGGGCGTGCTTGTAGACGAAACGCAGCAGGGTCGTTTCTTCCGGATCGGCGCTGAAGGCACACGCGGCCTGGTTGACCGAGTTGTAGCGGGTGTAGTGGTACACCTGCAGCATCAACTGCTGATAGAGCGCGGGCGATGTCGGGTTTTCCTGACTGAATTTCCAGTAGGCGCCCTGCTTGATCTGGGCCCAGCCCGCGTCGACGATGGCGTCGAGTTCCTTGAAGAATGCTTGCATTTCAAATGGCTCCTTTAACGGTGTGGTAAACATTTTCGAGTTCCAGGTACACGAGGCTGTAGCGCCGCTCGACCTGCTCTCCGGTCCAGGTCACGTCATCCACCAGCACGCGCCCGCCCAGGCCGACATACAGCGCGGCCAACGGGCCGCGACACAGTGCCGAGATGAACCGAAGATGGGTGTTGGCCCTCAGCCAGATGGCCGCTTGCAAGAGAAACAGGCGCAGGTGCCGTCCCCCGCGATAGCGCTCATCCAGCACCAGGCGATTGGCATCGAAGGCATCGGTCGATTGCTGGAAATAGGCGTGCACGTTGACGGCCCGCTCGACGAAACTCAGGCCATGGCCCAGGGGCGTGACGCGCAGGGTCCCGACCACTTCGTCGTTGTCCAGGTAGACCAGGTGATAGGACAAGGCGTCGCGCAACTGCTCTCGTCGCTCGAAGTCATCCTCCCTGGCCGGGTTGGTCCCCAGGTAACGGTTGCGCAGTTGCCGGACAGACTCGAACAGCTCATTGGCGTGGTCGATCACGCGAACAGACAGGCTCATCGCTGACCTCACTGGCCTTGACGCTGATCGACGATGCGCGCTTCTTTCCAGCTGAACCAACTGCCGAGGTTCACGTGATCGGCCAGGTCGCTCACCACCATGACCGTGGCCTCGACCCCCAGCCGTTCGCGCAGGCGTTCCTTGATCAGCAGCACCAGGCGGCCGCGGTCGCCCTCGAAGAAGCGCGACATCTCCAGCTTGGCGATGACGGTATCGCGATCATTGGCGCGACTGAGGACGATCTGGTAGCCAAGGCACTGCTTGACGCCTTCAAGCAGCGCCTGCTCGATCTGCGCGGCCGAGAAGGCACGATCATTCAGTTGCACCGCGTCCTTCACCCGGCCGACCACCTTGACGGTCTGGCGCATCGATTGCGGGTAGCCGGGCCGCGACTGGATCGAGACCAGGTCCCCGGTGCGGTAGCGAACCAAAGGCTTGCTGCCGGGAATCAACATGGTCACGCACAGCTCGCCATCGCCGGTGCTGCCCAGGCTTTGCCCGGACTTGGGGTCGAGCACTTCGATGATGTAGTTGAGGCGATGGGGAACCAGTTGATCGTTGGCGTTGCAGGCCGCGATGATCATCGCTTCCTGGGAGCCATACAGGCTGTTGTAGGCCTGCGCGCCCCACAAGCTGTAGAGGTTGTTCTTCAACGCCGGCGTGCACAGTTCGCCGCTCATCATGAAGGCGCGCAAGGCGAAATCCTCGCGCGGATTGAAGCCCTGGCGCTCGGCTTCCTTCGCCATGGCCAGCAACAACCCCGGCGCAGATGCGAGCACGCCGATGCGCAGATCCTTGAGCAACTGCAGGGACTTGGCCCAGCCGATCACCGGCGAGTGCGGCCAGATCTTGGCATTGCACAGGTCAAGCTGGGTGCAGACATCGCCCAGGGTGTCACCGAAGGAATGGACCTCGGTCGGGCCCATGATGCCGACGACCGTCTTCTCCCCCGGAAAATGCTTTTCGATCACGGCCTGGTAGGCCATGGCCAGTTGGCGATTGCTCGCGTAGCTTTCCTTGCGGTCCCGTGGGCATGGCGTGGCAGGCCCGGTGGTGCCCGTGGTCTCGTAGTAGAAGATGCTGTCTTCGAGGGGGCCGGACAAGATGTCGAAACCGGCCTCGCGCAGGTCATCCTTGGTGGTGAAAGGCACGCTGGCAAGGTCATCCAGAGTCAGCGAACGCTCGTCGACCTGGGCGAGGTGCCTGGAGTAGAACGGCGAGGATCGCTTCACATGGCCGATCACTTCCCGCAACTGTTCCTGGTGCCATGCCGCCAGCGCGGCGTCGCTGAGGACGTCGGTCCAATAGGCCTGGTGGATCGGATCGTACCGTTTCTTGAATGTCTCTAGATGCTCTTTCATGTCAGCCGCTCAGGGTTGATGGGTTACTGAAACTCAACGGCCGCTACGTTAGTGACTGAAGTTACAAATACCCAGCTGAGCGATTACACAGTTGTGCGCACACGCGTTTCTTGTTATGAGCACGCGCGTTTACATAATGGACAGGGACAGCGTTTGCGCTGATCAACATTAAGCAATGAATGAAAGATGAATATCCGTCCCGGTTTACGGTTGACAGCCCAGGGGGGCACTGGTAATTTCGCCGCACTGCCGTTTATTTCCCGCAGTGCCTAGCCAAGACTGGGATGTCTAAAATGTACTATCACCTTTCTGCTATCAGTTCCTCCCACAGCTGCCCCGACAGCTGTTCCCGGGCCATTCTGGCCATCTTCAAAAGCAATATCTGGCGTCGCTAATCCAGCGAAGACCAGCGCCTGTCTGCTGCCTGCCAGCAACATCCTGACTCTTCATCCTTGAACTCGAAGGCGTTCGCGCCTTGTGCCCTGCACGTTGACTGGCCGCAATCCGTGGCCGGCCTGGTATTGCGCGCGGCATAAACAGCGTTCGTCCCGAACATTCAGGATATTCGTCCATTCCTATTTAAAGTGTTTACGCACTTTATATTTCCGTGGCGCTCTTTTAATGGAGTGCCTGAATCGCTGCACCTCGAAAATGGTATTAACCGTGAACAGAAAATTAATTGACGTCAAAGTAACTCGCCGTGAAGAACGTCGACCCATGGACGCATTGGGTATATATGCAAGTGCCGCGGCTCAACGAGGTCGTGAGTCTGTCTTTATTCTTGAATCACTCTCCGGCCCGAGCCGCGACCGCCGCGCGACGATCATCGGGCTCGACCCGCTCTTCGAAGTATGCATCGATGAAGGCCAGGCACAATTGCGCGGTTGCCCTGCGCTTTGCGAGCACCTGCGCGAGCACCTGCAACAAGACGGCGTGCAGATCGATCACGAACACAAGATCCACCTGCCGGACAGCGAGGCGGCTTGGAACCTGCTGCGGGCCATCCAGGCGGCGTTCCAGCCGGCGGCCAATGCTCCTTCCAGCCTGGCGTTCTTCGGCTACTTTTCCTACGACTGCGTTCGCCTGATCGAGCGGCTTCCCGACCTGGCCGAGCAAACCTACGACTACCCGCTCATCGCCCTGTCGGTCTACCAGACCCTGGTGTATCTGCACAGCAACGGCATCGTCGAAACCCTGATCAACAACCACCCCTTGTGGGCGGCCCGCACCGTGCAAGACTACCCCTTTCTGAGCGCCGCCGAGCCCGCGCAAACGCCGGAGTTGCCGGCGTACCCAGCGACCTTCGAGGAAACCCGCACGGTGTCCCCGGAGCAGTTTCACCAGCGCGTCGAAGTGGCGATGGAGCACATCCGCGCCGGTGACGTTTACCAGATCCAGCTCGGCCATGAGATCCGCATTCGCTCGCAGGTCACACCGTTCGAGGTGTACCAGAACCTGAGGCTTCGCAACCCGTCGCCCTACATGTACCTGGCCCACGTGGGCGGTATCGACCTGATCGGCGCCAGCCCCGAGCTGTTCGTCCGGATCAGGGACGACCTGATCGAGATGCGCCCGATCGCCGGCACCGTCGGCAAGAAACCCGGCGTGGACCCCACCGAACTGGTCCTGGAGCTGACGCGCTCGGAGAAGGAGCGCGCCGAGCACCTGATGCTCATCGACCTGTGCCGCAACGACATCGGCCGCGTCTGCCAGGCCGGCTCGCTGGAGGTCGATGAGTTCATGCTGGTGGAAGAGTATTCGCACCTCTATCACATGGTCTCGAACGTCCGCGGCCTGTTGCGTCCCGGGCTCGACGCCTACGACGTGATCAAGGCCTCGTTCCCCGCCGGCACCATGTCCGGCGCACCCAAGGTCCGGGCGATGGAACTGATCGAGGGCATGGAAAGCAACCGCCGTGGCATCTACGCCGGGGCCCTGGGCCTGGTCGGTTTCGACGGCAGCGTCAACACCGCCTTGTGCATCCGCTCGACGGTCTTCGATGAAGGCACCTACCACCTGCGGGCCTCCGCCGGCGTGGTCGCCGACTCGGTCCCCGAGATGGAATGGAAAGAAACGTTGTACAAAATGGGTTCCGTGTACCGAGCGGTAACCGGACAGGAGATCGGACTGTGAAAGTATTCCTCATCGACGCCTATGACAGCTTCGTCTTCATCATCAGCCAATACCTGGAACAATTGGGGCTGGAAACCCGCGTCGAGCGTCACGACGTGCCAGACCTTCTCCAGCGCATCGAGGCGTTCTCCCCGGATTTCTGCGTGCTGGGCCCTGGCCCTGGGCATCCGGCCGATGTCGGTTACATAGAGGTGATCAATCATTTCCAGGGACGCCTGCCGCTGCTGGGCGTCTGCCTGGGCCACCAGGCCATCGGCCTGGCCTTCGGCGCCCAGGTGTGCAGGGCCCCGCACGTGATGCACGGCAAGGTGAGCACGATCGAGAACGACGGCAAGGGCGTCTATGACCACACCGATGCACGTGCCATACAAGCCACTCGTTATCATTCGTTGATGATCAGCGACCAGCAACTGCCCGATTGCCTGGAAGTGACGTCCAGGTCCACGGACGATGGCTATGTCATGGGCGTGCGCCATCGTCACCTGTCGGTGGAAGGGGTGCAGTTCCACCCGGAGAGCATCCTGACCGAAAACGGCCTGGACCTGTTCCGCAGCTTCATCAAGTGTTACGTGCGCCAGTGATCCGCTCGAAGGGGCACGCGCCCCTTCTTCCCGTGCTGCAGCCGTTTCATTCCCGCTATGACAAGAGCGACTCGTTTATGGACAAACACAACTCCCCCCGGCCGCCGGCCGGGCGTACCGCACCGCTGGCCGCCTTCATGAATCTCGCCAAGGATGCCCACCGTTGCGATTGGGAGCGCCAGTTGAACAAAGTGCTGCGCCAACTCGGCTTCAGCAGCTACCTCATCAGCCTGGGCCCGGCGACGCCGAGGGACACCGACCCGCTCGCCGGCCTCATTACCACCTTTCCCAAACGCTGGCTGGACCATTATCGCGGCGACGGGCTGATCGACATCGACCCGATACTCAGGCATTGCCGACGCGAGCTGGTGCCGTTTTTCTGGGACCGCGAACGCCGGCGTGCTCGGGGGCGCTCCCGGCACTTCTGGCAGCAGCGCGAGCTCTATGGCCTGCGCAGCGGCCTGAGCATTCCGCTGCGCTACGAACTGCTCAGGGGGACATTGAGCGTGGCCCTCGATGACACCGACATCACCGAGCCGGACGCGTTTTCCAACCCCGCCGTCTACCAACTGTTCATGCTCATCCCCTACCTGCTCGCCGGGATGAGCCATCAGTTGCGCGGGCCGGCCCCTCCCCGCCAGGACCTGACGCCCAAGGAACTGGACTGTCTGTATTGGGCCAGCGCCGGCAAGACCACCTGGGAAATCAGCCACATCCTGACGTGTTCGGAACGGACCATCGACTTCCACCTGCTCAACGCCCGACGCAAGCTCGGCTCGGTGAACCGCCAACAGGCCGTCGGTGCAGCGGCGGCCTTCGGACTGGTCATGCCGACGGTTACCCCAGCGGTGCACGCGTTGAAAAAAACCACTCACTGAGTGGTTTTTTCCGAACCTGCACGTTGAAACCTCCCCTCGCTTTCCGCGAACTCTTCACAGTCCCGGCAGTCTCCATGCATATCCATAAACATTGAGCCGTAAATCCGTGTGGCAGGGTTACACTACAACCTTTGCATACGAGACGCGCCGTGAATGAGCGGCGCACCATCCGAATCTCGATGAAGATCAGCGCAGAGGGACCAGAGTTGAAACAGCTTAAACGCCTTGAGAGCGGGATTGATGGCCTCGATACGCTGTTGAAGGGAGGCCTCATCGCCGGCTCGTCCTACATCATTCAAGGGCGGCCAGGGTCGGGCAAGACCATCCTGGCAAACCAGATCGGCTTCAACCATATCGACCATGGCGGCCGCGTGCTTTTCGCCACGTTGCTGGCCGAACCCCATGACCGGCTCTTCCAGTTCCTGTCCACGCTGACCTTCTACAAAAAGGAAGAGGTCAACCAAAACATCCAGTTCGTCAGCGCGTTCGATACGCTGGAAAACGAAGGGCTGGACGAAGTGGTCAAGCTGTTGCGCCGGGAAATCAGCCGGCAGAAATCCAGCCTGCTGATCCTCGATGGCTTGCTCAACGCCCGCTCGAAAGCGGAAACGCCATTGGACACCAAGCAGTTCATCTCCGAGCTGCAAGGGCATGCAGCCTTTGCCGGCTGCACCGTACTGTTCCTCACCAGTTCCCAGCTCGACGACGGCAGCCCCGAACACACCATGGTCGACGGTGTCATCGAAATGGGCGAAGAGATCATCGACTGCAAATCCGTTCGCCGGATAAAACTGCGCAAGACCCGCGGCAGCGGCGCGATCACCGGTCCCCACGAATTCGAGATCACCGAGAAAGGCATCACCATCTACCCTCGCATCGAAAGTGTCCTGACCCACCCCGCCCTCAGGGACAGCGACCACATGGAGACGATCAGCAGCGGAATTCCATCGCTGGACACGCAGATCGGCGGTGGGCTGATGACGTCGTCGGTCACGCTGATCATGGGCCCGTCCGGTGCGGGCAAAACCTCCGTCGGCGCGCAATTCCTGGCCGGCTCCACCCCCCAGGAACCAGGCCTGTATTTTGGCTTCCACGAATCTCCGCAACGCATGCGCATGAAGGCCAGGGCGCTCGGCCACGATTTTGCCGGGATGGAAGAAACCGGGGCATTGCACCTGGTGTGGAACTCCGCTTCGACGGGCCTGATCGACCGCGTGGCGTACGAACTGCTCGCCCTCGTCGAGCAGAAGCGAATCAGGCGTGTGTTCCTCGACAGCCTGGTGGCCATGGGCAGGGTCGCCGTCGATCAAACACGCGTGCTCGAAGTCTTCACCGCCGTGCTGGGCGAATTGCGCTCTCGCGGGGTGACGGTCATCGCGTCGTGGGAAATCCAGCGCATGTTCAGTGATCAGTTCGTCCTGGCAGTGCCCGAACTTTCCAGCGTGATGGATAACCTGTTACTCATCCAGTTCGGACGCAACGGTACTGAACTTCAACGGCAACTCTCGATTCTCAAGATCAGGGATAACCCCTATGACCTCTCGTTGCTTGAGGTGGTCATGGGCAATGCCGGAATCGTCGTCAGAAAGGTCTGAAAAATGCGAGTGGCAACGAGCTGGCGATCAACGCATGTGTTTCGCTCCAGGTTTCGAGGGTGGCCTTGGCGCGTGGTTGAAAAATGAAGACGATCCTGATTATCGATGATGAGTACTTGATCGCCGACATCCTCAGCTTTGCCCTTGAGGACGAAGGGTTTGCTGCGATTACCGCGGGTAGCGCGGTCAAGGCACTGGAAATCCTGGAAAGGGAACGGCCGGACTTGATCATCACGGACTTCATGATGCCGGCCATGACCGGGATCGAGTTTGCCGAGTCCGTTAAAAACAGAGCGCACCTCACCGCCATACCGATCATATTGATGAGCGGTGCACAGGCTCACCTGGGGTTGGAGCGTGCCGATCTGTTTGCCCGTGTCGTCGCCAAGCCTTTTGAGATCGACGGCATCATCTCCATCGTAAAATCCCTGGTGACACTGGATTGAAGCCGCCATCGACTTCTGGTCAGGCAAGCGCCGAGCCCGACGTGTCCGAGCGTTTGGGTTTTGCCGCCTGGGCCCGTGTCTGGGCGCAGCTTGGAGTCGAATGCGCGTCGCGCCAGACGCACGAAGCGCTCATTCGCCACTACCGCGAACCGCACCGCGCGTACCACAGTTGCCAGCATCTGGAGGAATGCCTTCAAGTGCGCGATTGCGTGGACGCAGCCTGTCAGGCCCCTGCCGAGGTTGACCTCGCCTTGTGGTTCCACGACGCGATCTACGACCCTCTTCGCCACGACAACGAACTGCGCAGCGCGCAATGGCTGGACACGGTGGCACGCGATAGCGGTCTGGACGAAGCCACCCGACGCAGGCTTCAAGACCTGATCATGGTGACGCGACACGACGGCGCCCCCGCGACGGTCGACGAAGCGGTGCTGGTGGACACGGACCTGGCGATCCTTGGCGCCCCGTTCGAGCGCTTCGAGGAATACGACCAACAAGTGCGGCGCGAATACCGCCATGTGCCCTCGTTTTTATACCGCCGGAAGCGGCGCCAAGTCCTGGAGGGGTTTCTGGCGCGCGAGCGCATCTACACCAACGCGGCGTACTTCGATGCGTTCGAGCAGCAGGCACGGGCCAATCTGGCGCGCGCCATCGGCCGTCTCGCTTGAGGGTTGTCCCACGGACAGCAGCGCCGCGGCAAGACGAAGATGCCGGAACGACGCCAACACGCTTTGTCTTTGATCGCCAGCATACTCACGCTCCATGCATACGGGATTACTCACACAACAACCTGATAACTAGCACTTTAATGGCCATGCAACTTCAAGCGTGAAAGACGCCTGGCCAGGATATTGATGCCCCTCCCCCTGCCTCGTTCCATAGCACACTTGTACTATGGCGCCAGGCCTATCTCCCCCCCTAAGCTGTAAAGGCTCCGCAACGCGCTGCCAAACAGTCAACCGCGTATAAAAACCAATCAACGCACTGATGATCGTGGCGCGCGGTGCTGCGCGATTAAAACGTTAGGTCGGGCAAATTCGATTAATCACAATCGATGCCAGGTTCGCACGCCTGGCGTAACTTGAACGCCTACCCGGTTCAAATGGAAAGGCTGGCAATCACTAAGGTAAGTATTATGTCCCTCACGTATGGAAAAACATTAAAGAACGGAATAGCCCTGTGCGTGTTGGTCGGCGCCCTCCACGGTTGCGCCAACACCGGTGACTTGATGAGTTCGATGAACTCCTTGAACTCGGGCGCTAATAAATATGACATTGCTTACCTCAAGCAAAAGATCACGCCGGGCAAGACAACAAAAAATCAGATCAATCAAATGTTTGGCGCTCCGAGCAGTGAAGAGCTCAACTCGACCAGTACCAGCAACGAGTCGAACTGGACATACGAAAAGAGCGAAGAGGGTCTGGATAAGTACATGAAGCTGGCCCATAAATACGTTTCCACCGAAACCAGCTTGAAAATGTACGACACCTCGGCGCAGCTCTCGAAAGCCCAAGGCGTGGCCAATGATGTCACCAGCGTGACCGGCAACAAGAAGCCACAGAGCCAAAGCCAAGGTTCGACCTTGATCATCTACTTCATCGACGATGTCGTGAAGTACTACCGGGTCTATTAAGGAGTGATCTGTTCGGGCCCCGCCCCCGAACGACCGGTATCCGTCAGCACCCTCATCGAACGTTGGGGACGGCGAACCTGCCGTCTCCCACTGCACACCTGGCAGCCGAACCACTGGCCAGCCTCCCCCGACCAGTCCGGGTCATGACGCCGGCTGTCCATCCGCGGCCCCGTGCGCCTACCTGCATCGACCATGGCTAAACCATAATGCCGAGCATCGCCGAACGCACCTGTCGATGTTCATGAGGGGATCAAGGCCAATGGAAAAAAACAGCGAACTCGACCAAGCCACGCTCCGCCTGGTCGTCAGTGCCTGCGCCTGGTTGTACATCGTCGTCCTGGAGGGACTGGATGGCGGAGGGAATGCGCGCTACATCCCCATCATCATCTACATCTCGACGTTCTTCGTCGTCTCGATCTTCCTGCGCATGATCATCAAGCGCTGGCCGGGGCACTTCTTCTGGCGGCGCCTTTTCACGATGCTGCACGATTACGCCGGCATCGCCTTCGCCATGGTGCTGGGCGGCGAAGGCGCCTTGCCTATCTATGCGGCACTGCTCTGGGTGACCCTGGGCAACGGCATGCGCTTCGGCTCCCGCTACCTGGCGCTCGCCACGGCCATCGCGCTGTTGACCCTGGTGTTGATTTTCTGGCTCAACGCCTTCTGGCGCACCCAGCCATACATGTTCCTGATGTTGATCGTGACCACCATCGTGGTACCCGCCTATGCGCACATCCTGCTCAAGCGCACGCGCATCGCCTCGGAGGAAGCGATCACAGCCAACCAGGAAAAATCCCGATTCCTGGCCCAGGCCAGCCATGACCTGCGCCAGCCGATCCACTCGATCGGCCTGTTCACCGCCTGCCTGCGCGACGCCAAACTGGGGCTGGAAGAGCTGCGCCTGGTCGATAACATCGACCGCTCATTGCATACCGTGTCGCAGCTGTTTCGTTCGATCCTGGACATCTACACCCTGGATCACGGCAAGTTGGTGCCCCAGGCGGACACCGTCCACCTGGGGGCGTTGTTGCAGGATGTCGTCAAGCAGAACACCGAAGCCGCACGCTGGGCGGGCGTCGAGTTGCGGTTGCGCCCCTGCCCTTACTGGGTCGCGGTGAATCCCGGGCTGCTCACGACGATGGTCCAGAACGTCTTGTCCAACGCCCTCAAATATGCCCCCGGCCAGCCCGTATTGATCGGCGTGCGACGCCAGGCCAGCCGCCTGGCGGTGGTCATCTACGACAAGGGGCGCGGCATCGCCAGCGAGCACCTGGCCCACGTGTTCGACGAGTTCTATCGCGTGCGCCATGTCCGCGACAAGGACGTCGAAGGCCTCGGCCTGGGCCTGTCCATCGTCAAGCGAATCAGCCAATTGCTCGATGTCGACATCCACATCCGTTCCCGCGTGGGACAAGGCACCAGGGTGACCATCGGCGGCCTGGAGCCCGCCACGCCCAAGACCCCGAACACACCCAGGGCGGCCCCATTGCATGAGCGCCTGAATGGATTGCGGGTCTGCCTGGTGGAGGATGACGCCAACGTCCTGATGGCGACCTCGGCGCTGCTGGAGAAATGGGGCTGCCAGGTGGAAAGCCACAGCGATGGCGAGGGGCTGACCAGTGACTGCGACATCATCATTGCCGACTTTGACCTCGGGACGAAAATCTCCGGCTCAGAATGCATCGCCGCCATACGCGAGCAGCGCGGCTGGGAAGTCCCGGCGCTGGTCATCACCGGGCATGAGATCGAGCGGATACGCCAGTCGCTGCACAACCTGAACATCTCGGTGATGGCCAAGCCCGTGCGCCCGCCGGAGCTGCGCGGTGTCTTGCTCGAACTGGTCAAGCTCATGGATCGCCAGGACGGGAGTCCGATTCGCCCCTAGTCAGCTGGCCGGTGGCGGCCCCGGGCTTGTGGGCGCCAAAGACGACTCAAGGCCTACCCCTCGGCTAAGGCGAAGCGTCCTGCGTCTGGCGCCCGGCATAACGGGCGGCGGCCACCGCCCGGTTGGGAACGTTCAACGCACGGATAAGGGACGAAACGTGGATTCGCACCGTGAAAGGCGAGATTTCAAGCAGCGCGGCGATCTGCTTGTTGTCTTGCCTTGGGCGATCAGCCGCCAGACTTCCCTCTGCCGGGAGGTCAGTCGGCTCATATCATCGTTCACATCCAGGGGCAGCAGGCTGGAGGACTCGTACTTGACCAACACTTTGCCTTCCAGGATGTCGACAATGGCCTTGCCCACCTCTTCCGAAGAGAGGCTCTTGCCAACAAACCCATCTACGCCGGCATCCATGACTTGGCCAACGACATCACCGTCATCAATGGTCGACACCACTATTAATTTGACATGCCTCAACTCCTGACGCAGTTGAGCCAACTCACTAATGGCGTTTAATCCGGGAAGACGAATTTCAAGAATTAATGTATCGACGGGGCGCCCTTGCGCGATCAACGTTCGTACTTCTTCCAGATTACCTGCTTGCTCGATCATTGCAGCGGGTATCAAACGTTCAAGCAATACCATCAGGCCTTCGCGAAACAGCGGATGCTCATCTGCCACGATAATTCGGCAATTCATATCACACAACACACGACATCCATTCGAATAGAAAAACGATCCGATGATGTCCGAGTCTTGTGACTTAAGATATAGAACACCTGAACTAGCACACTTGTACTAGTCAGGCTTTCAATTAGTGAAACGACATGAACTTAAAGTGCCATCATGCCGTCCAGGCAATTGATTATCCGCTCGCATTATTGCCCTATCATTGCGCAGACCGGGGGCATTCCTTTTACCGGTTGTTGTTCAGTTCACAACACCCGGTCGAGGCGAATAGCGTTGTTAATCCAGTGAAGTGAGCGTTAGATAATTCAGCCTTGGGGCAAGCCAAAGTCATTGCGCTCGATACTGCATCTTTACAACTTCAGTGATCCGCTCCGGCACGCCATTGGCCGCGGGCGTGACAGCCCTGATCGATTGTCCTCGATAAGGCCCCTCGGCAGGAAACCAGTTATGGACGACGACCGGCGCGGGTTGTGCTCCCGCCGCCGAGCCCACCGAAATCCGATTGGTGAACTTGCAGGTGTTGAACGTGCCGAGTGCCGTGGTTAGGGTCTCACGGCCGCTGTAGGTCAGTTGCTCCGTGACGTCATACTCAACCGTCGCGCCGGCACTGACTGCCTGGCTCTTGTAGCGAACGTCGACCGTCTGCCCGGGTTGCAGATCAATCGGCACGGCGGCTGCGGGATGGTAGGTGGTGGTCACCAGCGAGGCGCCCGCGCCATGCCGATCGCCATAGCGAATCAGCTGGCCGTCCCTGACTTCGGCAAATGTCGTCGTCAAGAAGAACGGCGCGCCGTTCAGGTATGACGTGTGTGAGGAAGCCACCGGCGTGACCCCGGCAAACGCTTGCGGCCCCAGCGTCTCGGTCTTGCTGCGGCTGAGCGCGGGCGACAGGTTGTCACGGCTTTCAGACTCCACCACCGTACCGGCACGAAAGTCTGCTTCGTTCACACACGCGGCCGAAGATGAATCAGTCGACGTCGCTGTCGCGTCAGCCATGACGAGACCAGGGATTCCCGCGCCGCAAACGGCAAGGGCGAAGCAGACCAATGCCGTCGAGGTACGCTTGGAGTGAGCAGCATCCAGATCAGATTGTTTGGCGGGTGAGTTTTTCAAGAACGTTTCCTTGTTGGGTTCAGCGTGCAAGCAGCCAACTCCAGGTCCGAGAATGCCTTGTCTGGTGCGGTGCTGATATGCGCCGACCAGACCCGGCCTTCCACGGGTTCCAGGCGCTGGCCGCTCCAGAATGGCACCTGGTCGAAATCGGCGATGTCCGGCGTGCTGCCATATCCTTGTCCTGACCTCAGGTCGAGAGATGGGCGCTCCATCAGGCCAGACCACTCCCAGTCCGGCAATAGTCCAACTGTACTATTGCCCCTGGGCAGCGTTAGCCGCAAACCCACGCTATCAGGCAACACTGACAGCTTCATGGGGCGGCAAGCGGCCTCAAGGTGTCTCCAGGTTGCCCCGTCCCCAGACAGCCGTTACAAGGGCAACTCTCGCAGCGTTGCGCCCTCCTTCTCCAGGCGCTGCCGGTACGTCACGGCGTCCAGCAGTTGATAAGGGAAATAGAGGCCGGGCGCAGTGGGTGGTTGCCCATCGAGCCCCAACAGCCGTTCCAGGAGCAAGGCCACGCTGAGGCCGGTCAGCGGTGCAGTGCCCGCCGGGTGCACGAGCGCATGCCGGGTACGCAGCGCCTTTCCCTGCTGATCCTCGCCCGCCAGTTCGATGATGATTTCGGTCGACATCGGCCCGCCCTGGTGCCGGGTCGAACTCGTGCCGATGGCCATGTTGAATTGCACATCGGCTGCGCCCGTGGCAGCCGCCAGACCGACGACGTCGATGGATGAAAAACCGCTGCCGTCGATCGCCCTGCCGTCCACCGCTTGAAAACGCGCCTTGGCCTCCTCGCCTTCACGCCAGACGTACACCCCTTCGCGCCGTGTCAGCGCGGCTGGCAGCATCCTGTTCAAGTGTTCGAAGTCGGTTGCCACCGTCGGGCCGCCCGTGTCCTGCTCATCGATCAACGCGCTGATCCTGATGTCGCGTACGCGGCTGAACCCCTTGGCGACACTCAAGGTCGACACTGTCGTGGCGCCGGCCATCCACTCGTATCCGAGGACGATGGGCGCGGCATCAGGCCTGTGCATGTAGGTGGCTATTTCCGGGGCGATCTCGAAGATGCCGGACGATATGCTCAGGTGCGGCACACCCCGTTGCTGGGCGAAGCGCAACCCCGCAAGGGCATGATCCATGTAGAACACCACGACCGCGCTCACGGGACGATCGCCGAGTCCCAGGTCATCCGCAGCAGCGTCGATCAGCACGCCCTGGGCCCCGCCGATCTGCTCTGCGGCCCGCTGGGCCCTGCCCAGGTCGCGCCCTCCGATCAGCAGCGGTACGCCGGGATGGGCCGCGCGCAGTGCTTGGGCAGAATGATGGCCGATGGCGCCAGAGCCGCCCATAAACAGAATAGGATCAATAGACATGGTATGTTCTCCTAGCGTTGGGAACCAAACCTACCATTGGTAGGCGAACAACCATGACCTTACACCTCGCCACCTACCATTGGTAGGTTTTTTCACCTGGAGCGACGAAGTGCAAACAGACATCGAGCCCCCGGCCACGTCTTCCACCCGCCGGCTTTCGAAGGCCGAACGACGGCGACAGTTGCTGGACACCGCCTTACTGATCGTGCGCGAGGAAGGCGCCGACCGCCTGACCCTGGGGCATCTGGCGGTGCGTGCGGGGGTGTCGAAACCGGTGGTCTACGATCATTTCAGTACCCGTTCGCTCCTGCTGATCGAACTCTATAAATGGATCGATACCGAACGGGTCAATGCATTCCGTGACGCCATGGCCGGTTCCGCCCGGACGCTGGAAGACACTGCCCAACTGCTGGCCAGTGCCTACATCCAGTGCGCGGCTGACAACACTGACGAATTTTATGCCGTGGGCGCGGCGCTGGCAGGCAGCGACGAAAAGGCAGCGGTTTTCCAGGAGCTGCTGGATAACTGCGTGCAGATGTTCACGAGCGTGCTCAAGCCCCACGCCGCGCTGTCAGCCGTTGAGCTGGAGCGTCGCTGCACCGGGCTGGTCGGCGCGGGCGAAGCGCTGGCGGGGGCCCTGGTACGAGGACGGCATGACAAGGATGACGTGACGCAGGCATTCGCTTCGCTTATCCGAGGGGCGTTGCGGGAGGCCGAATGACAGCGTAATCACGGCCCGCCGGCGTCGCGGGCCGCAACGCATTCACCAGAGTGCAATGTCGTAGGTGAAGTAGATCCGGTTGCTGTCTCGTCCACGGGCGTAGTCGGCGTGGTAGACGTAATTGCGCAACCGCACGCCCAGGCCTTTGAACGTACCTTGCTGCACGACATAAGCCAGTTCGGCGTCTCGTTCCCACTCTTTGATCGCCGTGTCGGACTGGCCGTCGTTGCCACTCAGGTAGCGGGTCGAAAAGGTCAGGCCAGGGACGCCAAGGGCGGCGAAGTTGTAGCCGTAGTTGAGCATCCAGGTCTTTTCATCCTCTTCGATGAACTTCCCGATGCCTGCGTTGCTGAACGAATAGACCGTGGCACCGCTGATGTACGGCAGGCCGGCATCGCCATTGAGCACCTGGTAGCCGCCGCCCACGGTATGGCCTGCGATCGCATAGGACAATTGCCCGCTCAGCATCGTGTTGTCGATCTTGCCGCCGTAGGCAGAACCGCTGTCGACACTGTTGAAATAGCGCAGGTCGCTGGTCAGCACGCCGCGACCCAAGGGCAGGTCGTGCTGGATCCCGGCGAAGTGCTGTCGGTAGAAGTTCTCCAGCTCACCGTAGAAGTAACTCAGCCGAACGTTCTTCCCGAGCTTGTATTCGGCGCCGGCGTAGCTGAAGTCGCCCGATTTGTCGCCACTGTAGCCGTCGGGGACGATCGGCATGCTGTCACTGGAATCACGCAACTTGAATCGATCCAGGTAGCCGCCAGTGAGCGTCAGATCCTGGATGTCGATGCTGCTGACCTGGGTGCCTCGGTACGTCTGCGGTAACAGGCGCGCATCGTTGTAGATCAACACTGGCGTCTTCGGCAACAAAGTGCCGTACTTGACGGTGGTCTTGGCCAGGCGCGCTTTGGCTGTCAGGCCGAGGCTGGCGAATTCGTCAGCCGCGCGGCCATCGTCATGCACGGGCAACAAGCCGGTGCCGCTGCGGCCGCGACCGGAATCCAGCTTGACCCCGAGCAGCCCCAAAGCATCAACACCCACCCCGAGGGTGCCGGGGGTGAACCCTGACTGGTAGTCCAGCAAAAACCCCTGGGCCCATTCGGTTCGCTTGCTTTTCGCCGTCCTCGCCGCGCGCGCGCTCATGCCGTGTTCGTCGCGGAAATTTTCATTGAAATAGACGTTGCGCAGTTGCAGCTTGAGCTTGCTGTCATCGATCAATCCTTCGGCGCTGGCGCTCGCCAGCGGCAACAGGCCAAGAAGGGAAAACAGCGCCCGTTGGGTATGCAAAGTGCTCATGGCTCACTACTCATTGTTGTTATTTGGGGTGCAGGACAGCACGCGCCTGACCGGGCAGGCGCGCAGAAAAAACAGCAGGTTGGGTGAATCAGGTGAAGAGGCTGATCGCTCCGGTCAGCAGGGCCAGCGCGGTAATGACCAGCGAGGTCAGCACGGCCCACTTGACGGTGGCTTTCTGGAAGTCGCCGATGTCGCGGTCGACCATACCGACCAACAAAAGGGTCGACGCCACCAGCGGGCTCATCAGGTGCACCGGTTGACCGAGGATCGAGGCCCGGGCGATTTCCACCGGATCGATGCCATAGGCCGCCGCCGCATTCGCCAGGATCGGCACCACACCGAAGTAATAGGCGTCGTTGGACAGCACAAAGGTCAACGGCATGCTGGTAATCGCCACCACCAGCGGGAACAGGTGGCCCCAGGACGGTGGGATCCAGTCGACCAGGGTTTGTGCCAGGGAATCGACCATCTTGGTGCCGGAGAAGATGCCGGCGAAGATGCCTGCCGCAAACACCAGCAGCACCACGGTCATGGCATTGCCCGAATGGGCCAGGATGCGTTCTTTCTGAATATCCAGCTGCGGGTAGTTGATCATCAGCGTCAGCACGAAGCCGATCAGGAACAGGATCGCCGAATGCATGATCCCCATCACCAACGCCACCATCACCGCGATGACCAGCAGCAGGTTGACGTAGGCCAATTTCGGGCGCTTGTAAGGAGTGTCCTCGAGGATCGCCTTGATGTAGCAGTTACCGCCGCCGCTCTCCAACTGGATATTGCCGATGCGTTTGCGCTCGGCGCGCCCCAGCAGGAATGCGGTGAAGACCACCCACATCGCTCCGCCGATCATGGTGGGCAGCAAGGGCACGAAGTATTCGCCGGCATCCAGACCCAGCGCTGCAATCGCGCGGGTGGCAGGCCCACCCCAGGGCGTCATGCCGCTCATGATGCTCAGCGACAGCATGGCAATGGTCGCCAGGATCATCGGGTTCATCCCGATGCGCTTGTAGAGCGGCAGCATGGCCGCGCAGGTGATCATGTAGGTGGTGGTGCCATCGCCGTCCAGGGCCACCATCAACGACAGCAGCGCAGTGCCGACGGCAATTTTCATCGGGTCGCCGTTGACCCGCTTGAGGATCTTGCGGATCAGCGGATCGAACAGTCCGGCGTCGATCATCAGGCCGAAGAACAGAATCGCGAACAGCAGCAGCGCCGCCGACGGAGCGACCATTTTCAGGCCGTCGAGCATCATCTTGCCGGTGGTGCCGCCAAACCCACCCAGGACAGCGAAAACGATGGGCACCACGGTCAGGGCGACAATCGGTGACAGCCGTTTGGTCATGATCAAAACGGTGAAGACGACCACCATGGCCAAGCCAAGCAATGCGAGCATAGGTTTGATCTCTTGTTCTTATGAGTAGCGTGGCCGACGCCAAGGCGCACGGCCCCTAACCCGCCAGGCGGCACGATGAACGGCGCCTGGCGGAAGTTTTATGAGGCAGGGAAAAGGGCTGGCGGAAACGGCTAGACGGGTTTGCTGACCTTCGGCTGTTCCCAGGTGTGAGCCTGGACCTGGCCGACCGAGGCTCCCGGCTTACCGTCCAGCGTGCGAAGCAACCGGTCGCGATCGCAGGCGTTTTCGCTGATGGAGATGACCACCGTGGCGACCGCGTTGCTGGCCAGGCTGGTCAAGGCCCGGGCCTCCGACATGAAGCGGTCGATGCCGATCAGCAAGGCCAGGCCCGCCAAGGGAATGTCGTGGATCACCGTCAGGGTCGACGCCAGGGCGACGAAACCGGAACCGGTCACGCCTGCCGCGCCCTTGGAGGACAACAGCATGATCGCGAGCATCGTCACGGTCTGCCCGAGCGTGAGGTCGATGTTGCAGGCCTGGGCAATGAACACCGCCGCCAGGGACAGGTAAATCGCCGTGCCGTCGAGGTTGAACGAGTACCCGGTTGGCAGCACCAGGCCCACCACGCCTTTCTTGCACCCCAGCGCCTGCAGTTTTTCCAGCATCCGCGGCATGACCGGTTCGGTGGAAGATGTCCCGAGCACCACCAGGAATTCTTCGCGCAAGTAGCGCAGCAGTTTCCAGAGACTGAACCCGTGGGCGCGGCAGATGCCCCCCAGCACCACGATGACGAAGAACGCACAGGCGATGTACAGCGTCATGATCAGCTTGGCCAGGGAACCCAGCGAGGTGATGCCGTATTGGCCAACGGTGAACGCCAGCGCGCCGAAGGCACCTATCGGGGCGAAGCGCATCAGGTAGGAAAAAATCTTGAACACCATGTGCGAGGCGGATTCCAGCACGTCCAGTACCGGCTTGCCGCGCTCGCCGATGGCCGACAAGGCAAAACCCGAGAGCACCGCGATGAACAGCACCGGCAGCACTTCACCCTTGTTGAAGGCGCCGAGGAACGTGTCGGGAATGATGTGCATGAAAAACTCGACGACGCCCAGCTTCGCAGCGGAATCGGTGTACTGCGACAGACCCTTGGTGCTCAGTTGGGTCGGGTCGATGTTCATGCCCACGCCGGGCTTGAACAGGTACACCGCCACCAGGCCGATGATCAGGCTGATCACGGTCAGACCCAGGAACAGCAGCATGGTCTTGCTCAACAAGCGACCCAGGGAGCGTTTATCGCTCATGCCGGCGATGCCGGTGACGATCGTGCAGAACACCACGGGCGCGATCATCATCTTGATCAACTTGATGAAGGCATCCCCCAGCGGCTTCAGGGCGATCGCCTGCTGCGACCAGAAATGTCCGACCAGCACACCCAACAGCACGGCGAGCAGAATCTGGAAGTAGAGCGATTTTACAACTTTCATGGCATCACCCATTTTTAGAATTGTGCTGATGCAGGAAACGGCAACGATCGGGGAAGCTATCCGACGAGTCGTTGAGGCGCCGTGGCGTAGACATAACCGGAAAACAGCCTGCGTGACGTCCGCACCACCGAGGCACGAATCGTCTCACCCCGGGCGCCGGTGTAGGACAATACAACGTCGATACCGCCACTGGGGTGTTCAATGCGCACGTGCTTCAAGCGCGGCTCGCGGGCCTCGCCGAGCAACTGCGCAACCACGCTGCCCTCGGTGACGCAAGCGGTGGCCAGGCCAATGGAGCCCGTGATCGCCAGCGCCCGATGGCAGTTGTGTGGCATGAAGTAGCGCACCTGGACGGTGCCGCCCGCCTTGGCCGGCGAGACCAGCACCGGCTTGGGGATGACCTTGTCACTGACATCACCCAGGCCCATCGCCAGACCCGCTTGCAGGCGCAGGGACTCCAGGCGGCGCAGGAACTCCTTGTCGGCATCCAGCTCAGCCGGGCTTTCGTCGCCGCGCTTACCCAATTGGCCCGCTTCGACAATCATCATCGGCATGGCCATGTCGATGCAGGTCACGGGGATACCGTCGATCACGTCCTGTCTGTTCCCGGTCGGGAACAACTTACCGGTCTTGCTGCCCGCCGCATCGAGAAACGTCAGCTGCACCGGCGCAGCCGTGCCAGGGACGCCGTCGATGGCGGTGTCGCCTTCGTAGCTGACTTTCCCGCCGGGGGTCAGCACTTCGGCGTTCACGAACGTGCCGGTGTTGAGGTTGCGAATGCGCACCTGGGTACGCTCCTGAGACGCCTTCACCAACCCCTGCTCCACAGCAAAAGGGCCGACGGCGCACAGCATGTTGCCGCAGTTGGGCGCCGTGTCGACCCGCCGCTGGGAGACCATTACCTGGACGAACAGGTAATCGACATCGGCGTCAGGGTGAAGCGAGGGGCTGACGATGGCGACCTTGCTGGTTTGCGGGCTGCCACCGCCGATACCGTCGATCTCCAGCTCGTGGCCGGAGCCCATCAGATTGAGCAGCAGCTCGTCACGCTCTTCGATTGCCACGGGCAGATCCCAGGCAAGGAACACCGGGCCCTTGGAGGTACCACCGCGCATCAGCACACAGGGAATTCGTTGCATAACACAGACTCTTGTTGATCAATCGGAGCAATTGATGTCTTGATTGCAAGAGTCGCAGCCTTTAAAAATTGTTTCCAATGCAAATATCAGCGCCATTATTTCATTTCATGCATGACTACTGGCGATTCTCCCACGCGCGAACAAGTCTTTTCAGCGGGACAAAACGATGCAATATGAACTCAACGACATTCGTTCTTTCGTAAAAATCGCCGAACTGGGAAGCTTTCATGAAGCCGCCGATGCGTTGCACCTGTCCCAGCCGGCGTTAAGCCGCCGGATGAAAAAACTCGAGGAAGGATTGGGCACCGCCCTGCTCGACCGCACCACAAGACGGGTCAGCCTCACCAGCGTGGGCCGGGACTTTTTGCCCAAGGCCCGGCGCCTGCTGGATGATTTCGACGACTCGATCCTCAACATCCGCGAACTCGCCGAGCGGCAGAGTGGCCGGGTTACCCTCGCCTGCATCCCGACCGCGGCCTTCTACTTCCTGCCCTCGGTCATCCGTCTCTACAACGAACGCTATCCGCAGATCCGCATCCGCCTGCTGGATCTCAGCGCCAACGAAGGGCTGGAGGCGGTCCTGCGGGGCGAAGCCGATTTCGGCATCAACATGATGAGCGGCCAGCACCCCGACATAGAGTTCGTGCCATTGGTCAACGAGCCCTTTGTCCTGGCGTGCCGCCGCGATCATGAATTGGCCAAGCGCAGCGCGGTGACCTGGTCGGAACTGAGTCATTACCGCCTTATCGGCGTCGGTCGCCTCAGCGGCAACCGGATGCTGCTGGACCACGCGCTATCGGGCTTGAGCTGGCGCCCGCAGTGGTTCTATGAGGTCCAGCACCTGTCGACATCGCTGGGCCTGGTGGAGGCCGGGCTCGGCGTCTCGGCCATGCCGAGCCTGGCGATGCCGGCCGAGGATCACCCCACGCTGGTCAGTGTCCCGCTGATCGAACCGGTGGTGAACCGGTCGCTGGGGCTGGTGTATCGACGGGGAGCATCGCTGTCACCGGCGGCGGAAAAATTCGTCTCGATCCTGCTCGAACAATGGGAACGATGATCCTGCCTCTGTGGGTTATGGGGTGGTGCTCAGGCGCATCGATCCGTTGTCCTCCAGGCGAACGCCCAGCCCGCGATAGTCGCGGATCTGCCCGTGGACAGTGTCCATCGGGTGCGTATGGGTCGCCGTCACCACCATCACGTCCGCTCCCGCCGCCTCGCCCGCGCGAATGCCGGCCTCGGCGTCCTCGAACACCAGGCACTCCCCTGGATTCACCTGGAGCCGTTCTGCGGCCAGTCGGTAGCAGGTGGGGTCGGGCTTGCCATCGCTTACGTCTTCGGCGGTGACCATCACTGCCGGGCGCGGTATCCCAGCCGCTTCCATGCGACGCAAGGCCAAGGCCATGGGCGCCGAAGTGACGATTGCCCATTGCGCCGGCGGCAGGCTTTGCAGGAACGCCAGCGCACCGGGCACGGGCACCACGCCCTCGACGTCCTCGATTTCCTCCCGGGTGATCTGCTCGGCCTCGGCCGCCGCGTCCACACCCGGCAGGTGCTGGCGGGCGATGGTGTCGATGGCGCGCACCCCATGGATCGTCGGCAGGAACGTGACCACGTCCACACCGTGACGTTGGGCCCAGCGGGTCCAGATCCGCTCGGCGGCGGCAATAGAATTGAGCAGCGTGCCATCCATGTCGAAAAGGAATGCGCGGTAGGCCGTGGATGAGTGCTGTACAGACATGGGAATCCTTGGGTTATCAAACTGCAAAAAAAAGCGCCGCCCTTGTGGGGGCCTTGGGTTGCCTGGGCTATACCAGCCGCTCGATCCGCTGATGCTGCCAGACCCGCTTGTAGTACACCGTTTGCAGCAACAGCATGCTCAGGTAAGCCACCGGAAATGCCATCCATACGCCTTGCAGGCCGAAGTGTGCGTCCAGCAGGTAGGCCACCGGCACCTCCACCCCGACGATGCAGAAGATCGAGATCGCCACCGGCACCAGCACCGTGCCGCTGGCGCGCATGATGCCGCCGACCACCGCCTGGAAGCCGAACACCAGCAAACTCCAGAGCATGATGTGCAACAGGTGTTCGGCCTGGACCCGCGCCGCCGGATCGGTGATGAACAACCCCAGCAGCCAATGGGACAACAGATACCCCAGCACCACCAGCCCGCCGGTGAGCCAGACGTTGACCAGCAGCCCCGTGCGCAGGATCGGCCCAAGCCGCTCCAGCCGACCGGCGCCGATGGCCTGGGCGCCCAGGATCGTCGCGGTGATGGCGATCGACAGCGCCGGGAACTGCACGTAATTGACGATCTGCGTCACCGCGCCATACGCCGCCGTGGCCTGGGAACCGTGGCGATTGACCAGCGCCAGGATCACCAGCTCCGACACCGAGATCACCACCATCTGCAACCCGGTGGGCAAACCGATGCCCAACACTTTGCCGAGGATCTCGCGGTCCAGGCGCATTGCCGCGAACAACGCGCGATCCGGCGCCAAAGGGTGCTCACGGCGGTTCAGGCGCCAGGCCAGCATGACCATGGCCGAGGCCGTGCCCACCAGGCCCGCCATGGCCGCACTCTGGATGCCCATCTGCGGCAACCCCAGCCAGCCCCGGATCAATGCCGGGGTCAGCAGCAGCCCGACGCCGGTGGACACCAGCAACGCCAACAGCGGCGACAGCGTATCGCTCACGCCACGCAGCAATTGGGTGAACAGCACGAACACCAGCAGCATCGGCAACAGCCACATCATCACTCGGGCATACGAAACGGCCTCGTCCAGCACATCCGCCGGGGTCCCCAACCCCTGCAACGCCTGACGCGCGAAAACACTGCCGAGCACTGCCGCCACCAAGCCGATGATCGCCCCCAGCAGCAACGTCGAACCGGCCACCGCCTTGACCGTTCCGGTTTCGCCGGCGCCATAGGCCTGCCCGATCAGCACCCCTGCCCCCGCACCCAGGCCAATCACCAGCGCAATGAAGAAAAACACGATGGGGAACATCCCCGACACCGCCGCCAGGGACTGGGTGCCCAGCATCTGGCCGATGTAGATGCTGTTGAACGTGCCGGACATCGATTGCAGGAAGTTGGATAGGACCATGGGGGCCAGGAACAGCAGGTAGGTTTTCCAGAGGGGCGGGGTTGGCAGCATGGGAACTCATGAGGGCAGGTTCAAAATCCAATGCCAGGTAATTTAGCGCAATCGGCACTTGTGGCGAGGGGATTTATCCCCGTTGGGTTGCGAAGCGACCCTGACAAGCTGAAATCAATACATCTCTCGTACCGAGTCGTCAGGTGTGGGGCCGCTTCGCAGCCCATCGGGGATAAATCCCCTCGCCACAGGGGATCGCGTGCACAAATGGCTTCGTCGGTCCGGCTCGACAATTGAGAGACAGCGTCTAGTCTGAGATAGCACAGTGCCACGCGCTGCGTAGGTCATTGCCTACAGCGGTCGGAATCGGACGACTGGTCTTCAAGTCTGACCAGGGGTCGCAGATAACCAGTTATTCGCCAATAACCTGTAGCAACACTGTTCAAGGACCGAACCATGACGTCGTATTCACACGGTCATTCCTTTACCTCTATCCAACCACGCCTGCTCTGGAACCCCGTGCTCGTGGCCGCCGTCGCAAGCATCGGCGTGCTGCTGCTCAACGGCCTGAGCGGGCAGAACATTGCGTTGAGCGCGGTGATCCTGGCCTTGGGTATTGCCGCGGGCGTGTGGGGCGCGCGGACGCAGCGCCGGCAGTTCGACCGTGCATTCGCCGCGGCCACTGCCCAGCATGAACGGCACGCCAGCGAGCAGCGCTCCCACCACTCCAACACGCAACTCAACGAAGTGGTCCTGGGCGCCATGCCGATCTGGGCCAAGCAAGTGGAGAGCTCCCGGCAGCAGACCGAAACCGCGATCGTCTCGCTGACCAGCCGCTTCACCGGTATCTCCTCCCGCCTGGAAGACACCGTGCAAGCCTCGCAGCAAGCCGCCGGCGAACTGGCCGGCAGTGGCAGCGGCGGTGCCGTGCAGGTGCTCGCCCAAAGTGAAAGCGAGCTGGTCCAGCTCATCGACATCTTGAGAACAGCCCAGACCAGCCGCGATGAAACCCTGGCCCAGGTGCGCAACCTGACCGCCTACACTGGCGAGCTGCGGACCATGGCCGCCGACGTCGCGGCGATTGCCGCCCAGACCAACCTGCTGGCCCTCAACGCCGCCATCGAAGCCGCCCGTGCCGGTGAAGCCGGGCGTGGTTTTGCGGTGGTGGCCGACGCCGTGCGCAGCCTGTCGAGCAAGTCCAGCGAGACCGGCCAGCAGATGTCGGCCAAGGTCGACATCATCAACACCGCCATTACCCAACTGGTCCAGGCCGCCTCCAGCGGCGCAGACCAGGACAGTCATTCGGTCAGCGCCTCCGAGCAAAGCATCCAGCGCGTGCTGGAGCGCTTCAAGAGCGTGACCGGGCGCCTGGCCGATTCGGCCGAGCTGCTGCAACAGGAAAGCTTCGGGATCCGCGACGAACTCACCGAAGTGCTGGTCAGCCTGCAATTCCAGGATCGGGTCAGCCAGATCCTCAGCCACGTGCGCGACAACATCGAAGACCTGCATGTGCACTTGCAGCAGGCCAGCCAGTCGCCCGACCAAGCCGTCGCCATCGATGCCCCCCAATGGCTGGCGCGCATGGAAACCACTTATGCCACCGACGAGCAACGCCGCAACCACCACGGCGACTCGAGCGTGCAGCAAGCTTCACAGGAAATAACCTTCTTCTAGGAGAGCCGTTCATGGCTAAAAGTGTATTGGTTGTCGACGACTCGGCGAGCGTTCGGCAGGTTGTCGGCATCGCGTTGAAAAGTGCCGGCTACGACGTGATCGAGGCCAGCGATGGCAAGGACGCGCTGGGCAAGCTGACCGGTCAGAAAGTCCACCTGATCATCAGCGACGTGAACATGCCGAACATGGACGGCATCACCTTCGTCAAGGAGGTCAAGAAGCTGGCCAGCTACAAGTTCACGCCGATCATCATGCTGACCACCGAGTCCCAGGAATCGAAGAAGCAGGAAGGCCAGGCGGCCGGGGCCAAGGCCTGGGTGGTCAAGCCGTTCCAACCGGCGCAGATGCTGGCGGCGGTGTCCAAACTGATTCTGCCCTGAAGGCCGGAGGCTGCAATGCCGTTGTTGTACGAAACCGTCGATGACACCGCGCAGGTGCAGATTGACGGTGAGCTGACGATCTACACCGCCGCCGACCTGTCCGCACAGTGGCTGCCCCACCTGGGGGCCACGCCGCGCATGGAGGTGGATCTGTCACAGGTCACTGAAATGGACGGCGCCGGTCTGCAACTGCTGCTGATGGTGCTGCGCGAGGCGCCGAAGGCCGGCACCCACCTGACCGTTACCGGTCGCAGCAAAGCCGTCACCGAAACACTCGAGCTGTGCAACCTGCCGGCCTAGGCCCCTGCATTGCGGCCCGACACGACAAAGGATATGAGCGTGAGCATCAATCTCGATCAGGCACAACAGACCTTCATCGTCGAGGCACGGGAACAGTTGCAGGCGATGGAAGAGTCGTTGCTGCAACTGGAAACCAACCCGGGCGACGATGACGCCATCGGCGCGATCTTTCGCGCAGCCCACACCATCAAGGGCTCGGCCGGGCTGTTTGGCCTGGAACCGATCGTCAGCTTCACCCACATCGTCGAAGACGTGCTCGATCGCCTGCGCAATGGCAGCGTCGAGGTGGACACCGGCCTGATCGCCGTGTTGCTCAAGTCCAGCGATCACATGCTGGAGCTGATCAACGTGGTGGCCAACCAGGGCGGGACACTGACGCCCCCAGCGTTGAAACGCGAGATGGAGCTGTGCCAGGTGCTGCAGGAATACCAGGCGCCTCCCTCCACCGACACACCCACGGCAGCCAGCAGCAGCGCCGCGCACGCCCCCGGCGAACTGCGCCTCTGGCACATTTCCCTGCGCTTCGGCCAGGAGGTATTTCGCAATGGCATGGACCCGCTGTCGTTCCTGCGTTATCTGCAAACCCTCGGTGAAGTCGTCGACCTCAGCACCCTGACGGACGCCCTGCCCGCCATCGAAGCCTGGGACGCCGAATCCTGCTACCTGGGCTTCGACATCGAGTTCAGCTCGGCGGCCAGCCATCAGGCGATCAACGAAGTCTTCGATTTTGTCCGCGAAGATTGCGTCATCGAAATCATCGCCCTTGAGGATGCCGCGCCTGCGGCGAATACCGGCCTGGTCACCACCCAGCCGGAACAGCCCGAGGAAAACACCGCGCTGGTCACCACCGGCGAGCTGTTGCCGGACCAGCGCAAAACCCCGCGGACGGCCTCCCGGGTCGCCCTCGACAAACAACCGACGACAACCGACAACAAGGCCAAGGACGGCGCCTATGTGCGGGTCAACGCCGACAAGCTGGACGAGTTGATCAACCTGGTGGGCGAACTGGTCATCGCCAGCGCCGGCGCAAGCCTGCTGGCGCGCACCTGCCATAACGCGCCGTTGCAGGAGTCCACCTCCAGCGTGTCCGCCCTGGTGGAGGAGATCCTCGACGGTGCCCTGCGCCTGCGCATGATCCCCATTGGCGAGACCTTCAACCGCTTCCGCCGGGTGGTGCGCGACGTCAGCCAGGAACTGGGCAAGGACATCGACCTGATCATCAACGGCGCCGAAACCGAGCTGGACAAGACCGTGGTGGAAAAGATCGGCGACCCGCTCATGCACCTGTTGCGCAACGCCATGGACCACGGCATCGAAACCGCCGAGGCGCGGCTGGCGGCCGGCAAGCCGGCCAAGGGGCACTTGCACCTCAACGCCTACCACGACTCGGGCAACATCGTGCTGGAAATCGCCGACGACGGTGCAGGCCTGAACCGCGACCGAATCCTGGAAAAAGCCCAGGAACGCGGGCTGGTGTCCCCCGGCGCCAACCCCACCGACCAGGAGATCTACAACCTGATCTTCGAACCGGGCTTCTCCACCGCCCAGGCCGTTACCAGCCTGTCGGGACGGGGCGTGGGCATGGACGTGGTCAAGCGCAACATCACCCTGCTGCGCGGCACCGTCGACCTGGACAGCCAGCCAGGCCAAGGCACCGTGGTGCGCATCCGCCTGCCGCTGACCCTGGCAATCATCAACGGCTTTCTGGTGGGCATCGACCAGTCCACCTACGTCATCCCGCTGGACATGGTCCAGGAGTGCGTCGAACTGAGCGAGGACGACGGGATCGCCAGCCGCGAGCAGGGTTACCTGGACCTGCGCGGTGAAGTCCTGCCGCTGGTCTACCTGCGCGACCACTTCAACCACGAAGGCCCGGCTTCGCGCCGGCAGAACGTGGTGGTGGTGCGCTACGCCGAACTCAAGGCCGGGCTGGTGGTGGATGACCTGCTGGGTGAATTCCAGACCGTCATCAAGCCCTTGGGCAAGCTGTTCGGCGCCCTGCGCGGCATCAGCGGCTCGACCATCCTGGGCAGCGGTGCCGTGGCGTTGATTCTCGACATCCCCGCGCTGCTGACCCAGATCGCCCAGATAGAAAACCGCTACACCACTCAATTTCAACAAGCCACTGCTCGCTGACGCTTTAGCAATTCCATGGAGAGGTACTTCCCGATGAAATGGTTCTACGATCTTAGAATCGCCACCAAACTGATCACGTCATTTCTGATGGTGCTGGCCCTGACCGCTGCCATGGGTGTGTTCTCGATCATCCAGTTGGGCGAGGTGAACGGCACCACCCAGGAGATCCGCGACAACTGGATGCCGTCCATGCGCGCCGCCTCGGGCATGCGGTTCTATGCGGCGAACTATCGCCTCAAGGAAAACCGCCACATCACCGCCGATTCCGAGCAGGAACGCAACACCGTCGAACAGGAAGCCGAAGAATCCAAAAAGGCCTTCGAGAGCCGCCTGGCCACGTACGAAAAACTGCTCTCCAATGCCGAAGACCGCCAGCTGTTCGAGACCACCCGCTCTGACTGGGTCGCTTACCTGGCGGTCAGCAAGGACCTGATGGCACTGTCCCGGCAGAACCTGTCGGACCAGGCCCATGCACTGCTGCGGGGCGAGTCCAAGCGTCGCTTCGATTTGGTGACCGCCGACCTGCAGAAACTGGTGGACCTCAATGACGTCGGTGCCGGCGCGGCCAGCGAACGCGGCACCGCGCTGTTCGAGAAATCGCGCCTGTCGATCATTGTCGTGCTGGCGGCTGCCCTGCTGACCGGCCTGGGCCTGGCGCTGTTCATCTCGCGGATCATTTCCCGCCCCCTGAAGCAAGCCGCATCGGTGGCCGAACAACTGGCCGAAGGCAACCTGAACGCGAAAATCGAAGCCGGCTCCAAGGACGAAACCGGCATGGTGCTCAACGCCATGCAGAACATGGTGGGCAAGCTCTCCCATATCATCGGTGAAGTGCGCAACGCGGCGGACAACCTGGCCAGCGCCTCCGAAGAGGTCAGTGCCACGGCCCAATCCATGAGCCAGGCCACCAGCGAACAAGCGGCCAGCGTCGAGGAAACCAGCGCGTCCATCGAACAGATGAGCGCCAGCATCAACCAGAACACCGAGAACGCCAAGGTCACCGATGGCATGGCCAGCAAGGCCGCCAAGGAAGCCACCGAAGGCGGCGACTCGGTGCAGCAGACCGTGGTGGCGATGAAGAAAATCGCCCAGCGCATCAGCATCATCGACGACATTGCCTACCAGACCAACCTGCTGGCCCTCAACGCCGCCATCGAAGCCGCTCGCGCCGGCGAACACGGCAAGGGCTTTGCCGTCGTCGCCGCCGAGGTGCGCAAACTGGCCGAACGCAGCCAGGTGGCGGCCCAGGAAATCGGCGAGCTGTCCTCCAGCAGCGTCGACATGGCCGAGACTGCCGGGCACTTGCTCAACGAGATGGTCCCGTCCATCAACAAGACCTCGGACCTGGTGCAGGAAATCAGCGCGGCCTCCGAGGAGCAAGCCGCTGGCGTGGCGCAGATCAACACCGCCATGACCCAACTCAACCAGGTGACCCAACAGAACGCGTCCAGCAGCGAAGAGCTGGCCGCCACCGCCGAGGAGATGAGCAGCCAGGCCGAACAACTGCAGCAGGCCATGAGCTTCTTCACCCTGGACACGCCGCCCAAGTCGGCCAGCCAGCCGCTGAAAGTCGACAACACCCCGGGCCCGTCCAGTCGCAAACCGGCGCGCGCCGCCGTGCCCGCCCTGCCCAAGGCCTTTGCCTACAGCATGGCGAGCGCTCCGGACGAATCCGAATTCACCCGGTTCTGACGGTCGGTTTTCACAAGCTCGCTTAAAGGAGATACAGGCATGGGCGCCATCGCTACGACACGTCAAACCGCCACCGCGGTCGAGGAAGAAGCGCAGTACCTGACATTCATGCTCGGCACGGAGATGTTCGCCATCGGCATCCTGTGCATCAAGGAAATCATCGAGTACGGCAACCTCACGGTCGTGCCGATGATGCCGGCTTTCGTGCGCGGGGTGATCAACCTGCGCGGCGCGGTCGTGCCGGTGGTGGACCTGTCGGCGCGGTTCAGCCGGCAGAACTCGACGATCACCCGACGCTCGTGCGTGGTGATCATCGAGGCCAACACCGAGGACGGCCACGCCCAGGACATCGGCCTGCTGGTGGACACGGTGTCGGCCGTCCTGGAAATCCCGTCGTCGCAGATCGAACCGCCGCCCAGCTTCGGGGCGAAGATCCGCGCCGACTTCATCAGCGGCATGGCCAAGGTCGATGGCAAGTTCGTCATCGTGCTGGAGGTAGGGCGCGTGCTGTCCATCGACGAAATGTCGCAACTCGCCGAAGCCAGCCCGAGCGCGCTGGAAGTCGAGGCCCCGTGAACGTCGACAGTTGCAAGGAACGCACCGTGAATTCAGTGGCCCTCAGCGATCGGGAGTTCAGCCAGTTCCAGTCCTGGTTGTACCAGGCCGCTGGCATCAACCTGTCCGAGGCCAAGAAAGCCCTGGTCGCCGGGCGCCTGTTCAAGCGCCTCAAGCATTATGAGCTGGACAGCTACGGCGACTATTTCAAGCTGATCATGAACGGCCAGCGCACCGATGAATTGCAGGTGGCGCTGGACCTGCTCACCACCAACGAAACCTACTTCTTCCGCGAGCCCAAGCATTTCGACTTCCTGCGCCAACAGGTGCTGCCCAACGCCACGCCGGGCAAGACGTTCCGCCTGTGGAGCGCCGCCAGTTCGTCGGGAGAAGAACCCTACAGCCTGGCGATGACCCTGGCCGAAGGGCTGGGGACCACGCCTTGGGAAGTCATCGGTTCGGACATCAGCAGCCAAGTACTGGCCAAGGCCCGTTCCGGGCATTACCCGATGGAACGGGCACGCACCCTGCCCCATCCACTGCTGGTGAAATATTGCCTCAAGGGCACCGGCAGCCAGCAAGGCACGTTCCTCATCGACAGGACGTTGCGCAGCCGGGTCCACTTCATCCAGGTCAACCTCAACGACACGTTGCCCGACCTGGGAGAGTTCGACGTGATCTTCCTGCGCAACGTCATGATCTATTTCGATCAAGCCACCAAGAGCAAGGTCGTCGCCCGCCTGATTCCCCGACTCAAGCCCGGCGGCTACTTCATCATCAGCCATTCGGAAAGCCTCAACGGCGTGTCCGATGCGTTGAAACTGGTGGCCCCCTCGATCTATCGCAAGCCATGAGCGCCTTGATGAGGGAAGTGCAGGAGGTGTACCTGGCGCCCGGGGAGTTCCGCTTCGCCACCTGCCCGACCCGGCTGCGCACGATCCTCGGTTCCTGCGTGGCAATCACCCTGTGGCACCCCGTACGCAAAATCGGCGCCATGTGCCATTTCATGTTGCCCAGCCGCTCACGCTGCTCCACGGCCCTCAACGGCCTGTACGCCGACGAGGCCATCGAGCTGTTCATTCGCCAGGCGCGGGCCTACCGGACCGCCCCCGAAGACTACCAACTGAAGCTGTTCGGCGGCGGCGAGATGTTCCCCGAACTGCAACGCCACATTCCCTACGGTGATGTGGCACGGCTGAACATCAACGCCGCCCTGGAAATGACCGCCCTCTACCGCCTCGACCTGATTGCCCAGGACATGGGCAGCACCGGCTACCGAAGCATCATCTTCGACCTGTGCAATGGCGACGTGTGGGTCAGGCACCAACCGATAAGGACTCGGCATTAACCATGTCAAAAAAGATCAATGTACTGCTGGTGGATGACTCGGCCGTGGTCCGCCAGGTGTTGCTGGCGATCCTCAGCGACACCCCGGATATCCACGTCATGGGCGCCGCGTCCGACCCGATTTTTGCCATGGACAAACTGGCCCGTGAGTGGCCCGATGTGATCGTGCTGGACGTGGAAATGCCACGCATGGACGGCATCACCTTCCTCAAGAAAATCATGAGCGAACGCCCCACGCCCGTGGTGATCTGCTCGTCCCTGACCCCCAGGGGCGCGGAAACCACCTTGCAGGCGATGGCCGCCGGGGCAGTGGAAATCATCACCAAGCCCACCACCGGCCTGAAGAATTTCCTGCTGGAATCGGCACCGGAACTGGTGGCGGCGATCCGCGCCGCCGCCCAGGTCAATGTACGCAACCTGGGCAAGCGCGCCGCCCCGGTCGCACTGACGCCCGCCACCAAACTCACGGCCGACGCCATGCTGCCCGCCGCCAATGGCCACGCCATGGCGCAGACCACCGAGCGCATCGTCGCCCTCGGCACCTCCACCGGCGGCACCCAGGCCCTGGAAGCGGTGCTCACCGCCCTGCCTCGTGTGTGCCCGGGCATCGTGATCGTCCAGCACATGCCGGAAAAGTTCACCGCTTCGTTCGCCGCCCGGCTCAACAGCCTGTGCCAGATCGAAGTGCGCGAGGCGCGCAACAACGACCGCATCCACCCGGGCCTGGCGTTGATCGCTCCGGGCGGCAAACACATGATGGTGACCCGCAGCGGCGCGTTCTATCACGTGCAGGTGGTGGACGGCCCGCTGGTCAACCGTCACCGGCCGTCGGTGGACGTGTTGTTTCGCTCAGTGGCCAAGTTCGCCGGACGCAATGCCACCGGCGTGATCATGACCGGCATGGGCGACGACGGCGCCCGCGGCCTGAAGGAAATGCTCGACGCCGGCAGCAGCACCGTGGCCCAGGACGAAGCCAGTTGCGTGGTCTTCGGCATGCCCAAGGAAGCCATCAAGCTCAACGCCGCCCAGCGCATCATCGGCTTGCAGGATATCGCCCAGGTGATCCTGCACCGCTAGCCACGGCAGCCCTTACCCTCGCCGGCTCACACCGGCGAAATCGTCGCAAGCACACCGATCAACAAGGTCAGTGCCAAAAAACCACCCAAGAACATCGCCATCTTCGCCATGAGCCCTCCTGAAAGAATTGCAACCAATGAACGTGTGAATTGGGCACCGCGTGCCTGCCCTATTCTGGCGTGGGCCTGCCGTTGCATGACAGGGCCACCTGCCGGCAAAAAAACCGGATCAGAACGCAGGCCTTCGCCACGGCTATACCAAGGTATCGTTTCGCGCCCTTAATCTCAGTGGTCATCGCCCAGGCCCCGCCTTAACCTCAGCGCACGTCAATACCGACACCCTGAACGAGGTGCTCGATGCGCTCTTCATTCCGTGCCCCCGCATTGCCCTCCCTGAACGACAACGAGCACGCATCCTGGTGGGCCGACGTCACCCTGCTCAGCCTCATCGCCTTGCTGGCGGCGTTCATTTTCTATGGCGTCGAACAGATGAACCAGCCTCTCGGCGCCCTGGTTTCATCGCCGTTGTCCCTGGACCTGAGTCACCTGCCGGCCTACACCTTGCGCACCACCCTGCGCATGTTCATCGCCCTCTTCGCCTCGCTGGTCTTTTCCCTGGTCGTCGCCACATTGGCCGCCAAGAGCCGCAAGGCGGCCGTCGTTATCCTGCCGGCGCTGGACATCCTTCAGTCAGTGCCGGTGCTGGGTTTCCTGACCTTTACCGTGGTGTTCTTCATGGGCCTGTTTCCGGGCAAGGAAACAGGCGTGGAATGCGCGGCGATCTTTGCCATCTTCACCAGCCAGGTCTGGAACATGACGTTCAGCGTCTATCAGTCGCTGAGAACCGTGCCCCACGACCTCCAGGAAGTCAGCCGGCAGTTCGCGCTTTCACCCTGGCAACGCTTTGTCAGGCTCGAGTTGCCTTTCGCCACGCCTGGCCTGGTGTGGAACATGATGATGTCCATGTCCGGCGGCTGGTTTTTCGTGGTCGCGTCCGAAGCCATCACCGTCGGCGACACCACCGTCAGCTTGCCGGGTATCGGCTCATGGCTGGCCTTGGCGATCGCGCAGAAGAACACCGTGGCGATCGCCTGGGTGGTATTCGCCATGGCCGTGGTGATCATCCTCTATGACCTGCTGTTCTTCCGCCCCATCGTCGCCTGGGCGGACCGCTTTCGCTTCGAACAGACCGCCTCGCAAAAACGCCCACGCTCCAGGGTCTACGACCTGCTGCGCGCGACCCGACTGGTGCCGTGGGTGTTGCTCGTGCTGGAAGACCTCATGGCTGCGTTGCCACTGGACAGGCTTGCGCGGTTTGCCCGCCGCCTCCGCTTCCACCCCGGCGCCCGCTTCAACCGCCTGGTCGACCTAGCCTGGAGGAGCCTGGTGGCGGTCGCTTGCCTGGTCGGCGCGGTGCAACTGTCGCGCTTCATTGGCAGCACCCTGGGCCTGGGCGACGTGATTGAGGTCTTCGGCCTGGGCCTGGCGACCCTGTTGCGCGTCGCCGTACTCATCGTGCTTGCCAGCGTGGTCTGGGTGCCCATCGGCGTCTGGATCGGCCTGAACCCGCGCTGGGCCGAGCGCTTGCAGCCCATCGCGCAGTTGCTGGCGGCGTTCCCGGCCAACGTGCTGTTCCCGTTCGCGGTGGTCGCCATTGTTGCCCTGAAGCTCAACCCCAATGTCTGGCTGTCGCCGCTGATGGTCCTGGGCACGCAGTGGTACATCCTGTTCAACGTGATCGCCGGCGCCAGCGCCTTGCCGACCGACCTGCGGGAAGCGGCGCGCAGCTTCCAGGTGCGCGGTTGGCAGTGGTGGCGCCAGGTCGCGCTGCCGGGGGTATTCCCCTACTACGTCACCGGCGCCTTGACGGCGGCAGGCGGATCCTGGAACGCCAGCATCGTCGCCGAAGCTGTGTCCTGGGGTCATGAGCACCTGTATGCCTCGGGCCTGGGGTCGTTCATCGCCCTGGCCACCTCGGCGGGGGATTTGCAGCGCGTGGCCCTGGGGGTGTCGGTCATGGCGATGTTCGTGGTGGGCTTCAACCGGCTGCTGTGGCGTCCCTTGTACGGCTACGCCGAACGCCGGCTTCGAATTGATTGAGGAGAGAGCGATGCATGTGATCGACAAACGTTGCCTCGTCGATGTGCGGCAACTGGGGCACGTATACGGTACGGCAGGCAGTGCCGAGCGACTGGTGCTGGACGACGTCTGCCTGCGCCTGGACGAAGGGGAGATCGTAGGCCTGCTGGGGCGCTCGGGGTCCGGGAAGTCGACCTTGCTGCGCGCCATCGCCGGGTTGATTGCCCCCACCGCGGGCGTGGTCGACTTCCCGGCGGATGCACAAGGGGATGCGAGTTCGGTGCGCATGGTGTTCCAAAGCTTTGCCCTGTTCCCCTGGCTGACGGTGTTGCAAAACGTCGAGATCGGCCTCGAAGCCTTGCACGTGGCGGCCCCTGAGCGACGGCGCCGGGCCCTGGCCGCCATCGACCTGATTGGCCTCGACGGGTTCGAAAGCGCTTTCCCGAAGGAGCTGTCAGGCGGCATGCGCCAGCGCGTCGGCCTGGCGCGTGCATTGGTGGTGGCGCCGGATGTGCTGTTGATGGACGAGCCGTTTTCCGCCCTGGACGTGCTGACGGCCGAGACCCTGCGCACCGACCTGCTGGACCTGTGGCGAGAAAGGCGCATGCCGATCAAATCGATACTGATGGTCACCCACAACATCGAAGAAGCGGTGCTGATGTGTGATCGGATCCTGATCTTTTCCTCCAACCCGGGGCGGGTGATGACGCACATCAACGTGGACCTCAGCCAACCACGCAACCGCAGCGACCCGGCCTTCCAGGCGCTGGTCGAGCACATCTACGTGCAAATGGCCGGCGGCGGCGCGACAGGTTCCGCGCGCCGGGACGTGTTTGCGGGCAGCGGCGTGGGCATGGTCCTGCCGTCGATTTCCACCAACGCGTTGGCCGGGTTGATGGAGGCGGTCCAGGATCACCCTTACGACGGCCAGGCGGATTTGCGTGAACTGGCCAAGGCGTTGCGCTACAACGCCAGCGATCTTTTCCCGGTGGCCGAGGTGCTGCAACTGATGCGCTTCGCCAACATGCACGACGGCCACATCACCCTGCTGCCGGCCGGGCACCGCTATGCAGACTCGACCGTCGATGAGCGCAAGCAATTGTTCGCCCAGCACCTGCTCCGGTATGTGCCGCTGGCAGGGCTCGTGCGCCGGGTGCTGGATGACCGGCCCACCCGTACCGCACCGGCCCGGCGCTTCCGTGACCAGTTGGAGGACTTCATGTCCGAGCACGACGCCGTCCATACCCTGGACTGTGTCACCCAATGGGGACGCTACGCCGAGCTGTTCGCCTACGATGAAGTGGCCGACCAGTTCAGCCTGGACAACCCCTCCTGAAGCGTTTTGGGCGGTATACACTGCGTCACTGAAGCCTTGGCAGCCGACACAACCGTGGGATGAACCGTTAATGAGAAGAACCCAGCTGACGCTTCGCTTGCTGCTGTTGCTGGGCCTGGCGCTCGGCATCGCCGCGATAGACACCGTCACCGACCTGGAAATCGCGGTGGGCGTGTTCCAGATCGTGGTGGTGCTGATCGCCGTGAGGCTCCTGCCGGCGCGAGCGGTGGCAGGCGTGTCGGTCGCCTGCATGGTGCTGACGATCTTAAGCTACCGGTACACCCGCTTCGGTGACTCGGAAGCCGGCCTGATCAACGTGCTGATCAGCCTCGCGGCCATCGCCGGCACGACCTACCTGGCGCTGCGCCTGTCGGCCGCCATCGGCACCGTGCATCGGACCCGAGCGCACCTGGCGCACATTGCCCGCGTGAACATGCTCGGCGAACTGGCGGCCTCCATCGCCCACGAAGTGAACCAGCCACTGGCCGCCGTCGCCAACAGCAGCAGCGCGTGCCTGCGCTGGATGGCCAATGACCCGCCCAACCTGCCCAAGGCCCGACAAGCCGTGGAACGCATCCTCGCCGACACCCATCGGGCCAGTGACATCATTGCCCGGTTGCGCGGCATGGCCCGTCACCAGGCGCCGACCAAGCAGTGGTTGAACGTGGCCGACACGGTGAACGCCGCGCTGCGGCTGTTGGCCGGCGAGTTGAATGAGCAGAACATCCATTTGCGCGTGCAGATCCAGGAAGGACTGCCGCCGATGCTGGTGGACGAGGTGCAGATCCAGCAAGTGCTCCTGAACCTGGCAATGAACGCCATCGACGCCCTGCGCCAGGTCGATGACGACGATCGCCGGACCCTCGATGTCCGTGCCGGGCTGGAAGCGGGTCAACTGCATTTTTCCGTGTCCGACCAGGGCAAGGGCCTCGCCGGCAACGACCACGAACGGGTGTTCGACGCTTTCTACAGCACCAAGCCGGACGGCATGGGGATGGGCCTGGCCATCAGTCGCTCCATCATCGAGGCCCATGACGGACGGATCTGGGTCGCCAGCAACCCGCAATCGGGCGCGACCTTTCATTTCACCTTGCCTGCCGTGACACGGGAGCCCGATGAGCAGAACTGACGTCCACGACACCGCCGAACCGATGGTCTACATCGTCGACGACGACAGTTCGGTGCGTGCCTCGCTGCAAGACCTGCTGGCCTCGGTGGGCCTGGCAAGCATGGCCTTTGGTTCGGCCCGCGAGTTCATGCAAGCCCGGTTGCCGGACGCACCGGCCTGCCTGGTCCTCGACGTGCGCATGCCGGGCGTGAGCGGGCTGGATTTCCAGCAAGACATGGCCCGTTTGAACATCCTGGTCCCGGTGATCTTCATCACCGCCCACGGCGACATCCCGATGTCGGTCAAAGCCATGAAGGCTGGCGCGCTGGAGTTCCTGACCAAGCCCTTTCGCGAGCAGGACCTGCTCGACGCGATCACCCAGGGGCTGGACCGTGACCGGCAACGACGCCAGGCCGCGGCGGCCCTGGACGAATTGAAGCGCCGCCACGACACCCTGACCGACGGGGAACGCGAGGTCATGGCGTGGGTGGTATCGGGCCTCTTGAACAAACAGGTGGCCGCCCGGCTGGGCGTGAGCGAGGTGACCGTGAAAGTGCGGCGTGGCGCCCTGATGCGCAAGATGAATGCGGATTCGTTGGCAACCCTGGTCAAAATGTCGGAAAAACTCAAGGACGTGGATCGCTAGCCGCACCTGTCGCGGCTATCATGCCTTTCGCCCTGCTCACGGGCGTTGCAGACCACCTCAAGGACCCAGGTATGACCCTTCCACCGTCACGCGCCACCCTCCTCGTCTCCAGCCTCCTGTTCAGCTCGCTGTGCCTGGCCGAAGGCGAGTCGACGGACAGCGTCATCAAGGACTCCACCAAGTCCGCCGTCTCGACGTTCATCACGGCAGGAAAGAACCTGTTGGGCGGTGTCAGCGAAGGCGTGCTCGATGGTCGCGAATCGGTCCAGGGCACTGACGGCGCGGCGATCGTTGCCTCTGGCGAGCAGATGAAGGACCGTATCCAGGTGGAGGTGCTGAAACTGGAATCCAGCGAAGACATCTACACCATTACCCTTGGTTTCAAGAACAGCACCGACACCCAGCTGCGCCTGATCAATCTCGGCCAGACCGGTGTGCTGCTGGCCATCGACCAGGCCGGTTACGCCAACAAACTCACTGGCCTGGACAACCCGGACGAAGTCACCATCCCGCCGAAAACCGCCGTGCGGCAGAAGTTCGTGTTCGAAGGCATGAACGAAGCGATGACCACCGTGCGGTTGTGGGGCAAGGATTATCCACTCAAGAAATGAGCAAGGACGCACCGTCCTCCCCATCGAACAGGGCCGGTGCTCACTTGACCAAGCGAGTATCCAGGCCGAACCGCTCCTGCGAGACCAGCCTGAACTGATCCGCCGCCAGGTCGCAGCTCACCAGCAGGTTCCAGGAATGCTGGGTCACCGCCGAAGGAATCAGCACGAAGGGGTGCTGCGCCAGCAACGCGTCAGCGAACTGCTGCTGATTGGGCGAGGGTCGAGCCGGAGCCAGCCAGTTCGGGTTGGGCACGTCTTCGGCCTGGACCACTTTGATGAGCGCCGGATCCAGCACCTCGAAGCAGGTCAGCAGATGGGGCACCGTGTCCAGGGCATCGAACCCCAGGTGCGCCGCCACCTCAAGAATGGCCGTGGCCGGGTCAGCCGAAGCGTAGATGACCCGTCGTCCGGGCGGGTTCCAACGGCCACCGCTTCGTTGCGCACCAATGCCGCTGTCCCACGTCTGCCTGTAGACCTCGCGATCAAGGCGCCAAGCGTGCCATCGCCCCTCCCAGGGCAAAGGATTCACTGGTAAACCCCGTGTTCGATCCGGGTCAGGTAATCCTCCACCACCTGGAAGCCCAGCGCGTTGTCGATCAGTTCCAGTGGCACGTGGCCGTCCAGGTACTTGCAGGGCTTTCTCAACCAGTCCTCCGCCAACGACTGGCTGCCAAAGACATTGATGGCCTGTTCCAGGACCTGTGCGTACTGGAAAGCCACCGTGCTCTGCTGCGGGTTCAGGCGAATGGGCTGGGTCTCCTTCGCCAGGCGCTGGACGGTCCTGACGGACTTGCCGGTAATGCGCTGAACCAGATCATGCTCCAGGTACAACGTGGACGTGGACAGCATCTCCTTGACGTCGCTCAGGTAAAAACCTTCCTGCGCGTAGCGGATGATCAACAAGCGCTCATCCCCCTTGCGGCCCTGTAACAACACTTCGGTAGGCTTCCTGCTGGCCTTCTTCGCCCTCGCCGTGGTTTTGACGATTGAAGCGTCTGCTTGCTTGGCTACGGACATGGCATTGACCTTTCTGCGACATTTGTCGCCATGTTAACGCCAAATGTCGCAAGCGCGGTAACTCCGTTCGTCGGTCTTGGCGAATACGGTTTCAGGCATCGAACTGTCCTCACGATAGAGACTGGGCATCGGATGCCCGAGGGGGGCGCCGTGGCAGAGTCAGATCGTAAGGGGAGCACTTCCGAGGGCCAACCCTAAAAAGCTGTCGGAGACTTCTTCGTTATCGGCTCGAAATTCAACGCAAGCACACTCACCAACACGATGACGGTTCCTGTCATGACCATTATCGAGGGACGCTCGGCCAGCACCAGGGCGGCCATCGACATCGCGGTGGGCGGTATCAGGTAAAGCGCCATTGTTGATCGACTCACGTTGCTGTGCGCCAGCACATAGGCCCAGGCGAGATAGGCCAGCGCGCTGGGGAAAACGCCGAGGGTCAGCACCGCCAGGTTCACCGATGCCGAGGCCTGGCGAGCCGCGCCCGCCAAGCCCGGTGCAAACACGAACAGCAGGAGGGTGCCTGACCACAGGGTGTAGCACACCATGGTCAATGCGTCGTAACGATGGGCGTGGCGTTTTTGCAAAGAGAAATACAGGCTCCAGGACAGCGCCGCCAACAGGATCAACAGCCCATGGGCGTCCATCGCTCCCCAGCCATGATCCCCCGCGACCACCACGGCGGCGCCCAATAGCCCGCACAACACGCAGCCCCAGCGCCAACCACAGACGCGCTCCTTGAAGACCCATTGCGCCAGTAACGTGCTGAACAGCGGCGTGGATTGAGCCAGCACGCTGGCCGCACCGGCACTGATACCCCGCTGTCCGTAATTGAGAGCAATGTGGTGCAGACTCACGGCCAAAAAACCCAACACCGCCAGCAGCGGAAAATCCCTGAGCCGCGGCCGGGCAATCCCCTTCACCGTCGCCATGAGGGCCATGAACAGCGAAGCGATAAGGAACCGCATCAACGCCAGTTGACCGGGCGCGTAGGCCTGCAAGCCAATGTGGATACCAATCGGTGAATAGGCCCAGCAGACAATCACGAACAGCGTCGCCAGTAGAACCTTCACGTTCGGTTTGCGCAGGCTCTTGGCGCCTTCGAACGACATGCCACGGGTTTGCATCCTGAGTTCCTGCACAGGGCCTATTTGCCTGGGAGTATCGAAACCTCTCCCACCTCAGCACAAGTGACTTAAACTCAATCCATCATTCACTTTGGGTGAGCCATGGAACTGTCCCAACTGCGCATGCTCAAGACGGTCTGCGACACCGGCAGCATTGCCCGTGCGGCCGAAGTGCTGCACTGCGTACCGTCCAACATCACTGCACGCCTCAAGTCGCTGGAGCGGGAACTGGGCACCGCGTTGTTTTTTCGTGAAGGTCGCGGCCTGCGGATCAGCCCGGCGGGCGAAGTGTTCCTGGACTATGCGAAAAAAATCCTGAGCTTGACGGAACAGGCGCGTCACGCGGTTGGCCCTGACAGTACGCCGAGCGGGCCGCTGCGCATTGGCGCCATTGAGTCCAGCGCCAGCGGGCGCCTGCCGCAACTGCTGGCGAAATACCACGCCCGATACCCGCAAGTGTCCCTGGAACTGAGCACGGGAACCTGGTCCCAGCTGCTGGATAATAGTCAGCACCACCGCCTCGACGGCGTGATCGTCGCCGTCGACATCGAGCGGCCTGGGCTCAAACGGGTGGTGACGTATCGCGAAGACCTGGTGCTGATCGCGTCCGAATCCCACGGACCGTTGCGCAGCGCCGCAGACCTTCGAGGCAAGGCGATCTTCATGTGGCCTTCGGGCTGCCCTTATCGCCTGGCGCTGGAGCAATGGCTGCTGCGTCACGGTCAAGTGCAACCCATCGTCAGCATCGCCAGTTATGGCGCCATCGTCGGGTGTGTCAGTGCGGGTGCCGGCGTCTCGCTGGTGCCGCGCGGGATCTATGAACAATACCGTCAGGGCGCCGGCTGGAGCGGGTATGAGTTCGCCGAACTGACGGGCATCGACAACCTGTTCTATTGGCATGAAAACGCCGGCCCGCACCCTGCCAGGGAAGCATTCCTGGCCATGCTGCAAACGGAATTCGAGCCATGAGCCGAGCGACCGGACAGCCTTCCCGCCGCGTTGGGCAGAAGTCGTGCTACAGCGGGCCCAAGGCAACCCCGGAAGGTTCGAATCGCTCGCTCGTGTCCATCTGGATGCTGCGCAGCGCGGCGGTCTCCAGGTGCGAGGCATAGAGCTGCTCTGAAAAGTACCCGATCAGGATGGAGCGACGACGCGCACCGTTCACATTCAGGCTAGCGGCGTGAACCAGTTCGGCGTCAAAAACCAGAATGTCACCGGCGAAACCCGACAGTTGGACGGAGCGGGACTCGTCAGTGAAATCGAAGGTGGGGGCTTGCGGGTCGGGGCGATGGCTGCCGGGCACGAGGCGTGTCGCACCGTTCTCGGGGCCATAGTCGTCGAAGAACGCCAGGGCGACGGCCGTGTCGCCGGGACGCTGGGCCGACAGGTCGCGGTGCAACTGCTGGTGGCCGCCGCCCGCCAGGGGCTCGCGCCCTTCCACTTGGGCCAGGAAGAACCGTTCGCCGATCACTTCGCCCACCGCTGCCAGCAACGGCGGCAAGCGGCACACCGCCTGAATCTGCGCATCACCCTCCAGCAGCGAATGCCGCCAGTCCCAGCCCCGCGGTGTCGGCCATTGATCCGAGGGCCGGACACCCGCATCGAACACGACGCGCAGGCCTGCCAGCCATTCGGCCGGGATCGCCCGGCGCAGCAGGACATAGCCATCCAGGTGGAGCCGTTCGCGGTCTGTCATGGTGACGCCCATTTCCTTATGTTCAGGGGGCCTTCTCCAGGCTAGCCCGACACGAGACTTTTCGCCTCGTGACATCCAAGTTCAGCCGGCCATGGACTCGCGGCTGATGGCTTGCACCGCTTGCACCAGGCCCTGAATCGTCCCCGGGAAGCCAAGATGGTGCTGCGCCACGCCGATTCTGCCTCTCTCTCTGGAAAGGTTCGTCCCGCGGGCGTGTGGATGCAGAGCGCTTACCGTATCTGATACAGCACAGCAGCCCCTGGCTTGGGTTCGAAAGCCGGCACCGTGCGCTGCTGGAGGGGCGTCCCCGTTGCGTCCCAAACCAAGGTGTCCGAGGGGTACTCGTCCTTGCGGGTCATGGCGTCGATCTGCTTGGCGATCACTTGCGAGCTTGCAGGCACTTCGGGGTTCCATTCGAATACGCCGACCCTGCCGTAGAACACCGCCGGCGCATCGGCATCGAGACGCCGATCGGGACACATGACCAAGCCGCGATCGAGCATCACCCGCAACGCGCCGACAGGCACCGCCTTCACCGTGGGCGTGGTGCGCTCAGTGCTGTGGCCAGGGCAGACATTGGCCGAGCGAGTCACCATGTCCTCGACCACTTGATTATCGGATTGGGCCTGCGCCGAAAAGGCAACGGCAGACAGGGCAAGCACTACAAGGTTTGACTTCCAGGGCACTCGAAACCTCCTATGGAAAAAAGACTCCAGCGTTGCCGGCCGCCACCCAGCCAAGAACAGTTCGTTGCCAGGGGGCACACTTGAAGACTACCACGACGTTAGTTTGTTCCACTTCTCGATTGAGGTGCTGATTCAATAGCCAAGGCCGCTAGAAAAGGACGGTATCGATGAAAGCTGCAACATTGGAAGAGGTCGGCGAGGCACTAAAAATTCCGAACAACTGATTCTCGAAACCAACGGCGTGTCATCCAGGCGGATCGGGAAATCCGGTTCAGGGCCCCCAGCAAGACACCGGCACAGTCGCCAGCGGTCACGAAAAGCCCCGACACCTCACACCAGACGCTTCTGTACCCAACGCCGATATTGCCGGGTGCGCCAGAGCACCGCGAGCTGCTGCAAGATCAGCGCGCGCAATGGCGACACCGTCGGGTCGGGCTGCTTGTCGCGGCTGAGTTTACTCAGCTGGAACTTGACCACCGCCATGTTGGCCAGGGCCGCGAAGGCTTTGTTCTTCCAGGTGATCGGCGGCAGTTGAGGGGCGCTGTCCTTGCCCTGGCGCCAATCACGAGGCAGGCCCGGGTCGATGGCCAGCGCCGTCCCGATGCCCACCATGTCCACCCCACTGGCCACGACACTCTCAGCCACCGGGCGTCGGCGCACACCGCCGGTGACCATCACGGGCATCTTGGCGACGGTCTGGATGTCGCGGGCAAACTCGACGAAATAGGCCTCACGCGCCAGGGTACGCCCATCGCGCGCATCACCCTGCATGGCGGGGGCTTCGTAACTGCCGCCCGACAGCTCCACCAGGTCCACCCCCAGATCGTTGAGCCACTCGACGACCTTCCTGGCGTCGTCGGCCGTGAACCCTCCGCGCTGGAAGTCAGCAGAATTCAGTTTGACCGCCACCGCAAATTCCGCGGACACCACCGCCCGGACGGCCTTGACGATGTCGAGCAACAGGCGCGCGCGGTTTTCCAGGGAGCCGCCCCACTCGTCCGTCCTCTGGTTGGTCAGCGGTGAAAGGAACTGGCTCAACAAGTAACCATGGGCAGCGTGGATCTGCACCCCGGTGAAACCGGCCTGCTCGCCAAGGCGCGCGCTGCGGGCAAAGCGCTGGACGACCTCTTCAATCACCGCCGGGGTCATGGCGTGAGGCATTGAGAAAAGCTTGGACATGGAGCCCAGGTCCAGCGGCACAGCAGATGGTGCCCAGGCCTTTTGCCCGAGATTGGCCTGCATCTGGCGACCTGGGTGGTTGATCTGCAACCAGAATTGCGCACCGCCGGATCGACCCACACGTGCCCAGCGCTTGAACTTGTCCAGTTGCTGGTCATCCTGCAACACCACGCCCCCCGGACCGGTCATGGCACGACCGTCGACCATGACGTTGCCGGTGATGATCAGGCCGGCTCCGCCATCGGCCCACGCCTGATAAAGCCGCATCAGGGCTTCGGAGGGCGCCTGGTCGGCGTCTGCCATGTTCTCTTCCATGGCGGCTTTGGCGATTCGGTTCTGGATGGTCGAGCCGTTGGGAAGGATCAGGCGGTCGAACAAACTCATGGGGCAGTCCTCAGCGGGGGGAGGCAGCCACCTTAAGATTGAAGTCAACTTTAAGGTCAACAGATTTTTTTCAGCTTCAAACCCTGCGTGCTTTTTTCCCCTTGGACGTCACCCCGTCCTGACGGGCTGGGGCTGCCCTCGCCCCTTCTTCACGCAGGCGGTGCAACAACAATTGCGCGTTGTCGGCACACGCCACGCCCTCGGGCTTGCCCTCGATGCCCTTGATGACCAGCAGCAGCTGGACCTTGTTCTGGGCCAGTCGCTGCTGCAGGATTTCGATTTCCTCGACCTTTTGCCTGAGCCCGCCAAGCAGCTCTTCCTCCTGCCAGCCGTTGGCGTCCACCGGCATCAATTGCCGGATCTGCTCCAATGAAAACCCTGCCGCTTGTGCCCCCGTGATGATCTGCAGGATCCACTCGGTCTCAGGCGCATAGTCACGATAACCGTTGGCCTTGCGCTCGACCGACCGGATCAGACCGCTCGCCTCGTAGAAGCGGATGCGCGAGGGCGCCAACCCGCTGATTTTCGCCAGTTCACCAATCCTCATCGCCGCTCCAGAACACCCATTGACCTTGAAGTTGACTTTAACCCTGCAGGCATCGGGCGGCCAAGTGACTCACGGTTTCAGCGACGGCCGCTGCAACCCTGTAAGGGGGGCGAAACCGGAAACTTTATTTTTGATATCGACTACCGCAATATATGGAAATATATAGCGCTTGAGCCGCGCCTTTCATGCCAAGGGAATGAACGATGAATGCTGTCTCCAACAACAAAGAAGCGGTCGGTGAGCGCTATCAGCTTGAAACGATGCGCCATGCACAGCAGATGACCTGGAAGGCCATCGATCAGATCGCCCGCGCCATCACCCCCGGCATGCGCGAATCCGAGGCGCAGGCACAAGGCAAGACGATCCTGGCGCAAATGGGCATGGACCGGATCTGGCACCCCTTGCTGGTGCGCTTCGGCGCCAACACGCTCAAGACGTTCAAACAGCGCTCCGAGGGCGATCCCGAGCTGGGAACCGACGATATTTTCTTCATCGACATGGGCGTCGTCTGGCAAGGCCATGAGGGTGACGCCGGGGCGACCTTCACCACGGGCTCCGACCCGCAGATGATCGCCTGTGCCGCAGCCGCCAAGACACTGTTCGACCAGGTCGAGGGCTTCTGGCGCAGTGAACAGGTATCCGGGGTGGCGCTTTACGACTTCGCAGCCGCCCAGGCGAAAGCCATGGGCTGGACGCTCAACCTCGACATCAAGGGCCACCGGGTCAGCGACTTCCCCCATGCGATTCATCGCGGCGGCGACCTCGGGAACCTGGCGCAATACCCCAATACCGGCCTGTGGATCCTGGAAATCCAATTGGCCCATCCTGAGCGCCCGTTTGGTGCGTTTTATGAGGACTTGTTGATCTGAGCGAACCCGATGCTCGAAGAATGCCCGTGAACAGCAGCCACGGGCTTCAGCCGACCGGTTCATCCATCGCTTCCGAACGCGCAACCCTCACCGGGCCATCCACCCGAGGGGCGACCCGATTCAAGGTCAGCTCTGCGCATAAACCGCCTCCAGGCTTGTTGTAGAGCCTTAAGTCGCAACCAATCTTGTTGGCGATCATCTCTACAATCGACAGCCCCAACCCGGCGCCCTTCGCATTGCCCCGGCTGTAGAAGCGCTCGAACAGTCGGCCCATTTCCTCTTCATCGATCCCCGGCCCCTGGTCTTCCACGCTCAGGCAATGGGCGCCGATCACCACCTTCACTTCGCTGCCCGGCGGGGAAAAGTTGAGTGCATTGGTCACCAGGTTCTGAAGTGCAATGGCCAACGCCACGGGTTCGCTCTCTACCCAGCATTCCTCATTGCCTTCCAGCACCAGCTCCACGTCTTTTTCCATGGCCAGCGGCGTCAGTTCGGCCAGTTCTTCGCGCACCAGTTCGGTCAGTTGCACACGGCTGCGCTTGGGGTTTTTCAGTTGTGGCTCGATGCGGGCCATGGTCAGTAGTTGGCTGCCGATGCGCGTGGCGCGATCTACACCGTTTACCAGGAAGTCCAGCGCCTCGTACCGCTGTTCAGGCGTGTCGGCGTTCTGGGCGTTCTGGGCATGGATGCGCAGGATCGCCAGGGGCGTGCGCAATTCATGGGCGGCATCGGCGATGAAGCGGCGTTCGCGTTCGAGCAACTCGTCCACCTGCACCAGCAACCGGTTGAGCGCGGTCTGCATGGGTTCCAGGTCGCTGGGCAGTGGCTTCAGATGAAGCGGCTGCAAGGTTTCGGCCGTGCGCCCGCGAATGGAGCGGGCCATGGCGCGCAGAGGCTTGAGCCCCCAGCCGATGACCAGCCAGATCAGCACGGTCAGCAGCGGCACGCCAATCAGGGTGGGCCAGAGGGTGTGGCGCACGATGCGCTGGATCAGGTCCTGGCGAATGTCATCGCGCTCGCCCACCCAGATCAGCAGGCCCTGTTGCGGGTCGGCCAGGAGGAAGGCGCACCAGTCGTTGCCATTGAGCAGCAGATCGTGGGAGCCGAGGGTCGTCGGGGGTGCCGCGAGCGCAGGGGCCTGCGCGGAACGCACCAGCAGCTCACCTTCGCTGCTCCAGACCTGGAAGGTCAACCGGGTTTCATAAGGATGGGCCACGCCGTCCTCGCCCACGCGGCTCATGGCCTGGTCGAAGGCCTGGTACAAGCGGTCCCAATCCGCTTCGCCGGGGTCGCGCTGGCGCAGCACGCCTTGCAGCAGGCGCGCGCTTTGGGCCAGTTGGGCGTCATAGACCTCCTCGATTTCGTGGTGGCTGTCGCGCAGCACCAGCCAACTGATCAAGGCGTCTCCGAGCAGGATCAGCACCAGCACCGGAACGAGGATGCGCGCTCGTACGGAATTCATGGTTTGAGCGCCAGCACATAGCCAACACCGCGCACGGTGCGGATCAGTTCGGTGGACAGCTTTCTACGCAGGTTGTGGATCAACACTTCCAGCGTGTTGCTCTCCACCCGTTCCTGCCAGCCGTACAGCGCGCGGGACAAGCGCTCGCGGGTCACCACTTTGCCGGGGCGCACCATCAATTGGTGCAACAACTGGTACTCCATGGGGGTGACGATGATGTCGGCGTCCTGGTAGCGCACCTGCTGGGTGGCCGGATCGAGGCTGACGCCGGCGTGTTCGAGCATCGGTTGCGCGCGGCCCTGGCTGCGGCGCAACAGGGCTCGGACGCGGGCCTTGAGTTCCTCCACGTCGAAAGGTTTGACCAGGTAGTCGTCGGCACCGGCGTCGAGGCCGGCGATGCGCTCGGCGGTGCCGTCGCGAGCGGTGAGAATCAGCACCGGCAAGTCATGCTGTCCGGCGCGCAGTTGTTGCAGCAGGTCAATCCCGTCGAGCCGTGGCAGGCCGAGGTCGAGCAACAGCAAATCGAAGCTTTCGCTGCGCAAGGCGTGCAAGGCCGCGGCGCCATCCTGCAACCAGTCCAGGGTGTAGCCTTCGGCAGCCAAAGCCACGCGAATCCCTTGGCCGAGGGCACGGTCATCTTCGACAAGCAGTAGGCGCATGGCAAAAGTCTCTGGAGGAACCGGCGGCATCATGCCGGGTTCTGGTCGGGGTTATTTCGGCAAAGATGTTACGGCTCGTTGCAAACTAAGATTGTCCTAAGGTTGGTTTTGCATTGTGAAATCTCCCACATCTGCTGAGAGCTTTTCCATGCGCAAAATTCTCCTGCTGTCCCTGATCATCGCCAGCCCTCTGGCCTTCGCCGGCCCGCAATGCACCACCGCCGAGCGCTCGCAATGGCAAGACGAAAAAGCCTTCCAGGACAAACTCAAGGCTGACGGCTACACCATCAGCAAATTCAAGGTCACTGACGGCAACTGCTACGAGATCTACGGTTTCGACAAGGACAAGCGCAAGGTCGAAATCTACCACGACCCGGTCACCGGCAAGGCGGTGAAGACGGAGATCAAAGGCTGATGCCCGGCGAATCCCTGCGCTTGTGGGACCCCTTGGTGAGGCTGTTCCATGCCTCCATTGCCGGGGTCTTTGTCGCCAACTACTTCTTCAACGAAGCCGGCGACGATTGGCATGTCTGGCTGGGCTACTACGCCATGGCCTGGCTGCTGGTACGAACCGTGTGGGGATTTGTCGGACCGCGCAGTGCACGTTGGGCGGACTTCTGGCCTACCCCCAGAAGACTCAATGCCCACGTGCGCTCGTTGCTCAACGGTCGCCCGCAACATCGCCTGGGCCACTCGCCCATTGGCGCGCTGGTGATGCTGTCGATGTTGCTGGCGTTGCTGCTGATCGGCGTCAGCGGTTTCCTGATGCAGGAAGTCGACGCCTTGTGGGGCGCCGATTGGCCGCTCCAGGTCCATGAAACGGCCGCCAATGGGCTGCTGGCCCTGGTGTGTATCCACGTGCTGGCGGCGCTGTTTGAAAGTGTCCTGGTGCGGGACAACCTGCCGTTATCCATGCTCACCGGTCGCAGGAAGCGCCTGCCGGATGAACGTGGGCAGTAATTTCTCTTGCCACGGGTTCCCTATGCGCTCCACCTTATTGATTGGCCTCTTGCTGGGAGTGTTCTTCGCGGCCTGGCAAAGCCATCCGCCCCATGTGTTGGCGCCGTTTGCCCAGGTCGCTTCGAACACCGCAAACGTCGATGCACCGACGCAGTACAGCAGCCGATTCGTGTCCACCCAGCTCACGGATTTCGTGCATTCCTCGTCGGTCACGGCCCTGCCCGGCGGCGACCTGATGGCCGTGTGGTTCGCCGGTTCGCGCGAAGGCGCCGCCGATGTGCAGGTGCGCACCGCCCGCTTTGATGCGCGCAGCGGCGAATGGGGCGCCGAACAGGTACTGGCCACGCGGGAAAGCACCCGCGATGGCACCCAACGTCACATCCGCAAGCTCGGCAACCCGGTGATCGCCCTGGCGCCGGATAATCGCCTGTGGATGTTCTACGTGTCGGTCTCGGTGGGTGGCTGGGCCACCAGCGCGATCAACGTGATGGTCTCCGATGACCTCGGTGCCAGCTGGACAGCGCCCCGGCAATTGGTGACGTCGCCGTTCTTCAACATCAGCACCCTGGTCCGCGCCGCCCCGGTGTTCCACGCCGACGGCTCCATCGGCCTGCCGGTGTACCACGAGTTCATGGGTAAGTTTGCCGAGTACCTGTACCTGAGCGCGGACGGCGCCGTGATCGACAAATTCCGCATCAGCCGTGGCAAGAACGCCCTGCAACCGACCATCGTGCCGCTGGACGGCCAGCGCGCCGTGGCGATGTTGCGCTATGCCGGCGACACCCATCACCGCGTGCTGGCCAGCCGCACCGCGGACGCCGGGCAAACCTGGAGCCCGCCGTACCCACTGGAGCCCGCCAACCCCAATTCGTCGCTGGCGGCGGTGGGCACCGCGGACGACGGTTTGCTGGTGGCCCTGAACGACCTGCAGGACGGCCGCTTCAAGCTCAGCCTCTACAGCACCGACGCCCAGCTCAGTCAGTGGCGCACCGTGGTGGAACTGGATCAGTCGCCCGACCCGCTCGGTCAGCCGTTTTCCCCCGAAGCCTATAAAGCAATCATTGGCGAAGGCTTTCGCGCCTCCAGCGGTGCGAAACGGTTACCGCTGGCGCAACGCTTCCTCAGCAACCTCGACTACCGCGTATGCAAGCCCCAAGGCTGCGATTTCGAATACGAGTACCCGTACTTCAGCCGCAGCCCGGACGGCATGTATCACCTGGTGTACTCGTGGAATAACACGTTCATCAAACATGTCAGCTTCAACGAAGCCTGGCTGGCGGAGCGTCTGTGATGGTTTCTCTGTGGCAGGCCCACTTGAGTTTCGTGCTGCTGGGGTTCGTGCTTTTGAGCACGCTCCGGTTCACCGCACCCTGGCGGCCATGGCTGTTGCCAATGCTGGCGGCGGTGAGTTTTGTGCAGGTCAATGAGCTGCCGTTGGCGGCGTACGTGCGCAGTTTTACCGATGACTTGGCCATCAGCACGCTGGTGCTGCTGGCGTGGGTCGTGCTCAACCGCCTGGGCGTGGTGCCGCCGCTCGCTCGACGGCACCAGGTGCAAATGTGGCTGCTGTTCGGTCTGTTGAGCCTGGTGCTCTACCCCGCCACGCTGGGCCTGACCTATTTCGACCCCTACCGCTGGGGCTTCAACCCTCGACCGATGATCGTGCTGGTGGCAGCGGCGACGCTGCTGATGCTGTGGCTGAGGCATGCGTTGGCGGTGGGGATGCTGGCGATCGGCACGTTGGCGTTCGCCTTGCGGCTCAAGGCCTCGGAAAACTATTGGGATTATCTGATGGACCCGTTGCTGGCCGGCTACTGCCTGATCGCCGGTGCAGGGTTGTTGATCGGCATCGCCTGGCGTCCCCTTTTGAAATGGCACAGAGGTCAATGATGAGCGCGTTGCAATCACGCCGCTTGCGCTACGGCGTGGGCGCGATCGGGCTGGTATTTGCGTTGCTGGTGGCGCTGCGGCTGGTGTTCCTGCTGGGCTTTTCAGGTCTGGACTTGACCACCCCGGCGCTGCTGGAAACCCTGGGCATCGGCCTGCGCTTCGACCTGCGCTTGGCCGTGCTGCTCCTGCTGCCGCTGGCTGTGCTGGCGTGGCTACCGCGCTGGAACCTCAGCACCCTCCCGGCCCTGCGCTGGCTGGCGCGCGCGTATCTGGCTGTGGCCTTGGCGATGATCGGCCTGGTGTACATCATCGACTTCGGTCATTACGCCTACCTGGGCGTGCGCATCAATGCGACGGTACTGCGTTACCTGCAAGACGCGCAGATTTCACAACAGATGGTGTGGGAAACCTACCCGGTGCTATGGATCACCGCCGGCTGGCTGGCAGCGGTGGTGGCGTGGGTGTGGGCGTTGGTCCGCCTGGAGCGCTTGACCTTGGACCGCACGCCCACCTCCCACAACCGGTGGGCGCTGGCATCCGTCTCAGTGATGGGCGTGGTCGCCGTGTTGCTGGCCCTGCTCGGCCGCGTCGCCAACCTCAACCTGGAAAACCCGGTGCCCCTGCGCTGGAGCGATGCATTCTTTTCCGGCAACAGCCAAGTGGCCGCCGTGGGGCTGAACCCGGTGCTGTTTCTGTACGACACCCTGAAAACTGGCCAATCGCAGTTCGATGAAGCCCTGGTGCGCCAGTATTATCCGCAAATCGCCAAGTACCTGGGGGTGGATCGGCCGGATGCCCGGCAGTTGGACTTCAAGCGCCATCAAGGCGTACAGCCCTATCGGCTGGCCGGCGAGCGCCCGCCGAACGTGATCTTTGTGATGCTCGAATCCCTCGGCACCAGCGCCGTCGGTGCCTACGGCAACCCACTCAATCCCACGCCGAACCTGGACAAACTCGCCACGCAGAGCTGGTTCTTCAAGCATTTCTACGTGCCGGTCACGGGCACCGCCAAGACCGTCTGGGCCAGCATCACGGGCGTACCCGACGTCACCCGCCAGGAAACGGCCACGCGCAACCCGCTGATCACCCGGCAGCACACACTGATCAACGCGTTCGAGGGCTATCGGAAGTTCTACATGATCGGCGGCAACGCCGGTTGGGCCAATATCAATGCACTGATCCGCCAGAGCATCGATGATGTACAGCTGTTTGAAGAGAGCGACTGGCGATCGCCACGGGTGGACGTGTGGGGCATTTCCGACCTGGACCTGTTCAAGGAGAGTGACGAACGGCTGCGCGCCGTCCCCAAGGACCAGCCGTTCTTCGCTTACCTGCAAACCTCCGGCAACCATCGCCCCTTCACCATCCCCAAGCACAACGACGGCTTCCAGGTGAGTGATGTGACGCTGGAACAAGCCCAGGCCGCCGGTTCGCGCAGCGTCGAGCAATACAACGCGGTGCGCCTGCTGGACTACAACATCGGCCGTCTGATGGAGATCGCCAAGGCCGGCGGCTACTACGACAACAGCATCTTTGTGTTCTTTGGCGACCACAACACACGCATCAGCCAGATCCCGCACATGGCGCCCGCCTTCGAACAGCTGGGCCTGGAAAGCAACAACGTACCGTTGCTGATCCACGCCCCAGGCCTCGCGCCCCGCGTGATCGAAGAGGCCGTCGGCCTGGCCGACCTGTTGCCCACCGTGGCGGGCCTGGCAGGCATCCCCTTCACCAACGGCGCCATGGGCCGGGACATCCAGCAGCCCGCCCCCGAAGGCGAACGCGTGGTGCCGCTGGTGTTGCGCGAAGGCACCTTCCCGATCATCGGCGGCGTGACCCAGCACTTCCTGCTGCAGATGCAGCACGACGGCAGTTCACCCACCCTGCATGACCTGGCCTCGCCAACGCCCCGAGAAGACGTGGCCGCGCAACACCCTGAAGAGTTCCTGCGCTTGCAGGAACTGACGCGCGGCCTTCACGAAAGTGCGCGTCTGATGCTGCATCGCAACGTTCGTTAGCCGTGGCCAATAAGCGGTGATCTGAAGAACAGCGCGACCTCCGCCTTCGAGGTCGCGCGCAGCGTCAGCGAAAATCAGCACGTTTTCGATAGCAGTCCAGAAGCCAAGCCCACCCCTGTCGTCTCGCGAACGGGACAGACGTCTTCGTGCCTTAAAAAATATTCCCTTTAAAAACAATGAGCTAATGGAAATTTCAATGTATTTCCAAAAATTAGCTTGCGCGCTAAATTTCAATGCGATAATTTTCACTCAACTTCTTAGCGCGCAAACATTTAAGGCGCTAAAACCTAACCAGCACCGTCCGCATCTACTCTCAGGAGAAACACCATGAAAGCACTCTACACCGCTGTAGCAACCGCCACTGGTGGCCGTGATGGCCGCGCTGTTTCGAACGACGGCATCCTCGACGTGAAGCTGACTACCCCCAAGGAACTTGGCGGCGCCGGCGGTGCGGCGACCAACCCTGAGCAACTGTTCGCCGCCGGTTACTCGGCCTGCTTCATCGGCGCGCTGAAATTCGTCGCCAGCCAGGGCAAGCGCAAGATCCCGGACGACGCCTCGATCACCGCCCACGTCGGCATCGGCCAGATCCCCGGCGGTTTCGGCCTCGACATCGACCTGCACATCAGCCTGCCGGGCCTTGATCAAGCCGATGCCCAGGCGCTGGTCGACGCGGCCCACCAGGTCTGCCCGTACTCCAACGCCACCCGCGGCAATGTCGATGTGCGCCTGCACGTCTCGGTCTGACGTCACGGGCCTTCCCGAACGTGCACACCGCCACAACAGGCAACCACCCGCTTCTTCTTTTTAAAGGTAGTGACTCATGAAAAAGCTTCTTTCTGGCCTGGCCCTCGCCACCGCTTTCGCAACTGCCGGTCTTGCAAACGCGGCCGACATCAAACCCACTGTCGTGCTGGTGCATGGCGCTTTCGCCGACTCTTCGAGCTGGAACGGCGTGGTAAAAATTCTGGAAAAGGACGGCTATCCGGTCATTGCGGCGGCGAACCCTTTGCGGGGCGTCAGCAGTGATGCCCAGGCCGTGGCGAGCATCGTCAAAAACATCAAGACGCCGGTGGTCCTGGTCGGCCACTCCTACGGCGGCTCGGTGATCAGTGAGGCGGCGTACGGCAACCCCAACGTGAAGGGCCTGGTGTACGTGGCAGCGTTCACGCCCGAGACGGGCGAGACGGCGGCGCAATTGTCTGGACGGTTCCCGGGCGGCACCCTAGCTTCGGCCTTGGCGGCCCCGGTGGACCTGGCCGACGGCGGCAAGGATCTGTACATCCAGCAGGACAAGTTCCACGACCAGTTCGCCGCCGATGTACCTGAGGCCGAAGCACGCCTGATGGCTGCCGGTCAGCGTCCGGTCACCGTCGCCGCGCTCAACGAAGCCGCGACCGACCCGGCCTGGAAAACCATTCCATCCTGGTTCGTGTACGGCGACAAGGACAAGAACATCCCGCCTCAAGCCATGGCGTTCATGGCAGAGCGTGCCCATTCCAAACAGACCGTCGTGGTGAAAGGCGCCTCACACGTGGTGATGGTTTCCAACCCGAAGGTGGTGGCCAACCTGATCGAGAAAGCGGCGCAATAACACGCCCTCTGGCAACCGGGGACCGCTGGCAACAGGCAGCGGTCCTTGCTCATCTGCTGCAAGCTGCAACGGCCCGGCAGGCATTCCATCGGCACTGCACACGTCTAATCCTTGATGGCTCATAGCTATCTGTCGATAATCACGCCTCTTTAAAAAGCACATAAGGATTTGCTGTGAAGAAGCTCTACCTGGCTCTACCGTTCTGCGCCCTGCTGCTTCAAGGCTGCGGTGTGACCATGACCCGCTACGAACCCAACTTCCAGAACGTTCAACAGCTCAAGCAACAGGTGCCCATGCAGCCCGTGCGTGAAGCCCAGGTCGATGCCGATTCCGGCCAAGGGTCGCTGATGGTGCGCATGAACCCGATCTCTTCGCCTGCCGGTAGCGTTCCGCTGCACATCCAGGCAGCGATCAACGACGAACTGCGCCAGGCGGGTCTGCTGGACCCTCGCGCTGACCGTCAGCTGCAAGTCCGGTTGATCAAGAACCAGCTCACGGCCGGCATGGGCAGCGGTCATGGCGAGTTGTCCGCACGCTTCACGCTGCGCAAAGGCGACCAGGTTCTCTACGAAGCCACCAAGGACGTGCAGCGCGAATGGGACAGCAGTTTCTTCGGCCCGATCGCCATCCCGGCGGCCGCGAACAACTACAACCCGATGGTGCAGGACCTGCTCAAAAACTTGTACAGCGACCCGCAGTTCACTCAAGCGTTGAAGTAAGCAAAAAAAAAGAGCCGCAATCGCGGCTCTTTTTTTCAGCGGTGTCAGCCCCGTGGAATGCGGGTGTCGACAGCGGAGTATTTCGTGCGGTTGTTGTCGACCCAGTTCTTCAACAGCGCATTGACCTGGCGGTTGAAGGTGTCAGTGACGGCTGCCTTGGGGGTATTGCCTGCCAGCGGCAGGAACCAGATGCCCATCCAGGTGTTGATCGCGTCATGGTTGTTGGCTTTGCCCAGTGGCTGGCCACGCTCATCCACGGTTTCCAGGCTCATGGTGTACTGGTCCGTTGCCAGTGCAGGAATAATCCCGAGCGAGAAACCACTGATGAACGCCAAGACCAACTGACCGCCGCCTGGCGCGTGGTTGTAGACCTTCAGGCGCAGGCTGTAGTCACCGGGTTGCTTCTGGAATTCGTCGAAAACCACGCGGCCAAACAGCCCCGATTCATCGATGGTACGTTTCAGTTCGGGCTTGAGCATGTCGCGGGCCTGCGGCACTTCGGTGGCCTTGGCACTGTCAGGTTCGCCCTGATAGAAATCGAAGTCGACATAGACGTTCGGCTTGTTCGAATAACCGGCCATCGAAGGCAGGTTCACTGGGGCGACTTCATCCTTGGTGAAGCTGGCGCAGCCAGTGAGGCTCAAGGCCAGGACAAGACCTATGGCTTTTGCAAATTGCATATCAACTTCCTTGCGTAATGTTCTAGTTGCCGCTCACGAAGAGGGGTGCGGATTCTAGCGGGATCCACCCGAAATCAAAAGGCCATCACTTGGCTGGCCTCAATGCCTGCATGCAATCGTGCAAACAAGCGGTCACAGATCCAGGGTGCCTCTGATCAAGGCGTTGAGCACGCCCTCGACATCGGCGTCCTGCTCGTTCAACAGGCACAGCGGAATGCCTTGCAGGGCGGCTTGCGAGCCAGCCAGCCCCACCCCCGTCAGGGCCAGTGGGCAAGCGATGTCCATTTGTAACGAACGCAGGCGCGTGGCCAGGAGGGGGTTGACCGGCGCTTGCAACGCAATCACCAGCGCCGCCGGCTGGATGGCCGCGCACACCAGGGCAAGCTCTTGCAAGGGTTGCCCGCAACCGAGCACGTCGATGCGTTGCTGCTTGCCGCCCAGCAGCACGGCGGCGCACAGCAACTGCAGTTCGGCATGCCCTTCGGTACCGGCCAGCAGTACGTGCGGCGCATCCACCTGATCCCTCTGCAGGCGCAGCATCAGGCGATTGCGCAGGAACGTGTCGAGAAACAGCCATTGGCTGCACGCCCCCAACGCACTGCCCGCCGCCAGGTCTTGCCAGACCGGCATCAACACCTTGCGCAGTACCACAGCCTTGGGCAATAGCGTGAACAACCGGTGATAGAGGTCTTCCAGCGCCCGGGCATCGAAGGCCTTGGTGGCGTGCACGACGGCGGCACGCCAATCGTCAAGCGCGTTGTCCTCGGGCGGGACCACCTCGTGCTGGCCTTCGAGCAGTTCGCCGACCTTGCTGATGGGCAGGCCACCGGCCGTCCAGCGCAGGATGTCGCGTATGCGCTGCACATCCTCGACCGTGTACAACCGATGACCACCGTCGGTGCGTTGCGGGCGGATCAACCCATGGCGTCGTTCCCAGGCACGCAATGTCACCGGATTGATGCCGGTCAGGCTGACCACGTCACGCATGGGCAGCAAATCGGGTGGGGTGGCTTCAGTCATACGAGGGGTTTATCCGAAAGGTGGCACATTCTAAACCCATACAGTCTTTCTGCGGCGAGCATCCGTAGGTCATCATGTGGCAAACCGCACCGACGCTTTGCACAGGTGCGCTACGCAGACCGCTGCATAATTTCGTGGGTGGGCCCAATGATCGACGCAAAGCTGCTGCAATTGATGGTCGAAAACTCCAACGATGGCATCGTCGTCGCCGAGCAGGAGGGCAACGACAGCATCCTCATCTATACCAACCCGGCCTTCGAACGCCTCACCGGCTATAGCGCCGACGACATCCTCTACCAAGACTGCCGCTTTCTCCAGCGCCAGGATCATGATCAGGCGGGCATCGCCGCTATCCGCGAGGCGATCAGCCAGGGCCGGCCCTGCCGTCAGGTCCTGCGCAACTATCGCAAGGACGGCAGTCTGTTCTGGAATGAATTGTCCATCACGCCCGTGCACAACGAGGCGGACCAGTTGACGTACTACATCGGCATCCAACGCGACGTTACGGCGCAGATTGCCGCCGAGGAACAGGTTCGCGCGCTGGAAGCAGACGTCGCGGAACTGCGTCGGCAACTCGCCGAGATCAATCGTTGAAACAAAAAACTGTACAAGAGGATTGACTTGTACAGATTTAACCGTACGCTTCAGCCATACCTGTACAACATTTCTTTTTTGTACAGGATTGCCTGGAGTGCCGTATGTCAGCCTACCTGCAGCAATTCGCCGAGGACTTTGCCAGTCTCACGGGAGACAACCTCGATGCACTGGAAAAGCTGTACAGCGAAGACATCATCTTCCGTGATCCCCTGCATCAGATCCAGGGCTTGAAGGACCTGCGAGCCTACTTCACCGAGCTGTACGCCAACGCCCACGACATCCGCTATGCCTTCACCAGCGCCGACGAAGTCCAGCCTGGGCAAGGTTACCTGCGCTGGACCTTGCAGTTCCGTCATCCACGCCTGGCCCGCGGCGAGCAGATCACCCTGCAAGGCTGCAGTCATTTGCAGTGGAGCGACCGGGTCCATTTCCACCAGGATTATTTCGACGCCGGCGCCCTGCTCTATGAACACATCCCGGTCATGGGCGGCGCCATCCGCTGGCTCAAGGGCCGGTTGGCATGAGCCGTTGCTGGCTGACCGGCGCCAGTAGCGGCATCGGGGCCGCGCTCGCGCAACACCTGCTGGAGCAAGGCCATCAGGTGGCATTGGGCGGTCGCCACGCAGATAGCCTCGCACCTCTGGCGGAGCGGTTTCCCGGCCAAGTATTGCTGGCCATCGGCGACCTCGACGACCCGGAGCAAGTGGCCGGGATCGCCACCCGGATCCAGCTTGCCTGGGGAGCGCTGGACATGGCGATCCTCAATGCCGGCACCTGCGAGTACCTGGAACCGGGCCATTTCGACCCCGCCGTGGTCGAGCGAGTGATGCGCACCAATCTCATGGGGGTCAGCCACTGCCTGGCGGCCGCCCTGCCCTTGCTGCGCAATGGCCAGCGACCCCACCTGGTGGTGATGGGCAGTTCGGTGACCTGGCTGGCCTTGCCCCGCGCCGGTGCCTACGGCGCGTCCAAGGCGGCCGTGCGGTATCTGGTGGAGTCGCAGCGTATCGACCTGGCCCGCGAGGGCATCGACGTCACCCTGGTCAACCCCGGCTTCGTCGACACGCCACTGACCCGTCGCAACGACTTCCCCATGCCGCAACTGTGGTCGGCGCAGCGCGCCGCACGGCATATCGCCAAGCGTCTGCCCCGACGGCCGCTGGAGATCAACTTCCCCGGCATTTTCACCCTGGTGTTGCGCCTGCTCGGGGCCATGCCCGCGTGCCTGCGCCTGAAGCTGGGCCAACGCCTGGCCCGCCATGAACAGGATTGACGATCGATGCGTATAGCAATCATCGGCAGCGGCATCGCGGGCCTGACCTGCGCCCACCTGCTGTCACGCAAACACGAAGTGACGGTGTTCGAGGCCGCCGAATGGGTTGGCGGTCACACCCACACCGTCGATGTGGCCTGGCGTGGCGAGCACTATGCCATCGACACCGGCTTCATTGTCTTCAACGACTGGACCTATCCGAACTTCATCCGCTTGCTCGATCAGCTCAAGGTCGCCTCACGACCGACCGAGATGAGCTTCTCGGTGCATGACCCGCTCACCGGCCTGGAATACAACGGTCACGACCTGAACACGTTGTTCGCCCAGCGTCGCAACCTGGTGTCGCCGGGATTCTGGGGAATGCTGCGCGATATTCTGCGCTTCAATCGCCAGGCGCTCGCCGACCTGGACGAGCAGCGTATCGACGCCAGCACCACCCTGGGCAGCTACCTGCGGGCCCAGGGCTACGGCCAGCGCTTCATCGAGCATTACATCGTGCCGATGGGGGCGGCGATCTGGTCGATGTCCCCCGCGGACATGCTCGACTTTCCCCTGCAGTTCTTCGTGCGCTTTTGCCGCAACCATGGCTTGCTGTCGGTGAATCAGCGTCCGCAATGGCGGGTCATCGAAGGCGGCTCGCGCAGTTACATCGCGCCGTTGTGCCAACCGTTCGCGCAACGTATCCGGCTCAACTGCAAGGTTCACCGGGTCAGCCGCGACGAAGTCGGCGTAACGCTGACCAGCGCCGCCGGCCCGGAACGCTTCGACAGCGTGGTGTTCGCCTGCCACAGCGACCAGGCCCTGGCGCTGCTGGAAGCGCCCAGCCCGCAAGAACGCGCCGTACTGGGCGCCATCCGCTACGCCGACAATGACGTCGTGCTGCACACCGACAGCCGCCTGCTGCCGCGCCGCAGGAGGGCCTGGGCCAGCTGGAACTATCGTCTCGGCGGCAGCGACCAGGCCCCGGCAGCCGTGACCTATAACATGAACATCCTGCAAGGTATCCAGGCATCGGAGACCTTCTGTGTAAGCCTCAACCAGACAGCGTTGGTGGACCCGGCAAAGATCATCGCCCGCTTCCAGTACGCCCATCCGCAGTACAGCCTGGCCGCATCGGCTGCGCAAGCGGACCACGCGCAACTGCAAGGCCAGCAATTGAGTTACTACTGCGGTGCCTATTGGGGCAACGGCTTTCACGAGGACGGGGTGGTCAGCGCGCTGAAGGTGGCTGAGCATTTCGGAGAAACATTGTGAACAGCAGCCTTTGCCTGGGCTGGATCAGCCACCGTCGCCTGTCGCCACGGCGCCATGCCTTCCGCTACCGGATCGGCCTGTTCTACCTGGACCTGGACGAGCAAGCCTGGCTGCTCGGCCTGTCGCGCTGGCTGGGGCGCTGGCGCCTGGCACCGCTGAGCTGGCGCGAGATCGACTACCTGCCGGCGCGGACCCGTCAAGGCGATTCACTGGCCCAGGCCGCCCGCCTGCTGGTCGGACAGGCCACGGGACAAACGCCCGAGGGCCCGGTCCACCTGCTCACGCAGTTGCGTTGCTGGGGCCTGTCGTTCAACCCGGTGAGTTTCTATTTCTGCCACGACCGCGACGGGCACCTGGCGGCGATCCTGCTCGAAGTGCGCAACACGCCGTGGCGTGAGCGATTCCACTACGTGCTGCCGGTGCAAGACGACCTCGCCAAACCGTTCGCCGTGGCCAAAGCCTTCCATGTGTCGCCGTTCATGCCGATGGACATGGACTATCGCCTGCGATTCGCCCTGGACGAACAGCACGTGCGCATCCACATGGAGAACTGGCAAGGCACCGACAGGGTTTTCGAGGCCGACCTCGCCTTGCGCCGCCAGCCGCTGGATCGAAAGGCGTTGCATCGATACATCCTGGCGTTCCCCTGGATGAGCCTGCGCACTGTCTCGGCCATTTACTGGCAAGCCTTGCGCCTGTTGTTCAAGCGCACCCCAATCCATGACCACACGACCCGCCCGGGCGACCTGGCGCTCGGCCAACCTTGCGAGAACCCCGACCATGTCCAATTCCACCCTGAGCGTTAGCAAGTCTACGGGCCTGGCGCCTTTGCTCGGCGGGCTGGCCCGCACCGCCGTGCTCGCTCAACTGGGCAAGCTGCGCCACGGTCACCTGCGGCTGCTCAGCCATGGGCGGCAATGGAACTTCGGTGATGCCGCCAGCCCGTTGCAGGCCGAAGTGGAGATCCTCGACGACACCACCTGGAGCATGATCGCCGGCAACGGCTCGATCGGCGCGGGCGAAGCCTATATCCACGGCTTCTGGCGCAGCCCGGACCTGGCCTTGGTGACCCGCCTGTTCGTCGCCAACCTGGACGTGCTCGATGCCCTTGAAGGCGGCCTGGCGCGCCTGGGCCGCCCGGCGCTGCGACTGCTGCATCGGTTGAACCGCAACAGCCGACGCGGTTCCCGGCGCAACATCCTGGCCCACTACGACCTGGGCAATGCCTTGTTCGAGCGGCTGCTGGACCCGACCATGATGTACTCCGCCGCCCAGTTCGAGCACGCCGGGCAAACACTGGAACAAGCCCAGTTGCACAAGCTGGAAAACATCTGCCAGAAGCTTGAACTGCGCCCCGACGATCATCTGCTGGAGATCGGCTGCGGCTGGGGCAGCCTGGCGATCCACGCGGCCATCCGGCACGGTTGCCGGGTCACCACCACGACCCTTTCCGAAGCGCAGTACGCCTATACCGTGCAGCGCGTGCAGGCCCTGGGGCTGGAGCAGCGCGTGACGGTGCTGCGCGAAGACTACCGCGACCTCAAGGGCACCTTCGACAAGCTCGTCTCGATCGAAATGATCGAGGCTGTCGGCCACCGCTACCTGCCGGTGTATTTCCGCCAATGCGCGGCACTGCTCAAACCCGAGGGCCTTATGCTGTTGCAGGCGATCACCATCCGAGACCAGCGCTATGCCCAGGCACGGCGCTCGGTGGACTTCATCCAACGCTACATCTTCCCCGGCGGCGCCCTGCCCTCGCTGAGCGTGATGCTCGACACCGCCAGCCGTCACACCGCCCTCAACCTCGTGCACCTGGAGGATTTCGGCCTGGACTACGCCCGCACCCTGGAACATTGGCGCGATAACTTGCGACAGGCGCGTACCGAACTGACGACGCTGGGCTACGACGATACGTTCCAGCGTCTGTGGGAGTTCTACCTGTGTTATTGCCAGGGCGGTTTCCAGGAGCGCGCCATTGGTGTGGCGCACCTGCTCTGGGCCGCGCCCCAGGCAAGGCGTGCGGCCTTGCCTGGACAGGCTTGATGCCCAGGCGATGGCTGGTCGCCAATGCCCTCTGGTTGCAGGTCGGCTGGTGGATCTGCGTACTAGGGGCTCAGCATCCCTGGCTGTTGTTGCTGGTGCCCGTCGGCCTGGCCCTGCATCTGTGGCTGTGTCCGGACTTCAATGGCGAGGTAAAGGCCCTGCTGCGCACCGCCCTGGTCGGTTGTGCGCTGGATAGCCTGCTAGGGGCGTTGAACGTATTCCGCTTCGACAGCTGGCCGCTGCCCCTGTGGCTGGCGCTGTTGTGGCTGGTCCTGGCCAGCGGCTTGCGCCACAGCCTGGCCTGGACCGGCCGGCCCGTCTGGCGCGCGGCGGTGCTCGGCGCAGTGGGAGGTCCGTTGGCCTACCTGGGCGGCGCCAGGGTGGCGCAGGTCGAGCTGCCGCTGGGCGTCATGGAAACGGGCATCCTGTTGAGCGCGGTCTGGGCATTGGCCTTTCCCCTGCTTGTGCGCCTCGCGGCGTGGCGCTGAGCCGCTGCCTCTCTACCACTGGCTAGCCAGCGTCAACGGCAGCCGCAAGGGCGCGATGGGGCCGTCACGCTGCCCACACATCTCATCATGCACCACATGCTGCACCAACGTGCACGGCACGGGTGGCAGATCGATCAGCAACTGGCGCAGCTCGGTGGATGAACGCAATCGAACAGGCTGGCCCTGGGCATCGCTCAGGGTGACCGGACCGGTACCGGTCATGGCGCGCAGGAGGTAGAAGCCGCCTTCCAGCGACAGCAACTCAAGCGCTTCGACTTCACCGGCCGTGACTCGCTCAGTGAGTTGACTCAAATTCATGGCGTGCCCTCCGGCAAGCGGCGGAAGAACAAGGTGATCTGGCCGATCTCCACCCCCAGTTTGCTCATGCTCGAACGGTTGATCAGGGTGTCTTCATCCATCAGGTACATCCAGTCGTCCAGGTCCACTTCCCAATGCCGTCCTTCCACGGGCAAGTCCAATCGGTAACGCCAACGCAGTGCGTTACCGGCCACTTCGCCCCGGGCCTCGCCGATCACATCCCCGGCGGTTCCGCGCCAACGACCCGGGCCGTCCGGCACAATCGTCCAGGTACGCTGCTGTCGCGTGCCGTCGCTGTAGAGGAAGTGTTCATCGAGGATCAGACGCTCGCCTTCACGGCGACTGTCGATGCGAACGTGGAAGCGCTTGACCACTTCTCCGGACCGCTTCTGGAACATCCCCCAGGCCTGCACCGGTCGCGAGAAGAACGCCGCCAGGTCCAAGCGCGGTTGTTCCCCGGCATAGTGCTCGACGCCGACATTGCCGCAACTGCCGAGAAACAGACAGGCCACCAGCAAAAGTGCTTTGTACATGTTCAGGTCCCTCGGTCGTTGTCCGCCAGGCCTAGCAGGCGCTGGCGCAATTGTGGGTCGCGGGCCCGCGGATCCAGCCAGATGGCGAAGAACGCCCGGGCAAACACCGGGTCGGCTACTTCATGGCTGAGCTTGCCGTCCACGTAGAAGCGGCAACCCTTGCCCGGCAGGTACAGGCCAGTGATGCGCATGCCGGGGCGCACGTCCACGAATGCGGCCTGCATCGCCTGGGTCCAGGCCTCAACGGATTGGGCTGTCACGCTGTCGGGGCCTAGCCGCTGCATTTCCTCGAGGCTGGCCTGCACCAGCGTTTCCCGGGATATCGATCGGTGATAAAGCAACTCCAGCGCGAAGGGCTGGTTCCAATCCTGTACCGGGCCGGCGGTCCACAACCGGGCGGTATACAGGCGCAGGCCGAACCAGGTGAAATCGCCCTCCCCCACCCGTTGCGCGGTGGGCAGCGTCGTTCGCCAGTCTGCGGCGGCCGAGGCCATCACCGTCAGCATCAGGCAAAGGCAGGCCCAACGAACAGGGTGCGCCATGGAGAACCTGTAGAATACGAAAATATCTGTACAAGATTAGTTTCTTGTACAGATAAATTCAAACTTCGTATAGATTTATGCGCAGCCCCTGGTGAGGAGTTTTCATGCTGTACGTAGTCATGCTCGGCGGTCGTCACCCCCGAGCCAGCATCGAAGTACACGACGTGGTGTTCGCCCAAGCGGACTCACTCGAACAGGCGTACCCCCAACTGCGCCAGGCGTGGTTCGGCAGCCGTCAGGGTTTGCATATCGATTCCTGGCTGGAAATCGACGGCATCGACACCTACCGCGTCGAATTCAGCTCGATGGCCCCAGGCCCCGACGAACCCAAGCTGTTTTTCATCAACCTGGGTGGCTACGAGCGCGAAGTGTTTGGTGAAGCCCACCGCTACCTGCTGGTAGTGGCCCGAGACAAGGCCCAGGCCAAGCAATTGGGCAAGCGCCGCATGCCGGCGGATTGGCTCAAGGCCCACACCGACGCCGTGCTCCAGGTGGACGATTGCCTGCCGGTGGACTGGGTAAACGGCCACTACGTCCATCTGGTCACGGGGGCTCACAAGGGGATGGGTCAATACAGCGACTACTGCCTGATCTGAGGCGCCGGTTTGCGCGCTCGGTAGACGTTGAAAGGCCACGGGCGCTTTCGCAGATTTTCCAAAAACAGAAAACCATCCTGCGTTTTCTGGCGTTCTCTTCCGAAAATGAAGCGTCTAGCTTAGTCCGTGACACCAGGAACGCACGGCAAGCGCGCCTGGTGACCGACCATCAATGAAGGACGCGCAGCGTGCTCATCGGCTCGATCACACTGCCGCGTCTTGAGGAGAACGCGATGAAATACAAGACCCTGGGCAACACCGGCCTGCTTGTCTCTCAACTGTGCCTTGGCACCATGACGTTCAGCGACGGCAGCGGTATTTATAAACACATCGGCGATGTCGGCCAATCCGCGGCGGACGAACTGGTCAAGGCAAGTATCGATGCCGGCATCAATTTCTTCGACACGGCCGATGTCTACTCCGGGGGCGCGAGTGAGCAAACCCTCGGCCAGTCGCTCAAAAACCTTGGCATCGCGCGCAACGAAGTCGTGCTGGCGACAAAAGTGTACAGCCGCATGGGCCCCGGCCGGAACGATGTCGGCGCCTCGCGCGGGCATATCATGGACGCTGTCGAAGCGAGCCTGCGGCGGCTGCAGACCGACCACATCGATCTCTACCAGATCCACGCCACCGACAACGTGACGCCCTTGGAGGAAACCCTGCGCGCACTGGACGACCTGGTCCGGCAGGGCAAAGTCCGTTACCTGGGCGTGTCCAACTGGCAGGCCTGGCGGATTGCAACGGCGCTGGGCATTTCTGCGCGCCTGAACCTCGATCGGTTCCATACGCTGCAAGGTTACTACTCGATCGCCGGGCGTGACCTGGAGCGCGAACTCAAGCCACTGCTGGAAGCGGAGAACATGGGTTTGCTGGTCTGGAGCCCCCTGGCCGGCGGCCTGCTGTCCGGCAAATTCAGCCGTGAGAACCAGGCACCGGAAGATTCGCGGCGTGCATCGTTCGACTTTCCGATTGTGGACAAGGCGCGCGCCTGGAACGTGATCGACGTCCTCAAGCCCATCGCCCAGGCCCATGGCTGCAGCCCGGCCCGCATCGCCTTGGCCTGGCTGCTGTCGAAACCCGTCGTCACCTCGGTGCTCGTCGGCGCGAAACGACTCAGCCAGCTCGAGGACAACGTCGCCGCTGTCGACATTGTGCTGAGTGACGATGAAATCGCCCGGCTCGACGCGGTCAGCGAACTACCGCCCGAGTACCCCGGCTGGATGCTTGAGACACAGGCGGCGGATCGCCTGGGGCCCGTCGACCTGTGGGCCGGCAAGACCTCCCCGACATCATGACGGTCCAGTGCCCTCCAGGCCCTTTCAAAAGACGGAAAGGCAGGGGTCGGCGCCCACCATATGCTCAGCGATAAAATCTGCGACGGCTCGAACACGGGCAGAGGCAGCGAGGTCTGCGTGAGTCACCAGCCAGACCTCGGCACTGAACATCTGCTCGGGTGGGACGACGCGGATGAAATCTTCCTTGGCGACCAGAAAGTCAGGGATCACCGCCAGGCCGAGTCCAGCTCGCACCGCAGCGATCTGGGTCGGCAGACTGCTCGTCACCAGCGCGACCTTGCAACGCGGGTGCTCACGCATGAGCCAGGCCGCGGCCGGCATGAACCCGTGGCTGTCGTCCCAGGTAATGAAATGCCGCCCGCCCAAAGGCTCGCCTTCGATACAGGGGTGACGCGCAAGGTAATCCCGACTGCCGTAGACCGAGTAGGTCATGTGGCCCACCCGCCTGACCTTCAGATTGCCCCGAGTGGGCCGAACGACGCGCAGCGCAATGTCCGCTTCGCGTCGGCCAAGCTCGGCCGTGACGGTGCTGGTGATGATTTCCAGGCAGATACCCGGGTAGCGCTCCCGGAACGCCGGGAGCGCGGGAATGACAAGGTCCGTTGCAAGGTTCTCCGATGTCGCGAGCCGCACGGTCCCGGCGGGCTTGTCGTCCCTGCCTGCGACGCCGAGTTCCAGGGCCATGACCCGGTCTTCGACGAGCTCGGCATGCCGAAGCACCTCACGGCCGTCATCGGTCAGGAAATAGCCCGTCGGGTGACGTTGAAACAGCGTCATGCCGATGGCCTTTTCAAGTTCGATGACGCGCCGGCCAACGGTGGACTGGCTGACCCTGAGATCCGAGGACGCTTGGGTCAGGCTTCCAGTTCGCGCCACGGCGAGAAAATACCTCAGGTCGTTCCAGTCCATGCTCATCTGTCATTTCGCCAGGGTCCCGTGCCCATCATTCGTTGATTTCCATGTCGCCGGCAACAGAAATCATCACCTTGCGGCTAACGCCATGTCGCCATGTCAACGAAGGCCGACAGGTCGCGATTGAAGCGCAGGCATCAGCATTCGAAATTCGAATGCTACCCATGAAACTTATTCGCTTTTCTGAAGCCAATGGTTGCTTTCACAATAGCGCCCGATCGCGGTCCGACTTGAGGTGAAGTGTGTTAAGTGTCGAAGCGGGCTCCGTGAGCCTGGACAGGAACCTGGTGTGGAGTGGCTTCAAGCAGCTGTTACCGATTTCCCTGTTCGTGATTGTCTTCGCCGTTGCCTTCGGCCTTGCCGCTGCGCAAACCGGCCTGGACGCAACGTCAACCTTGCTGATGAGCACGCTGGTATTCGCCGGCGCCGCGCAATTTGCCGTGCTTGACCTGTGGGGGCCGCACGTTCCGGTGCTGCCGCTGGTGGTGACGGTATTCGCGATCAATGCCCGGCATCTGCTGATGGGGGCCACGTTGTATCCCTGGCTGCGGGAACTGCCCAGGGCCCGGCGCTATGGCGTGATGCTGGTGGTCTCGGACGCCAACTGGGCGATGTCCATGCAGGCGTTCAGCAACCGCAAGCCAGGCCTGGGCCTGCTGTTTGGCGGTGGCCTGGCGCTGTGGTCGGCCTGGGCGCTCGGCAGTTGGCTGGGGTTGAAGTTCGGCAGCGTCATCCAGGACCCGGTGAGCCTCGGCCTGGACATGGTCATGGGCTGCTTTCTGCTCGCCATGGTACTCGGAGGCCAAAAGAACCTGCGCATGCTGATCATCTGGAGCGTGGCCGCCGGTGCGTCGTTGCTGGCGTACAGGTACCTGCCTGAAAACGCCCACGTGGTCACCGGGGCATTGGCCGGTGGTGTGCTGGGCGCGGTCTGGACGGAGAAAAAACATGAGCATTGAGACCTCAGGCTACGGCACATTCCTCATCATCCTGATCATGGCCGTGGTGACCCTCGCGACGCGTTGGGGCGGCGTGTTCGTGATGTCATTCGTCCCGATCAACTACCGGGTGCAGCAGTTCATCAACGCCATGTCCGGCTCGGTACTGGTGGCGGTGCTCACGCCGCTGGCGGTCACCGGTGACAACGGTGCGCGGCTGGCCCTGCTGACGACCGCCGTCATGATGCTGATCCTGCGCAAGCCGCTTCCAGCAATTGCCGCCGGGATCCTGATGGCGGCTTTATCCAGGCAATTCTAGGTTTGTCTTGTACTATGCCCGTCTCCAACCACCTATGAATGAGACCAATGGACCTGCACTCAATCCTGGCCTTTACCCTGGTCGCCGCGATTGCCATCGCAAGCCCCGGCCCTGCGACCGTGATGGCGATCAATAACAGCCTGGCCTACGGGCCGCGGTACGCGGTATGGTCTTCGCTGGGCAATGCCTGCGGGTTGTTCTGCCTGTCGGCGGCGGCGATGTCCGGCCTGGGTGCCCTGCTTGCCAGCTCCGAATGGATGTTCAACGCGGTGAAGGTCCTGGGTGCCGGTTATCTGTTCTACCTGGGCGCCAGGCAGTTGCTCACTCGACAGCCGATCCTCGCCCAGCAGATCCAGCCAGACGGGACAGTCCAAGCCCCGTCGCGCAAAAAGCTCTACAAGTCGGCGTTCCTGACCGCTGCCACCAACCCCAAGGCGACGATGTTTTTCACCGCCCTCTTCCCACAATTTATCGACCAGGGCGCAGCGCTGTTGCCGCAATTCCTGCTGCTCACCTCGATATTCATGGGGTTGTCGTTGGTGTCACTGAGCCTGTACGCAGCCGCTGCGGCCCAGGTCAAGGGCCTGCTGACCCGTCCAGCGTTCTCCATATGGATCAGCCGGCTGGTGGGCTCGACGTTCATCGGTTTTGGCGCCGCCATCCTTGCGATGCGTCGGCCTGTTTCCTGAGGAAATGACTCCCTAGCAGTCAGGACTCAATGCCAGGCAGCGTATTTATCCTCCGCAGATACAAGGTTCCACGATGTGGAGCCAGGGCCAGCGAGCTTGGTAACTCCTGGCCTTCAGACCGAACAAATCTGGCTGAGGATTCCTCGGGTTGATGCGCAGAACCCCATCCGCTACGTCGGCCAAACCGTACGGCGCATAGACCCCGCTCGTTTCAACATCCAGCCCAATGCACGTACCCGCAACCAGGTATCTATCGATGCCATCTCTTGCCGACTGAAGCTGAGGATAAGGCCGGCCAAACCGCTGGTGGTACCAAAGGTGAACACGGGCCTGATTCTTGATTTCGATATTTACCTCAAGGTCACGGAAAAGACGCTGAGCTGAGGTGATAACCTCATTTTCTGCCTCCCAAGACAGGTCATCATCAAAATAAAAAACATCGTAATCCTTTACGCCCCACTCACTCGGTAGGTTTGTTTGATGATTCCAGACAGATTGGAAAAGGCAGCCTGCTGTGAGAAAGCACTGACGTAGGTGGAGTGCAGGCAAACGAGAACAGATTTCGGCATTTATCGGATTAGTCATTGCTATCTTGACCAATCCTTCGACAGTCAATGTCATTGTCATCACTTTTTGAAGTAGAGCCGGTCTTACCGCCCAACCATACGACATGGGCACGTTACACAGCTGGGTCGAAGATGCCTGCGTTCGCAGGCCTCTCTGGCCATACGGCCTCTTTGGCCGACCTGAACTCCTGATCAGGGTACCAACGATGGTCGACCAACACCTGGAGTCTCAAGCTGATAAGCTGAGGCCTCTTCATAGCACGAACTAGACCATGGACGAGAAATATCAGGGCAGTTGCTTGTGCTCAGTCGTCAGATACGAGCTCATCACATCCCCCAAAGCGGTCACTCACTGTCACTGTTCTCAATGTCGCAAAGGCCATGGGGCTGCATTTGCTTCGTACGGTAGTGTTCCGCGTAGCGCGTTACGGATACTTGAGGGGGCTTCCAGTATCAAGGCATTCGTTTCTTCGAAGACAGCCGTACGCGAGTTCTGCGCGCACTGTGGTTCGAACTTATTCTGGTCGCGCACTGAGGGTGAGTTTTCTGACTGGATATCGATAGCGCTGGGGTCACTCGACACCCCCTTCATGCCCCGGACGCAAAAGCACTCCCATAACAACTGTGCAGTCCACTGGTGTAACCCATTAAAGACAAGTCACTAGATTGAGGCTATTTGCGCGGCTATTGAAAGAATACGTGATCACGGATATCAGGCCGCTGGAAAATCCTCATAGCACTTAGGCAAATAACCCCAGATCCTCAACACATCGCCACGCACTTCGAATTCGAATCCAATCCGTGCGACCACTGCCGATAGTTCGTCGGTGTGGTCGATGGTTGTCCGGGCCAGCAGCCGTCCCCGGAACGGGCCTTCTTGCGTCAGGCCGATGTCAAACCATTCGACGCAGGCGAATGGAAACGGCAAATGGTAGAACCATTCCACATCCCACCCCGAGATGTAGCCGGAGACTGACTTGTACCGCCAGGACGGGCACCATCCCTCGCGCTGGCGGAAATGGCTGATCAGTTCATCCCATTTGGTGTTGTTTGACGCACTCGCCAGGTTTCTTGCAGCCACGGCGGCGTTGATCTTCTTGCGCATCGCCTCGTCGTGGCCGACGCCGGCTGTTGGTAGTTCATTCATGCTTGGTCCACTTGCCGGCGACTCCTATATATCGCAACCAGAGGTGTACGCAGGGGCCGGAACACGGCCCCGTTCAATCGGTTCAGACGCCCTTGGTGGACGGCAACAGGACCGTCAGCACACCCAGCAACGGCAAGTAGGAACACAGGGTGTAGACGTATTCGATACCGTGGATGTCGGCGAGGTAACCCAGCAGCGCGGCACCGATGCCGCCAAAGCCGAACATCAGGCCGAAGAACACGCCGGCAATCATGCCGACATTGCCCGGCACCAGTTCCTGGGCAAAAACCACGATGGCGGAGAACGCCGAGGCCAGGACGAAACCGATGATCATGCTCAGCACGCCGGTCCAGAACAGATCCACGTAGGGCAGTGCCAGGGTGAACGGCGCCACGCCCAGGATCGAGAACCAGATGACCTTCTTGCGGCCGATCCTATCGCCGATGGGGCCACCGAAGAAGGTGCCAGCGGCCACCGATCCCAGGAACAGGAACAGGTACAGCTGGGAACTGGTCACTGACAGCTGGAATTTTTCGATCAGGTAGAACGTGAAATAGCTGGTGAAGCTGGCCATGTAGAAATACTTGGAGAACACCAGCAACGCCAGGACCACCAGGGCCGCGGTCACTCGCTGCCTGGACAGGCCGTGGGTCGCCTTGCCGCCCTGCTTGAGCTTGAACAGGTTGAGGTGGTTGCGATACCAGCGGCTCAGGCCGTACTGCACGAGGATCGCGAATGCCGCAAACAAGCCGAACCAGGCGACGTGACCCTGGCCATAGGGAATCACGATGGCCGCGGCCAGCAGCGGGCCGAAGGCGCTACCCGCGTTGCCGCCGACCTGGAAGGTCGACTGCGCCAGGCCATAGCGGCCGCCTGAAGCGAGGCGTGCCACGCGCGAGGTTTCCGGGTGGAAGGTCGACGAGCCAATGCCCACCAGCGCGGAGGCCAGGAGGATGGCACCGAAGCTGCCGACGAACGCCAGCATCAGAATGCCGATGAGGGTGCAGACCATCCCGGCGGGCAGCAGCCAGGGCTTGGGATGACGGTCGGTGTGATAGCCCACCCACGGTTGCAACAGCGAGGCCGTCAGCTGGAAGGTCAGTGTGATCAATCCCACCTGGGTGAAGGTCAGGCCGTAGTTGGCCTTCAGCATCGGATAGATGGAAGGCAGCACGGCCTGGATGAGGTCATTGATCAGGTGCGCGAGGGCGCAGGCACCGATGACCCGCATGACAAGCGGGCTCGTTTGATTGACGACGGAGGCCGTGGTCGAGGCTGTGGCGGTGGTGGACATGACAAAGCTTCCAGGCGATGGGTCTGAAAAAAAACGTAGGCAGAAGGTGACAGCACTTTCTGACAGGCGCGGCATCATCCTAGAATCCACAAAAATGTCTGTCTCACTGGACAAGGGAATCAACCGTCGCAAAAAGGACATCATGATCAAACCGTTGAATGAAGCATTGCTCGAGATCGACGAAGGCGCCTGGACGATGATCGGGAGGGCGACCGATTACCCGGACAATTGGCTGATCGCCTCGCACTCCCATGAAAAGCACCAACTGATCTACGCTGTCGAAGGGGTGATGGTGGTGCACACGGCGTCCAGTCAGTGGACGGTGCCGTCGAATCGAGGGCTGTGGATGCCCTGCGGGCAGGTGCATTCGGTGCGCTGCGTCGGGCACGTGAAAATGCGCAGCCTGTTTGTCCGGCCCGATGCCGCCGCAGACCTGCCGACGGAAACGAAGGCGGTGAGCATTTCCGCCCTCTTGAGCGAATTGATCAAGGTTGCCGTGCACCTGCAACTCCCCTATGCCCCGAACACCCGAGCCGCCCGGGTGATGCAGCTGATTCTCGATGAACTCGCCCTGCTCCCCACCCTGCCCCTGCACTTGCCACAGCCGGCGGACCGGCGCATCAAGAAGATCTGCGTCACGTTGCAAGGCGACCCCGCCGACGGCTCGACGCTGTCGGATTGGAGCGCCCGCCTGGACCTTGACGAGAAGACCATCCAGCGGCTGTTCCGCAAGGAAACCGGAATTACTTTCGGGCAGTGGCGGCAGCAGGTGCGCCTGTTGCAGGCGGTCGAGCGCATGGCAATGGGCGAGAAGATCATCGACGTTGCGCTGGCGCTGGGCTACGAAAGCCCGAGTGCGTTCACCAACATGTTCCGCAAGCAGTTTGGCAAGACACCGAGCACGTTCTTCAAATAAAGCGGCGCGCTTCACGCTGCTGATATCATCCGCGCGCTTACACACCGAGTAGCCGTCATGAATCGTCGCAAGAAAATAAAGCAGTTGCTGCAGGCCCATGCGAAAAAGGCCAGCGCCAAACTGGCCCCGCAGAAACCCAAGTACATCAGCAAGGCGGATCGCCTGAAACTGGCGGCCGAGGCTGAACAAGCGCCGGAGGCGCCTGTCGAGCATTGAGGGGTTGATGCGCCACCTTCACGAGCAAGCTCGCGCCCACAAGGACTGCCCTCCAGGTCATTGACCCTACAAAACCTTGTGGGAGCGAGCTTGCTCGCGAAGGCGCCAGCACTTCACACTTTCGCCTGCCGGACACCCCGCCCGGCTTTGTGGCCTGCGTCCCACTGAAAGCCCACGGCTTGAAACGGCTGGCCATCCACCGGGCCGATGCCTCGTATAACCAACACAACCGTTCTCCCTGGTGCGCACCTGACCTACGCTGATTCGCGCGATCAACGAAGCCTGCGCTATCAAGGAGTTTCGACATGTTCAACAAAGTCCCCCTCCCGCTCGCGACACTGTTTACCACCCTGGTTCTGGCGGGGACGATCACCTCGGTAAATGCCGCCGCGATACCGGTCGCGGAGCCCTTACCCATCCACAAACCGCAGGTGGCAGGTGTCTACCGATTCCAGGTCGGCGCCTTCCAGATCACCGCCCTGAGCGACGGCACGCTGCCGCTGGACCTGCACCCGCTGCTGCGAGGCATCAGCGCCGAGAAGATCGATGCGTTGCTGAAAAAAGGCTTTATTCGCAACCCCGTCGAGACGTCGATCAACGCCTATGTGATCGACACCGGCCCACGGGTGCTGCTGGTGGATACCGGAGCCGGCGAGCTGTTTGGCCAGGTGGCGGGCAAGTTGCCCCAGAGCCTGGCGGCGGCCGGTTATAAACTGGAGGACATCAGCGACGTCCTGCTCACCCACATCCACGCCGATCACTCCGGCGGGCTGTCGCGCAACCGGCAGATGATGTTCCCCAATGCGACCGTCCACGTGGCCCAGGCCGACGTCGATTTCTTCCTCGACCCGGCCAATCTGACCAAGGGGCTCAAACCCCAGGACCTGGAGAAGAGCCAGAGGACCGTTGGGCCTTACGTCGATGCAGGCCGAGTCAAGACCTTCAGCGGCCCTACGACCCTAGGGCCCGGCATCACGGCGATCCCGACACCTGGCCATACCCCAGGCCACAGCGTCTACCGGGTCGAAAGCCAGGGTGAGAGCATCGATTTCTGGGGCGATCTCCTCCACGTCGGCCCGGTCCAGTTTGCCCGACCTGACGTGACGGTCACTTTCGACGTCGACCAGGACCGCGCACGCGCCCAGCGCCAACAGCAGTTCAAGGCCTCGGCCAACGAAGCGCGCCTGTCGGCGGCCGCGCACTTGCCGTTCCCGGGGATAGGCCACCTTCGCGCGCAAGCCGGGCACTATGAATGGGTGCCGGCCGTCTATCGCAACCGTGACTGAGACGGGCGAGCAAGCCCGGGCCGCCCTGTACAGACCACTGCCTGGTTTGATTTGATGCCCGTACAGCCGCCTGCCTGAAGGCGCTGATCGGGAGATCATGATGAACTACACGGATTTCGACGCGGCACTGCTGCTGACGCTCAAGGCGCTGCTGGAGGAACGCAACGTCACCCGGGCCGCCGCCCGCTTGGGCATCAGCCAACCGGCCCTGTCAGCGCGGCTGGCACGCTTGCGAGACATCCTCGCCGACCCGCTGTTCGTGCCGGCGGCAAACGGCCGAGGCGTCGTGCCCACGCCCCGGGCGCAAGCGCTGGAGCAAGACTTGCTGCAGATACTCGAAGGCCTCAAGCGCCTGGCCAGTGAACCCGATGCATTCGATCCGGCCACAACGACCCGCACCTTCGTCATCGCGTTATTCGAAACGCCGGCAGCGCTCCTCGCACCGGCGCTTTGCGCCGGCCTGGCGCGAGAGGCCAAGCACGCCAGGCTGGCTTTCGTTCAGCCTGCGCACGATGTGTTCGAACGCCTGGAGCAAGGGCAGATCGACCTGCTGATCACCGTGCCGGAGGCCCTGCGTGACGATGTCATGCAGCGCGCCCTCTGGGAGGATGGTTTCCTGACCGCCCAGCGCAAAGGCCATCCACGGGGAACCGGCCCGCTCGATCTCGACGTTTTTTGCGCCCTCGACCACGTGCTCGTCTCTTCCGAAGGCGGACGCTTCGCAGGTGTGGTCGACGATGCACTGGTGGAGCTGAACCGCGTGCGCAACGTGGCGTTTTCCATTCAAAGCTATGCCCTCGCGCCCTCGTTGATTGCGGCAACGGATGCGGTGTGCACCCTGCCCGCGCGTTTCCTTGCCCAGTACCGCGACCGCCTGGACCTGTTCGAGCCCCCCATCGAACTGGCGACCCTGCGCCTGTCGCTGGCCTGGCATCCGCGCAACAACAAGGATGCCGGGCACCAATGGCTGCGCCGCCAAGTTTACCTGGCGGCGCAGGTGGAGCCTGCCTAGCAGGTCTCAGCGCCTCTTTCCCATCAGTTTCGCACCCACCCAGCGGAGCGAAGCCCAGCTATCGGTCAAGCGCATAGTTGCTATCGATACCCGCACCGTTCTCGACATCGGCGTCCCTCTCTAATCTGCACACCAAGCGATCGACAACGGTCGCAACCAGACAGACCAACCCCTTAGGAGAGAGACCATGAACACACTGAACCGCACCCTGGCCGTCGCCACATTGGCACTGACCTCCCTCGGCGCCGAAGCCGCCACCCCGTCCCAGGCCACCGCCCCGGTGTCCGCGGTCGGCAGCGTGATCCAGTCCGCCAGCTACATCACCACAAAAGATGGCGTGCAGCTGTACTACAAGGACTGGGGCCCGCGTGATGGCCAGGTCGTGACGTTCAGCCACGGCTGGCCGCTGGACTCCGACAGCTGGGAAGCGCAGATGATGTTCCTCGCCTCCAAGGGCTATCGCGTGATTGCCCACGACCGTCGCGGCCACGGTCGCTCCAGCCAGCCTTGGGAAGGCAACGACATGGATCACTACGCCGATGACTTGGCAGCCGTGATCGAAGCTTTGGACCTGAAGGACGTGACCCTGGTCGGTTTCTCCACGGGCGGCGGTGAAGTGGCACGCTACATTGGTCGCCACGGCACCGGACGCGTGAAGAAAGCCGTGTTGGTGTCCTCCGTGCCGCCGTTGATGCTCAAGACCGACACCAACCCCGGCGGCCTGCCCATCGAGGTGTTCGACGGCCTGCGCAAAGCGTCCCTGGAGAACCGCTCGCAGCTGTACCTGGACATCGCCTCGGGGCCGTTCTATGGCTACAACCGCAAGGGCGCCAAACCGTCCCAAGGCCTGATCCAGTCGTTCTGGGCGCAAGGCATGCAAGGTGGCAGCAAGAACACCTACGATTCGATCGCGGCGTTCTCGGCCACCGATTTCCGCGCCGACCTGAAGAAGTTCGACGTGCCGACCCTGGTGATCCACGGTGACGACGACCAGATCGTCCCCATCGACGCCTCGGGCAAAGCCTCGGCCGCACTGATCAAGGGCGCCCGACTGATTGTCTACGCCGGGGCCCCTCATGGCCTGACCGAGACCCACAAGGATCGCCTGAACCAGGACTTGTTGAAGTTTCTTCAGCAATAACGCTGCGCAAGCCGCTCGCTCCCCCAGGGATGGCCCGCAACCAGGCAGTCCATGGGGGAGCGAGCTTGCTCGCGAAGGCGGTGGATCAAGCCATGTTGCAGCGCCTGACCTACCGCCTTCGCGAGCAAGCTCACTCCCACAGATGAAGTGAACAGGCACGGTCATCGATTCGTGTGAACCTAGCCCGCGCCCGGCCCTCGGATATGGAAGACGGAGCAAGGGTGACCCACATGGCAATGGAAGATACGTTACTGCGCCAACGCAAGGTGCTGGCCGAACTCGGTGAGCTGGCGCTGGTGTCGGACGACCTGGAGCACATCCTCGACGAGGCGTGCCGTCTGGTGGGCGATGCACTCGAAACCCACATGGCGAAATTCATGCTGCTGGAAGAGGACGGGCTCACGCTGACCGTGCGCAACGGAGTCGGTTGGGCCCCGGGCGTGGTGGGCCAGGTCCGGGTGCAGGCGCTGGACGGCACCCCCGAACGCCACTCGCTGGACACCGGCAGTGCGGTGATTTCCACGGACATCGCCACCGAAACCCGTTTTCGCTATCACGACTTCCAGATCCAGAACGGCGTCCAGGCTTTCGTCAACGTGCTGGTCCATGGCGCCACCGAAGCGCGACCGTTCGGGATCTTCGAGGTCGACTGTCGCCATCCACGACAGTTTACCCAGAGCGATATCGATTTTTTGCGCGGCTACGCCAACCTGATCGGGGCGGCCTTGAAGCGCTCCGTGACCTTGCACGCCATGCGCCTGACCGAGGCAAAGCTGCGCGAGAGTGAAAGGCACTACCGGATCGCGGCCGAGCTCAACCCACTCTGGCCCTGGACGGCCACCAGCGATGGCGCGCTGCTGTCGCTGGATCCGCGCTGGTACGACTACACCGCCCGGACCCCGGAGCAGACGCTGGGGCGCCAATGGTTGAACGCCGCGCACCCCGACGACAAGCTCACCATCGCCCGGGCGTGGAACCAGTCCCTGGCGAGCCTGCAACCCTTCGACGCGCAGATTCGCCTGCGCCGGCACACCGGCGAATACCGCTGGTTCAGGGTCCGGGCGTTGTGCAGCCTCGACGCTGCCGGGCACTGCGAACAATGGTATGGCACCGTCGAAGACATCAACGAGCGGGTGCAGCTGGAAGCCGCATTGCGAGACTGGAACGACCAGCTCGAAGCACGCATCGCCCAGCGTACCGGACAATTGGAGGCCGAACAGCACGAGCGCGCCCTGGCCGAGTCGAAGCTGCGGCAAAGCCAGAAAATGGAAGCGGTCGGCCAGCTCACCGGCGGCATCGCCCACGACTTCAACAACCTGCTGGCAGGCATCACGGGCAGCCTGGAGCTGATGCAGC